>JAQIIU010000002.1:1697500-2007187 GCA_036946625.1 Methylorubrum populi
GTTCAACGCCAAGATGACCGGCCGCGACAACGTCATCTTCGTCTCCCGGATCTACGGGGAGGACCCGCGGCGGGTGCTCGAATTCGTCGAGGATTTCTCCGAACTCGGCAGCTACCTGAACATGCCGGTGAGCACCTATTCTTCCGGCATGGGGTCGCGACTCGCCTTCGGCATGAGCATGGCGATCCCCTTCGACTGCTACCTCATCGACGAGACGCTGTCCGTGGGTGATGCGCGCTTCCAGAAGCGCTGCGCCGACATCTTCAACAAGCGGCGCGAGACTGCGGACGTGATCCTGATCTCCCACAGCATGGAGCAGATCCGCGAGTATTGCAGTCAGGCGATCATCCTCATCAACGGGCAGGCCGTGGTCTACGGCGACGTCAACGACGCCGTCGAAGCCTACCGTCGCCTGAATAGCTGAAGGCTGCCGCGGGCGATCTTCAGAGACGCCCCGGGAGCATCCTTCGGCAGGAGCGATGCCGGCTCTTCCGGACGGCGCGGGAACGAGCGTCACGCGGCGGACACGGTTTTGCCGTGAGACCGGGCGAGAGACGAAGGCGGTGCGATCCGCCGCCGACAAGCGAGCGGGCGCAGCCGACCGTGCGGCGCGGGCGAGCATTGAGGACATGAGCACCGAGATCAGCAGCCCGAGCGGTGCGCCGCTGACGACCGCCGACCGCTCCACCGCGGTCGCGGAGTCGCTCAAGCGGTTCGCCCGCATCGCGCGCCAGTCCGACCACAAGAAGGGCATCCGTGCCTACCAGACGCATATCCGGCGCGATCCGTGGATCCCCGCCCTCTTCCTGCTCGTCTTCGCGCTGCCGACCCTCGTCACCGCCGGGTACTTCTATCTCATCGCCTCGGACCGATACGTCACCGAAGCCCGCTTCGCCCTGCGGCCGGCGCTCGGCAGCGTCGACAAGGTCCAGAACGACGAGACGGGCAGCAACAGCTCCCTGTCCAAGCAGATGATCGCGCAGGACACGCTGATCACGACGAGCTACATCGCCAGCCGGCAGATGATCGAGACCATGGAGCGGCAGATGCCGCTGCGGGAGATGTTCTCGCGCGAAGGCATCGACTTCCTCTCGCGGTCGGATGCGGAGGAGCCGATCGAGCGCTTCATGCGCTACTGGCACAAGCGCGTTACGACCTCGGTCGATGCCAACGGCGGCATCATCCTGCTCAAGGTGCAGGCCTTCGATCCGCAGGAATCCTACAACCTCGCTCGGGCGATCCTGCAGGAGAGCGAGCGCATGGTGAACCAGCTCAGCCTGAAGGCGCGCAACGCCGCGCTCGCCGAGAGCGGCCACGAACTCGAAGTGGCGAAGGAGCGGATGCTGGAGGCGCAGCGCGCGATGCGCGACCTGCGCAACCGGGCCGGCGTGCTGGACGCGCAGTCGGCCAACAAGAACAACCTCATGGTCATCGCCGAGTTGCGCAAGAAGCGCATCGAACTCTCGGTCCAGCTCACGCTGAGCCTGCGCGACCTCGCACCCGAGCGGCGCCAGATCCAGGATCTGAAGGCGCAGATCCAGGAGCTCGACGAGAACATCGAGAAGATCGAGCGGCAGATGACCAGCACCGATCCGGAGCAGCGCCGCCTGCTTTCGGAGGCGATGACGGAGTTCGAGGGGCTGGAGAACCAGCGCAAGAACGCGCTGCTGTATTACAACAAGGTGCTGGCGGCCAACGAACAGGCGCGCATCGTCGCCAACCGCCAGATCGAGTTCTTCACGCCCGTGGTCGAGCCGGTCGTCCCCGTCTCGGCGATCGAGCCGCGTCGCCACCTGTTCACGAGCATCGTCGCGCTGGTGGCGATGGCCGTGTTCGGCCTCGGCGTCGTGATCCGCAAGTATCTGTATGGCTGACGGACCGGGCCGAACGGCCTCGCCCTACGAAAGCCGGTCGTACCCGCGACGACGGCGAGGCGATGGTTTTGCCGGAAAGGTTCAGCCGATCGCACCGGGCGGCCGGCGGGTCGGGGACGAGGCCGTCGGGTCGGCCGGCGTGGCCGGGTCCGGCAGAAGGGCGGGCTCCGGGTCCGGAGCGGGCGTGGCCGTGGCGGGCGGCGCCCCCGCGGTGCCGCCGGTCCAGCCCTGCGCGCGCCAACCCCGGGCCCGCTCGTCGAGATCGATCGCCCCGCCCCGCCGCATCAGCGCGATGACGCGTTCGGCGATGTCCCCTTCGGCCTGCACCGTCACCAGCGTGCCGCCGCGCCGCACGCCCTCGGCATAGGTCTCCGCATCGGCCCCGCTCAGGCCGGCCCCGGCCAGGGCGCCGATCAGGCCGCCCGCGGCCGCTCCCAAGCCCGCTCCGGACAGGGCGGCGACGAGCCAGCCCGCCGCGATCACCGGACCGGCGCCGGGAATCGCGAGGAGGCCGAAGCTCGCGAGCAGGCCCGCCCCGCCGCCGAGCACGGTGCCCACCGTCGCCCCGGCCCCGGCTCCCTCGGCAGCCGGACTCTCGGGCGCGCGCACCGCGGGGTCAGGCGCCGATCCGGGATCGTCCGCAGGCTGCCCCCCGGTCCGCTCGGCGGCATTCAGGGCGACGATGCCGATATCCGCCTGCGGCACGCCCTCGGCCTCGATGCGGTCCACGACACGGGCGGCATCCTCGTGGCTGTCGAACAGGGCGGTGACGGCGCGTGCTGCCATGATGATCCCTCTCGCGATCCTTGGCCTTCCTTGCTCCCGCCGCCCTCACTCGGCGGCCACCTCGCCCCGGTCATCCACGCCGACGTTCAGGCTGCGGCCGGCATGCCCGGCGCGTCCGCGCCAGATACCCTGCCCGTCGAGATGCAGGTCGGCGACGTGGGAAAAGCCCATCCCGGCAAACCGTGCCCGCACCTGCGCGGCGGTGAAGCTGTTGGCACCGGGCTTCAACGGCGCGCCGACCGCGCCGTGCGCCTTCTCCGCCGGAGAGGGCGCCGGCGCCTCCGGTTCCGGGGCGGCCTGGACCGATGCCGGATAGCAGCACGGCGAGGAGGAGGGAACAGGCGCGCATCTCGGTCACGTCCGCTGGAGCCCGGCGAGGCGCCGGACGGATGTGCCTGACCAAGCCGTTGCCGCCCGCCCGGGTTCCGCCCGAGTGCGGGCGGTGCGGGCGTTAACGCCTCGCTAACCGTGCACCCGGCAAATCCTGCCGGGTGGGGCCTCTCGGGCGTGGTCCGCACGATTCGCGTCGGGGATGGAGCGGGATGAGCGAGACGGCGGGCGCCGTACCGGCGGGGGCAGGCGGGCTCGGCGGCCTCGCGGCCCTGCGCATGCCGAATCGGGCCAGCCTCCAGGCGTTCTCGAAGCGCTCGGACCTGTTCTTCGCCGCGGCGGTGATGGGCATCCTCGTGGTGCTGATCTTCCCGCTGCCGGCCTTCCTGCTCGACCTGCTGCTGGCCGTCTCGATCATCATGTCGGTGCTGATCATGATGACGGGGCTGTTCATCGACAACCCGCTCGAATTCACCGTCTTCCCGACGCTGCTGCTGATCGCGACCATGCTGCGGCTGGCGCTCAACCTCGCCTCGACCCGGCTGATCCTCGGCCACGGGCACGAGGGCACCGCCGCGGCCGGGCACGTCATCGAGGCCTTCGGGCACTTCGTGATGGGCGGCAACTTCGTGATCGGGATCATCGTCTTCGCGATCCTGATCATCGTGAACTTCGTCGTCATCACCAAGGGCTCGGGCCGCATCGCCGAGGTGGCGGCCCGCTTCACCCTCGACGCCATGCCCGGCAAGCAGATGGCGATCGATGCCGACCTCTCCGCCGGCCTGATCGACGAGAAGGCGGCCAAGACCCGGCGCGCGGCGCTCGAAGAGGAATCCTCGTTCTTCGGCGCCATGGACGGCGCCTCGAAATTCGTGCGCGGCGACGCGGTGGCCGCGCTCCTCATCACCGGCATCAACGTGGTCGGCGGCATCATCATCGGCGTCGCCCAGCAGGGCCTCGGCTTCGCGGAGGCCGCCAAGACCTACACCCTGCTCACCATCGGCGACGGGCTGGCGAGCCAGGTGCCGGCGCTGATCGTCTCGACCGCGGCCGGCATCCTGGTCTCGAAGGCCGGCGTGAAGGGCGCCGCCGACAAGGCGCTCGGCAAGCAGATGGCGAACTATCCGAAAGCGCTCGGCATGTCGGCCGGCGTGATGGTGCTGATCGCGCTCCTGCCCGGCATGCCGATACTGCCCTTCCTCGCCCTCGGCGGCGCCTCCGGCTACGCGGCGTGGCGCATCGCCAAGACCCAACGCGAGGCGCCCCCCGCCGCGGCGGAGGGCACGCCCGGTGCCGCCGCCCCCGGCGCGGCGCCCGCGGAAGAGACCGTCACCGACCTCCTGAAGCTCGACGACCTCAAGCTGGAGATGGGCTACGCCCTGCTCGCCCTCGTCAACGGCGAGGGCCAGGACCGGCTCACCGACCAGATCAAGGCCCTGCGCCGCCAGCTCGCGTCCGAACTCGGCATCGTCATGCCCTCGGTGCGCATCCTCGACAATGTGGGCCTGGAGGCCAACACCTACGTCGTGCGGGTGAAGGAGATCGAGGCCGGCACGGGTCAGGTCTTCCCCGGCCAGTTCATGGCGATGGACCCGATGGGCGGACAGGTGCAGCTCCCCGGCCAGCACCTGCTGGAGCCGACCTTCGGCCTGCCCGCGACCTGGGTCGACGCCTCGCTGCGGGATCAGGCGCAGCTCAAGGGCTACACCGTGGTCGATGCGGCCACCGTGATCTCGACGCATCTGACCGAGGTCATCAAGGCCCACGTCTCGGAGCTTCTCAACCACGTCGAGGTGCAGAAGCTGCTGCGCGAACTGCCCAAGGAGCACACCGAGCTCCTGAAGGAGGTGGTGCCCTCGCAGATCGCCACCACCGGCATCCAGCGGGTGCTGCAATTGCTGCTCGCCGAACGGGTCTCGGTGCGCGATCTCGGCTCCATCGTCGAGGGCATCGCCGAAGTCGCCGGCCACGTGAAGAACCCGCGCGACATCGTCGAGCACGTCCGCGCCCGGCTCGGCCGCCAGATCTGCGCCCAGTACCAGGGACCGGACGGGACGCTGCCGATCATCACCCTGTCGCCGGCCTGGGAGCAGGCCTTCCTCGAATCGATCGCCGGCGAGCGCGAGGAGCGCTACCTCGCCATGCAGCCCTCGCGGCTCACGGAGTTCGTCAACACGGTGCGCGACCGCTTCGAGCAGGCCGCCCGCATGGGCGAGATGCCGGTGCTCGTCACCTCGGTCCAGGCCCGGCCGTTCGTGCGCTCGATCATCGAGCGCTTCCGCCGCGAGACGCCGGTGATGAGCCAGGCGGAGATTCATCCGCGGGCAAGGCTGAGGACGGTCGGCTCCGTCTGAATCATTCTCTCGAACTTCCTCTGCGCCGCGGCAGCCGGCGGCGCACGGGGAGGTTTGCGAAAGACGATGGCGGACAACTCGGCAAGCCCAGCAACTCAACCTCAGGAAGCATTTTTTCACCTTCGTTAAGAACCCGGAGTCTAAAAGCCCTCGCTGCCCTGCAACAAGAACCGATTTCCGGGGCGCAGAAGGGTTTGCCGATGCTGCGTTTCGATATCCCGCGAAAGCTCTACGCCCTGGTTGCGCTGGCGGCCCTGAGTCTGCTGGCGATCTGCACCGTCGCGCTCAACTATCAGTACGACGCGATGTACGCGCAGCGCGTGAACCGCCTCTCGCTGATGACGGAATCCGCGCTCAACCTGATCGACCGCTACCACCGGCTCGCCCAGGCCGGCGAGATGACCGAGGCCGCGGCACGTGCGGCGGCCTATGCCGATGTCACGGCGATGCAACACGGCAGGGACGGCTACTTCTTCGTCTACGACCGGGCCGTCACCGTGGTCGCCCATGCCGACAAGGCGCTGCTCGGGCGCGACTTCAGCGCTCTCAAGGATACGACGGGCTTCGGCTTCATCGCCGACGTGCTGCCGCGCGCCGTCCGCGACGGCGTGGCCTCGGTGGTGTACACGTGGAAGCGCACGCCGGACGCCGAGGCGACGGCCAAGCTCGCCGTCTTCCGGTTCCATGCGCCCTGGGGCCTCTACGTCGCCACCGGCGTCCACATCGACGATTTGAAGGCGACGCTCTGGGAGCAGATCCGGCGGCTCGGCATGATCGCGCTGGGCATCCTCCTCGTCCTCGGCGCGATTTCCTGGGCGATCATCCGCTCGATCGTGCGTCCGATGAACGCCCTGCGGGCGACGATGGGCCGGCTGGCACAGGGGCGCACCGAGATCGACCTGCCCGAGACGCAGCGGCACGACGAGGTCGGCGCGATGGCCCGCGCCGTGGCGGTCTTCCGCGACAACGCGATCGAGCGCGAGCGGCTGCAGGGGGCGCAGGACGCGGATCAGGCGCTGAAGATGCAGCGGGCCGAGCGCCTCAACAGTCTGATCCAGGGCTTCGAGGGCACGATCACCGGTATCGTCACCACCATTGGCGGAGCGGCCGCGCAGCTTCAATCGACCGCACAAGGCCTCGCCGGCACCGCCAATCAGACGTCCAGCCAATCGACCGCCGTGGCGACCGCGGCCGAGGAAGCGACTGCGAACGTCAACACCGTGGCGGCTGCGGCCGAGGAACTGGGCACCTCCGTTCAGGAGATCGGGCGGCAGGTCGACGGCTCGGCCGCCTTGGCCCGGACCGCCGTGGAGGAGGCGGACCAGACCGGCCTGCTCGTCCACGAGCTGAGCGAGGCCGCCGCCCGGATCGGCGACGTCGTCGCGCTGATCTCGCAGATCGCCGGCCAGACCAACCTCCTGGCGCTCAACGCGACCATCGAGGCGGCCCGCGCCGGTGAGGCGGGACGCGGCTTCGCGGTGGTCGCGGCGGAAGTGAAGGAACTGGCGAGCCAGACCGCGCGGGCAACCGACGAGATCTCGGGCCAGATCGCCCGCATCCAGCGCTCGACCGGGGCGGCGGTCGGCGCGATCGGCGGGATCGCCGGACGCATCCGCGAGATCAGCGGCGTCTCGACCTCGATCGCTGCGGCCGTCGAGGAGCAGAGCGCGGCGACCCAGGAAATCGTGCGCAACGTGGCTCAGGCCGCCACCGGCACGGGCGAGGTGACCAGCAACATCACCGGCGTCGCCCGCGCTTCCGAGGAGACCGGCACCGCGGCGAGTCAGGTTCTGGGCGCGGCCTCCGAGCTGTCGCGCCAGTCGGAGCACCTGCGGGCCGAGGTCGGCCGCTTCCTCACGACCGTGCAGGCCGCCTGAGCGGCACCGGGCGGGCGGCTCGCGCCGGGGGCGCCGCCGATCTCAGGCCTGCCCCTCGATGGCGCGCAGGACGGCGACCAGTTGGTCGGCCTGCGGGCGCGTCAGCCCGGTGCTGATGATCGTGCCGTTCCGGCAGATCGAGCAGGTGCCGTCCTCGGCGACCCGTATCTTGATCGAAGCCATGATATCCATCCGGGAGCCGGCGCGGCTCCCATCCCGTCGAAGCTTAACCGTTCATGAAGGACCCGCAACCCCGCGCGTCCCGCCATCCACGGAAGCGGCGTGACGTAGGGATCGGCGGACGCGCCGTCACTGCGACAAAATGGACGGGGAACCGTGCGCTTGCGCCGGAAGCGCGGACGACGGCCGCCCCTCTCGGAACGGCCGCCGGCCCGCCTTCGGAGAGGTGCGGTCAGACCGCCTTCTTCTCCAGCCGCTCCTCGATCACGTGGCTGTCGAGGCCCGGCGCGACCAGCGGCGGCTCGGGCGGCACCGGCCCGGGCCCCTTGGTCAGCGCGCTCGACAGGCGCGAGCGCTCGAACAGCAGCACCACGACGATCGCCACCGCAAACGGAATCAGCAGGTAGAACAGGCGGAAGATCAGTACGGCGGCCAGGACCGGTGCCTTCTCGGCGTCGGTCTGGAGCTGCATCGCGGTGAAGAACACGAGTTCGAACACGCCGAGGCCGCCGGGGGCGTGCGAGGCCAGAGCCACCGAGAACGAGGCGAGGAAGATGCCGAGCACCGCGATGAAGCCGGGGTTGAGGGCGTCGGGCAGGGCGAAGTAGATGATGCCGGCCGCGCCGAGCAGTTCCAGCGGCGCGGCGATGAGCTGGCGCACCATGATGCCGGGGCGCGGATACTCGATCTTGAAGTTGCGGATGGTCAGCGGACGGAAGCGCAGCACCGAGCCGATCACGTAGAGCGCGACGAAGGCGAGCAGGCCGAAGCCGACCAGCCGGGAGGTGGCGGGGTTGGTCAGCGCCGCGGGCAGCAGGTTGTCGAGCCGCGCCAGCAGGCCCGGATCGTAGACCAGCACGAAGCCGCCGAGCAGGATCGTGCCGAGCCCGAAGGTGAAGGAGCACAGGGCCACCAGCACCGCGACCTGCGCCGCCGACAGCCCCTTCGAGGTGTAGGCGCGGTAGCGCACCAGGGCGCCGGAGAAGACCGAGGCGCCGATGTTGTGCGACAGCGCGTAGGTCGTGAACGAGCACAGCGACACGAACGGCCACGAGATGTGGCGCACGCCCAGATGCAGCAGCGCGATCCGGTCGTACCAGGCGAGCGCGGCGTAGGCGATCAGGGTCGAGACGGCGGCGAGCAGGAAGTGGTGAAGCGGGATGGCGGCGAAGGCCGCCTCGATGCTCGCCCAGGACAGGGTCTTCAGCTCGCCCCAGAGCAGGTAGCAGGATACCGCCACCGCCGCGAGGCCGATCAGGCCCCAGATGATTTCGCTGACTTTCTTCATGAGCACCGGCCGCCTCTGTCGGGACCGGCCTCTCCTGCGTCACGGCCGCGCGCATCGCAAGCGGAACCGGAGTGACCGTCTCGATGCGGCGGGCTCTTGCCGCCCGATCGTGACGGTTTCATGCCGGATGTGGCAGCGCGTTCCTCATCGTCGAGACAAAACTCCCGATGACGGGGCTGCGCACAGGGCGAGCGTCATAGGAGCGCGACCGCAAGCCCTGCCCCATCGATCCTCGGGGACTATCGCGGCCTCGCATTTTGCAGGCGCGCCGACGCCGCTTTCAACAGCTCCGCTCAATCATCGGGTGGATTGCCGTCGTCGAGCATGCCCCTGAAGACGCGATAGGCGTCGGTCTTCGAGCCGTAGGTCCGCAACGTCGTCTCGTCATTCACCCAGGCGAAGACGAGCACCTTGGCCCTGCCGTCGTAGCGGAAGAACAGGCGGAAGCGGCCGTTGCCGAACTTGGCGCGGAACCAGTGCTTCCGCGCTTCCCCCAAGGTGCTGCCTTGGCGGTACTCGGGTCGGGCGGGATGTCCCGGCACCGTCTCGAAGATCAATTTGCGCAAAGCCGCGAGCAGCTTCGCGTTGGCTGCGCTGCCGTAACCGACCGGATCCTTGACCCTGGCCTTCTCGACCACCGCCGTGAGCTTTTCGAGCTGATCGAGCAACAGGGGGTGAGCGAAGATCGTCCAGCCGTCGACGACGAGCATCGGTCAGAGCGCGACCGGGCCGTCGATCGCCTCGTTCGGATCGACCTCGATCCCCGAGGCGAGCGCCGTCATGCGTTCGACGAGGCTTGCGGGAAAGGCGACGATGCTCTCGCGCGGGTTGCGCTGCATGTCGCTGGCGAGGAAGTCGAGGAAATGCGCGATGACCGGATCCGCTTCCTCCTCGACACGGACGAGGCTCACGCCCCGCTCGTCCACGAGATAGGCGATCTCCCCTCCGTAGCTCACGCCGAGCGCTTGGCGGACGGATTTCGGGATCGTGGTCTGACCCTTCGCCGTGATCTTGCTGCGCTCGCCGAGTCGAGCCGTCATCGCAGCCTCCCGTGCCGAATGTAAGGAATACTCCTTACCGAAACGTGCTCCAAGGCACAACGGCGAAAGCCGGGTGCCGAAACAGCCCGGCTTTGATCAGCGCCGAATGCAGACCTCTACCGTGAAATCCGCCTCGGACCCGTGTCCGCCGGGTCGCCGCCCTCACGCCCGGGCGCGCAGACCGATCGCGTCCATCTCGGCCTGCTCGCGGGCGGCCTCGGCCGCGCGCTCGGCGGAACGCTCGCGATCCTCCAGGATCTCGACCTTCTTCAATTCCTCGAACGCCTCGCCCAGCTCGGCCTTCGCCTCGGCGAGCTGACCCTCCAGGGCGGCGGCCGACTGGCGCATGTTGTCCCGGCGGCCGGTCGCGGCGCGGGCATAGGTCGGGTAGGCGAAGTGGCCGGGATCGGAGATGCCGGCGCGGGCCTCCTCCTGGGCGACCTCGCGGTCGAGCTCGGCCGCCATGCGGTTGAAGTCGGCCATCATCATCTCGATCTGGGCCACCCGGCGACGCTTCTCGTCCACCTGGAACCGACGCAGCCGGATCAGCGTGTCACGCGATTTCATGTCGGGCCATCCACTCCACGCTACGCTGGCACGCGGCTCGAGTTGCGCGGGCGTCCTTCCGGACCGTCGCCCCGACGCGTTTCGAAGTCGCTTCACCCGCCGCCGACGATGGCGGCCAACCGGGCGTAACCCTCGCCGATGGAGGTTGCTTCTTCCTTACCCTGCCCCAGAAAAGCCGTCAGATCGGGCATCAAGGCCACCGCCTCGTCGACTTCCGGCGACGAACCGGCGCGGTAGGCGCCGAGCCGGATCAACTCCTCCATGTCGGCATAGGTCGCGAGCACCTTTCGCGCACGCCGGACGGTGGGAAGGTGGCCCGGGTCGCAGGCCCGCGGCATGGTGCGCGAGACCGAGCGCAGCACGTTGATCGCCGGATAGCGCCCGGCTTCCGCGATGCGCCGCTCCATGACGATGTGGCCGTCGAGGATGCCGCGCACCGCGTCCGCCACCGGCTCGTTGTGGTCGTCGCCCTCCACCAGCACCGTGAACAGGCCGGAGATCGCCCCCTTCCCCGTGCCGGGCCCCGCCCTCTCCAGAAGGCGCGGCAACTCGGAGAAGACGGTCGGCGTGTAGCCCTTGGCGGTGGGCGGCTCGCCCCCGGCCAAGCCGATGTCGCGCTGGGCCATGGCGAAGCGGGTGATCGAGTCGATCATGCACAGCACCTGTGCGCCCTGATCGCGAAAATACTCGGCGACCGCCAGCGTCACGTAGGCCGCGTTGCGGCGCATCAGCACCGGCTCGTCGGAGGTCGCCACGACCACGACCGAGCGGGCGAGCCCCGCTGCGCCGAGATCGTCCTGGAGGAATTCCTGCACCTCGCGGCCGCGCTCGCCCACGAGGCCGATCACCGCCACGTCCGCGGCGGTGTAGCGGGCGAGCATGGAGAGCAGCACCGACTTGCCGACCCCGGAGCCGGCGAAGATGCCCATGCGCTGCCCGCGGCACATGGTGAGAAAGGTGTTGATGCAGCGCACCCCGAGATCGAGCGGCGGCCCGACCCGCTTGCGCCCGTGCGCGGGCGGCGGATCGGCCCGCAAGGGATAGATCGCCGGCCCCTGCACCAGGGGGCCGAGCCCGTCGATGGGGCGCCCGAGGGCATCGACGGTCCGCCCGAGCCAAGCGGCGGAGGGGCGGATCGCGCCGGCCGCCTCGTCGCGCACCAGGGCCGGGCAGCCGCGGCGCACGCCCTCCAGCGAGCCGAACGGCATGGCGAGCGCGCGGTCGCCGGCAAAGCCGATCACCTCGCAGGGGACCGTCGCGGAGGCCGGCCCGCCGCGCGCCTCGACCACCACGTCGATGCGCCCGCCGAGCCGCATGGCGGCGATGGGGCCGGCGACCTCGACCAGCAGGCCGCGGATCGCCGTCACCCGGCCGAAGGTCTCCAGCGTCTCGACGGTCGAGAGCGTGGCGAGCGCCGCCGCCAGCCCTCCGGAGCCGGGTTCCTGCGTCATGCGTCCGATTCCGTTAACCGCGGCCCCGCCACCGAACCGGCCGATGTCTTAACATCGCGGGGCCCGCCGCCAAGTCTCCCCCCGCCAAGTCTCCCCTGCCGCTCCGGCGCGGTCACCGACCGGGGCATGGAAAAAAAAGATCGGCGACGAATGACCGCCGTCTCCTTTCCGCAACAGACTCGTCAACCTCAGGCGACAGAAGGGGTTAGCTCCGACGGCCGTCCCGCAGACCCGGAAATGCCGCGGCAGAGGGAGAACAGATCGCCAACAGGGACGAGAATCGGGGCCGGACTCGAAAGGGACGACGCTTGCAAGCGGGATTCGGCTTTTGTTAACGGTTAAGGAATAGCGTTTCGAAAGTGGGAATGAGGGAGCGTCCGCCGAGCCCATCGGCGGGCGACCGGCGGCGGCTTGTCTCAAGCGCCCCGAAACGGCCAGTCCGGGTGGGGATCACGATGCGCGTACTTCTGATCGAGGACGACAGCGCTACGGCGCAGAGCATCGAGTTGATGCTCAAATCCGAGAACTTCAACACCTATACGACCGACCTCGGCGAAGAAGGTGTCGATCTCGGCAAGCTCTACGACTACGACATCATCCTTCTCGACCTGAACCTGCCCGACATGTCGGGCTACGAGGTGCTGCGCTCCTTGCGCGTCGCCAAGGTGAAGACGCCGATCCTGATCCTGTCCGGCATGGCCGGCATCGAGGACAAGGTGAAGGGTCTCGGCTTCGGCGCCGACGATTACCTCACCAAGCCGTTCCACAAGGACGAGCTGGTGGCGCGCATCCACGCCATCGTGCGCCGCTCGAAGGGCCACGCCCAGTCGGTCATCACCACCGGCGACCTGATCGTGAACCTCGACCAGAAGACCGTCGAGGTCGCCGGTTCGCGGGTCCACCTCACCGGCAAGGAGTACCAGATGCTGGAACTCCTCTCGCTGCGGAAGGGCACGACGCTGACCAAGGAGATGTTCCTCAACCATCTCTACGGCGGCATGGACGAGCCGGAATTGAAGATCATCGACGTGTTCATCTGCAAGCTGCGCAAGAAGCTGGCGAACGCTTCCGAGGGCAAGAACTACATCGAGACCGTGTGGGGCCGCGGCTACGTGCTGCGCGAGCCGGTCGAGGGCGAGGACCGCATGGCGGTCTGACGCCGCGCGATTCAGAAAGGTTCGGCCCGGGCGTCCTCTCAGCCAGGCCGGGAGGGAAGACTGGGCGAGGAGATCGCCGGGGCTGCGCGAGGAGCAGAGGGGTCTCTCCCGCCCTCCCAACACCAACAAACAGGCGGATCGTCCGGAGTCGATGGCTGGCGCGATGCGCCGATCACCGCCCGCACCGACCGACGAACCCCGCTCCGGCGGGGTTCTTCCGTTCAGGGGCTCCGCTCGGCGGCCGACGATCCGGGGGGGACGAGCGCCTGGACGACGGCGCGGGCGGCCGTGGCGTCGTCAGCGGCGAGCGAGCGGATCGTCAGGAGATCGCCGTCGAACCGATCCTGCTGATCCATCTCACCGCCGACAGGCCGGTCAGGCGGCATTCCGGATTGCGTGCCCGTCAGAATCAACGTTCCTCAGCCTTCCGGCCGAGGCGGGCTACGCCGTCTCCTCGCGGAAATACGGCTCGACGGCCCCCTTCAGCTTGACCGTCATCGGGTTGCCGGTGCGGTCGAGCGTCTTGCCGGCGGAGAGACGCACCCAGCCCTCGCTGACGCAGTACTCCTCGACATTGGTCTTCTCGACGCCCTTGAAGCGCACGCCGACGCCGCGGGCGAGGACGGCCTCGTCGTAGAAGGGGCTGTTCGGGTTGACCGAGAGGCGATCGGGGAGCGTATCGGACATGAGTCGGGCGTTCCTGGCAAACGTGCCGGCCGGTTACGGCAATCGGGCCGGACGGGCAATGGCGCGGCCCCGGAGCCTTCGCGGCGTTGAGCGCGTGACAGCATCGGCCTATCGTGCTGACTCTGCCGTCAGGTTCGTGTCGTGCTGTCCAATGCCGTCCATCACCATCCGCAACGTTCCCGATGCGGTGCATCGCGCCCTACGCATCCGGGCGGCACAGCACGGGCGCAGCACCGAGGCCGAGATCCGCGCCATCCTCGAGCAGGCGGCCAAGCCCGAGGGCCGCATGAAGCTCGGATCTCTGCTGACGGCGATTGCCCGCGAAGCCGGAGGATTGACGGAAGCGGAATCGGATCAGTTCGACCGACTGCGCGACCGAACACCGCCCGAGCCGATGCGCTTCGAGTGACCGTCGCGATGATCGACTGAAATGATCGTCTTGGACACCAACGTCATTTCCGAACTGTGGAAGGTGGCGCCCCATCCCAACGTGCTGGCCTGGATTGATGCGCAGATCGTCGAGACGCTCTACCTCTCGGCCGTGACCGTCGCCGAACTTCGGCTCGGCATCGCGATGATGCCCGCCGGCAAACGGCAGATGACCTTTCGGGAGCGACTGGAGCGGGAAGTGCTGCCGGCTTTCGCAGGCCGTGTGCTTCGTTCGACTTTGATGCCACCGATCGCTACGCCGCGTTCATGGCGCAGGCCAAGGCAGCAGGGCGAGCCATCGGCCATGCGGACGGCTACATTGCCGCCGCGACCATACTCCGCGGGTTCACCGTGGCCACCCGCGACACCGCTCCGTTCGAGGCTGCGGGATTGGTCGTCATCAATCCCTGGACAATCGAGATTTCCTGAGGGCCGACATCGGCGCTTGGCCGGGATCAATCGTCCGACACGTCCTTGGCCGCCCGCACCGCCGCGATCAGCTCCTCCGCCCGCCCGCTCTGGAGCAACGGCACCCATCGCGTGACCGTCTCGTGAGAAAAGTCCCACCATGCCGTCTCGACGAGCGCCGCGGTCGTCGCCTCGTCGAAGCGGCGGTGCACGATCCGGGCCGGATTGCCGGCCACCACCGCGTAGGGCGGCACGTCCCGGGTCACGACGGCGCGGGCGGCGACGACCGCGCCGTGGCCGACGGTGACGCCCGACAGGATCATGCAGCCCGACCCCAGCCACACATCGTGCCCGATGCTCACGTCGCCGCGTGAGGCATGGTAATCCTGCGGTGCATCCGCCCCCGGCCACAATCCGGCCATGGCCGCGAAAGGATAGGTCGAGACCCAGTCGAGCCGGTGATCTCCGCCGAGCAGGATCTCGACCTTGTCGGCGATGGAACAATAGCGGCCGATCGTCAGGCGGCTGCCCGATTCGGGGAAGCGCACCTTCGGCCTTCCGTAAGAGTATGCCCCGATTGAGAATTTCCAGCGGCGGACGAGCTTTTCGAGATGCCGCCGCGTCTCGTTGTGCGGGTTGCGCCCCCGCCGCAGCCGTTGCAACAGATGCCTCAACAGCGCCCCCCGGAAGAAGAGGGTGCGGACGCGCATAAACGAGCGGAAGAGGACGGCATCGCCATGGCCGACAATATGTCCGAGGATCTGAAGTCCGGGGCGCTCGTCTATCACCGGCTGCCGAAACCCGGAAAGCTCGAAATCCAGGCCACCAAGCCGCTGGGCAACCAGCGCGACCTCGCGCTCGCCTACTCCCCCGGCGTCGCCGCCGCCTGCATGGCGATCCACGACGACCCGCAGGAGGCCGCGACCCTCACCATCCGCCAGAACCTCGTCGCCGTGCTCTCCAACGGCACCGCCGTGCTGGGCCTCGGCGACATCGGCCCGCTCGCCTCGAAGCCCGTGATGGAGGGCAAGGCGGTCCTGTTCAAGAAGTTCGCCGGCATCGACGTGTTCGACGTCGAGGTCGACGAGAAGGACGTCGACAGGCTCGTCGACGTCGTCTGCTCGCTGGAGCCGACCTTCGGCGGCATCAACCTCGAGGACATCAAGGCGCCCGAGTGCTTCGAGGTCGAGGAGCGCTGCCGCGAGCGGATGAACATCCCGGTCTTCCACGACGACCAGCACGGCACGGCGATCATCGTCGCAGCGGCCGTCCTCAACGGGCTGGAACTCGCCGGCAAGCAGCTCTCCGACGCCAAAATCGTCACCTCGGGCGCGGGCGCGGCGGCCCTCGCCTGCCTCAACCTGCTCGTCTCGCTGGGCGCCACCCGCGAAAACATCACGGTCACCGACATCAAGGGCGTGGTCCACAAGGGCCGGGCCGAGCTGATGGACCGCTGGAAGGACGTCTACGCGCAGGAGACCGAGGCGCGCACGCTGGCCGAGGTGATCCCCGGCGCCGACGTGTTCATCGGCCTCTCCGCGGGCGGGGTGCTCAAGCCCGAGTACCTGGAGAAGATGGCCGAGAAGCCGCTCATCATGGCGCTGGCCAACCCGTACCCCGAGATCATGCCGGACCTCGCCCAGGAGCGCCGGCCCGACGCGATGATCTGCACCGGGCGCTCGGACTTTCCGAACCAGGTCAACAACGTCCTGTGCTTCCCCTACATCTTCCGCGGCGCGCTCGATGTCGGCGCCCACGCGATCAACGAGGCGATGAAGAAGGCCGCGGTGAAGGCGATCGCGGCGCTCGCCCGCGAGGCGCCCTCCGACGTGGTGGCCCGCGCCTATGGCGGCGAGGCCCGGCCGTTCGGGCCCCATTCGCTGATCCCGAGCCCGTTCGACCCGCGCCTGATCCTGCGCATCGCCCCCGCCGTGGCCAAGGCGGCGATGGATTCGGGCGTCGCCGGCCGGCCGGTCGAGAACATCCAGGCCTACGCGGAATCGCTCGACCGCTTCGTGCACCGCTCCGGCTTCATCATGAAGCCGCTCTTCTCCAAGGCGAAGGACGACCCCAAGCGCGTCATCTACGCCGAGGGCGAGGACGAGCGGGTGCTGCGCGCCGCACAGGTGGTGGCCGAGGATCGCGTCGCCCGGCCGATCCTGGTCGGCCGTCCGCGGGTGATCGAGACCCGCATCAAGCGCTTCGGCCTCGACCTCAGGCCGGGCGAGCATTTCGACCTGATCGATCCCGAGGACGATCCGCGCTACCGCGCCTACGTCTCGACCTATCTCGAGGTCGCCGGGCGGCGCGGCATCACGCCCGATCTCGCCCGGACGCTGGTGCGCACCAACAACACGGTGATCGGCGCGCTCGCGGTGCGCCGCGGCGAGGCGGACGCCCTGATCTGCGGGCTGGAGGGCCGGTTCGAGACGCGGCTGCGCGTCATCCGCGACATCATCGGGCTCTCGCCGGATTCGCTCGATTTCGCCGGCATGAGCCTGATCGTGACGCAGAAGGGCGCCTTCTTCCTCGCCGACACCCATGTCCGCCAGGACCCGAGCGCGGAGGAGATCGCCGACGTCGCCATCGCCTGCGCGAGCCATGTCGGCCGCTTCGGCCTGACGCCGAAGATCGCGCTCTTGAGCCACTCCGATTTCGGCCAGTCGGATTCGGCCTCGGCGAAGAAGATGCGCAAGGCCCTGGAACTGATCCAGGCCCGCGCCCCGCAGCTCCAGGCCGACGGCGAGATGCAGGCGGATTCGGCGCTGTCCGAACTCGTGCGCGACCGGGTGCTGCCGGGCTCGAACTGGAAGGGCGCGGCCAACATCCTCGTCTTCCCGAACCTCGACGCGGCCAACATCGCTTTCCAGTTCGCCAAGGTGCTGGCCGACGCGCTGCCGGTCGGCCCGCTGCTGATCGGCCCGGCCAAGCCCGCCCACATCCTGACGCCGTCGGTCACCGCCCGCGGCATCGTCAACGTCACCGCTGCGGCGGTCGTCGAGGCGCAGGCCGGGACGACACAGGAGACCGTGCCGGAGGCCGAGCCCGGCGCGGGATCGCTCTCGGAATAGCCTTTCACGACGTGGAGCCCGCCCCTGCTCCGAGAAGGGAGTTGGGCTCCAAGCTTGGCGGTCATTTTGCATTCAGAGCCACGCGTTGAACGCCCGTGGAGTCTGCAATGTGCCGTGGTGACGATCCGACCTGTACCGCCTTTGCCGAGCATCGCCTGCGCTATCGGCGCGACATGGAGCCGGAGCGGCGGGCCTTCCTGAAGAGCGGCTTCGTCGCCGGCGGCGGCGCGGCGGCGCTCGCCGCGGGCGGCCTGTCCCTGGTGAGCCCGGCGCTGGCCCGGACCGGTGCGAGCCGGCTGAAGCAGACGGCGCACTACCACCTGCCGGCCCATGCCGAGACCGTGCACTGGGGCTACTTCTCGAAGACCCTCAAGCCCCAGGTCGAGATCGCCTCGGGCGACTTCGTGACCATCGAGACCCTGACGCACCACGCCAACGACGACGCCGAGCGCATGGTGACCGGCGATCCGGGCGCCGAGAGCGTTTTTTTGTGGACCAAGGAGCGGAAGGGCGTTCCCCGGCGCGGCGCGGGTCCGGAGGATTCCAAGCTCGGGCCCGGCGGCGGGCTCGGCGTCCATATCTGCACCGGGCCGGTGGCGGTCCGCGGGGCGGAGCCCGGCGACGTGCTGGAGGTGCGCATCCTCGACGTGGCGCCGCGCCCCTCGGCCAACCCGAAGTTCAAGGGCCTGACCTTCGGCAGCAACGCGGCGGCGTGGTGGGGCTACCACTACAACGACATGCTGGAGGGACGTAAGCGCGAGGTCGTCACGATCTACGAGGTCGATGCGAGCGGCGAGCGCGACTGGGCCAAGGCCGTCTACAGCTTCCCCTGGCCGGGCGTGACCGATCCGACCGGCCTGGAGCACCCGACGATCGACTATCCCGGCTTAGCCGTCGATCACACGAAGACCAAGCGCGATTTCGACGTCCTGAAGGGCATCCGCGTGCCGATCCGCCCGCATTTCGGCACGATGGGCGTGGCGCCCGCCGAGGCCGAGATGGTGAACTCGATTCCGCCGAGCTACACCGGCGGCAACATCGACAACTGGCGCATCGGCAAGGGCGCGACGCTGTACTATCCCGTCGCGGTGCCGGGCGCGCTGTTCTCGGTGGGCGATCCCCATGCGAGCCAGGGCGATTCGGAACTCTGCGGCACGGCGATCGAGTGCTCGCTCACCGGCACCTTCCAGTTCATCCTGCACAAGAAATCGGATCTCGCCGGCACCTCGTTGGAGGTCCTCGACTTCCCGATGATCGAAACGAGCGAGGACTGGGTGCTCTCGGGCTTCAGCTACCCGAACTACCTGAAGGATCTCGGGGCGGACGCGCAGAACGCGATCTTCCGGAACTCCTCGATCGACCTCGCCATGCGCGACGCCTTCCGCAAGATGCGCCGGTTCCTGATGCACGCGAAGGGGCTGACCGAGGACGAGGCGATCTCGCTGATGTCGGTCGCGGTCGATTTCGGCATCACCCAGGTGGTCGACGGCAACTGGGGCGTCCACGCCATCGTCAAGAAGGCGATCTTTTCCGAACGATCGGCCTGATCGCAGCCGCTCCGCCTCGTGCGGCGCGCCGGAGCCGGGATCAGGCCCGTCCGGCCGGCCTCATGTCGGCGAGGTCCGTGTGGGCCGGACCGGACAGGGCGGCGGCCAGCATCGCTTCGAGGACGATGAGATCGGCCTCCGGATCGGGCTCCCAGCCGCAGGTGCAGGGCCCGTCCGGGCCGTGGGCGGCGGCGACCTGCCGGTACAGCGCGCCGACGGTGCGGGCCGCAGCTTCCAGCGCCGCCATCACGTGCATCGGCTCCCGCTGCAGCGCCTGCCAGAAGGCCACGGTGAGCGCCCGTTCGAGAGATCCTTGCGCGTGGCGCTCGGCGGCGTCGGGCGCGGCCATGACGAGACCCATGCTCATGCCCGCCCTCCTGCGCCCCCCCTCGCCCGCGCCTCGACCGCCGCCGACCGGGGCAAGGTCGCATCGCCCGGCTCCAGCCCGACCAGGGATTCGAGCCCGCCCCGGCTGAGAGCGAGGGAGGAGCCGTCCCACCACGCGAGACGTAAGGAGTCGAGCAGGACGTCGAGGGCGGCCAACGTCGCGGCGAGGCCGCCCAGCCCGCCGCGGACGGAAGACAGCGTATCGGCCGGGGATGGCCAGGAGCTGCCGTGGGAAGAGTTTGGAAACATGAAAATGTGCGCCATGTGTTCATCATGGCGCCATCCGCCGTTATTGTGCAAGACTTTCCAAAAATATTGGAAATACTTTAATCGACATATGTTGTGTCACGATTGCAGTGTCGATTTAGAAGAATTCGACGCGTCCGAAAAAGCCGCTGCCGCATCTCGGCTTGGCGAGGCGACACACTGCCGGCTCAGCGCACGGGCCGGTCGAAGGCGGTCTCGGGATGGGGCTCTCCCTTCAGGGTGAAGTGCCACCATTCCTGCGCATAGGGGGCGAATCCGGCGCGAATCATCGCGTCCCGCAGGCGACGGCGATTGCGCGCCGGCTCCGGGCCGACACGGGACGAGTCCGTCGCCGAGGCCTCGTCGAACCGGTCGAAGGGCGTGCCCATGTCGAGCTCGGCACCGTCGGCGCGGCGCACCAGCGTCAGGTCCACGGTCGAGCCGCGGGAGTGCGACGAGCGCTCGGCGATGTAGCCGAGGCGGAACAGGTCCGCCTTGTCGATGCGCGGGTAGTAGGCGGACTTCATGCGCGTATCGGCCGGATCGCGGGCCCAGGCCGCGAAATCGGCCACCGCCCGGAGCGGGCGGTAGCAGTCGAACACCTTGAGGCCGAGGCCTTCGGGCGCGAGCGCCACCTGCACGCGGGCCAGCGCCCGTGCCGCGGGCGGCGTGAGCAGGCAGCGGGGCGCCTCGTAGCCGGCGATGGGGCGCCCGACGAAGTTGTCGGAGCCGGCGTAGCGCATGTCGAGGCGGAGGCCCGGCACGAGCCGGGCGGCGTCGACGAAGGGGTTTTCCGGGAGAGCCGATACCGCACGCGGGCATGAGGCGGCGAGTACGCCCAGGAGCAGGATTCCGCTGCGTGGGAACATGAGGCGGTGGCCTTGGATTCGCGCGGCACTCGGCGACGCGGATGTCGTGGACGAGGGGCAGGCGCTGACCGTCCGTTCCGCGTCAGAGCACCTGGCGCATCACCATCAGCGCCAGCGCCAACCCGCCGATGCCCGCCAGCAGCGAGACCAGCACGTAGGCGAGCGCCGCCGCCCAGTCGCCCCGCTGCATCAAGGTGAAGGCTTCGAGGGAGAAGGTCGAGAAGGTGGTGAAGCCGCCCAGGATTCCGGTGGCGATGAACAGGCGCACCTGGGGCGACCCGCCGCGCAGGGCGAACCAGCCGGCGACGAAGCCCATCAGCACGGAGCCGACGACGTTGATGCCGAGCGTCCCCCACGGGAGGTTCGAGCCGAGGCGGACGGCCGCGAGATTGACCCCGTGGCGCATCACGCCGCCGAGGCCGGCGCCGAGGAAGACGAGGAGGGTGTTCAAGGCGTGGGACCCGGAGAGGATGGGGGAGAGAACCTGCGTGCAGGATTTTAGCGCGTCGGCCCACAGGATGGACACCGGCGTCCCGCGCGGTGCCGGTCTCCATGTATTGCCTGCGCCGACGGATGGCTTCGGCGTCGCGACGCTGCCGGCGGATGATGCCGTTTCCGATCGATCGCTTCGGGTTTGGCCCCACGCCGTCATCGCGAGCGGCCGCGAAGCGATCCAGGGCACGACAGGTCCGGAAAGGGCGCGCCCTGGTTTGCCACGGCTTCGCCTCGCAAGGACGGTGTGGGTGACCCTCTCCGTCATTGCGATGCTCGGCGCAAGCGATCCAGCAACGCCACGTCCGCCCCGACGATCGACACCGAAAAACCCCCGCCGGCCGACAAGCCGCCGGGGGTTCGCCTCCCCGCGGGGCGTCGGCCTCAGCCCTCGGTGACGATCTTGTCCGGCGTGATCGGCAGGTGGCGGATGCGCTTGCCGGTGGCGTGGAAGACCGCGTTGGCGATCGCCGCGGCCACGCCGACGATGCCGATCTCGCCCAGGCCCTTCACCCCGAGCGGGTTCGCCTTGTCCTCCTCGTCGACGAAGATCACGTCGATGTCGTGGATGTCGGCGTTCACCGGCACGTGGTACTCGCCGAGATTGTGGTTCATGAACCGGCCGATGCGGTGGTCGAGCATCGATTCCTCGTGCAGCGCCGAGCCGATGCCCATGACGATGCCGCCGAGAATCTGGCTGCGGGCGGTCTTCGGGTTGAGGATCTTGCCCGCCGCGATGGCCGAGACCACGCGGGTGCAGCGCACCTGCCCGAGTTCCTCGTCGATCTTCACCTCCGCGAAGATCGACGAGTGGGTGTAGGCCTCGTACCGCTTGGCGAAATCCTTGTCGGGCGCGGCCTCGCCGGTCGCCTCCAGCTTTTCGGTGTCGGCGGCCTTCATCACATCGGCCAGGGCAACGCTCTTCGACGGGTCGCCCGCCAACTCGATACGGCCATCCGAAAAGACCACGCGCTCGAAATCGGCGTTGGCGAGCGGCGAGTTCTCAAGCCCCCGCGCCAGCTTGAACGCCTGCTCGGCGATGTCGCGGCAGGCCTTCATCACGGCGGTGCCGGAGGAGGCCGCGGTCCACGAGCCGCCCGCCACCGGCGCCTTCGCGAGCCGGGTGTCGCCGAGCTTCGCCGTGACGTGCTCCAGCGGCAGGCCGAGGGCGTCGGCGGCGATCTGGGTCAGGATGGTGTAGGTGCCGGTACCGAGATCGCCCGTCTGGTTGCCGATCTCGAGCCGGCCGTCGGCGGTGAGCACCGCGTGGGCGCTCGACGGCATCATCATCGATTCCCAGATGCCGGTCGCCATGCCCCAGCCGACCAGCTCCCGGCCCTCGCGCATGGACCGCGGCTGCGGGGTGCGCCGGCTCCAGCCGAAGCGCTCGGCGCCCTGGCGGAAGCAATCCTTCAGCGCCTTGGAGCCGAACGGCTTGTCCTCGGTCTGGTCGTGATCGGTGTAGTTCTTCAGCCGCAGTTCGATCGGGTCCCGGCCGGTGGCGTAGGCGAGTTCGTCCATCGCCGTCTCGATGGCGTAGACGCCGGTCACCGCACCCGGGGCGCGCATGTCGCCCGGCGTCGGCGTATCGAGCTTGGCCAGGCTGTAGGTGAGCGCGACGTTGTCGCATGCGTAGAGCACGCCCGACCAGTTGACGACGACCTCCTGGTAATCCTCGTAAGCCGAGGTGCCCTGCACCGCGTCGTGCTTGAGCGCGGTGAGCTTGCCGTCCCGGTCGGCGCCGAGCGAGACGGTCTGGAGCGCCTCCGGGCGGTAGGTGAAGGACCACATCTGGTCGCGGGTCAGCGTCACGCGCACCGAGCGGCCGAGATCTTTTGCGGCGAGCATCGCCAGGAAGAGCTGGTATTGCGGGCGAAGGCCCGAGCCGAAACCGCCGCCGAGATAGGGGTTCAGGACCCGCACCTGCTCCGGCTTCAGGCCGAAGGCGCCGGCGATGTAGTCGTGGGTGTTCGCGACGCCCTGGATCTTGTCGTAGACCGTGTAGGTGCCGTCCTTCTCCACGACGACGGTGGAGGCGTGCGGCTCCATCGGGTTGTGGTGCTCGTCGGCCATCCGGTACTGGCCGCCGACGCGGATCTCGGCGCCGTCGAACGCCTTGGCCGCATCGCCCCAAGGCTCCGGCGGCGGCTTGATGCCGGAGCGCTTCGTCGGCGGGTCGTAGGAAACGCCCGCCTGCGCCGCGAGGTCGGTCTGCGGCGCGGCGACCGCGTAATCGACGCGGACCAGCGAGGCGGCATGGCGCGCCGTCTCGAAATCCTCGGCGACGACGAGCGCCACGGGCTGGCCCGAGAACACGATCTTGTCGCTCGCCAGCGCCTGGAACGGCGCGCCGGGGGGCGCCACCGCGTCCTGGTAATCCTCCGGGTCGTCGGAGGTGGCCGGGCGGTTCGCGTGGGTGATCACCTTGACGACGCCGGGCACCGCCTCCGCGGCGGAGGCGTCGATGCTCTTGATCCGGCCCTTGGCGACGGCGCTCGACACGACCACGCCGTAGGCGAGGTCGGGGGCGGCGAACTCGCCGGCATACTTGGCGAGGCCGGTGACCTTGGCCGGGCCGTCGACGCGGCTGACGGCGCTGCCGACGAACCGGTCGCGGCCCGCCGCCGTGCTGATCTGAACGGTCATGGCTGCTCCTTACTGGATGCGCTTGTCGGACTGGGACTGGGGCGTGCCGGCGGCGGCCTGCTCCAGGCCGCGGACGACGGCGCGGCGCGCCAGCTCGATCTTGAAGCCGTTGGTCGATTGCGCCCTGGCCTCCCGGAGGATCAGGTCGGCTGCCGCCTTGAAGGTTTCCCGCGTCGCCGGCTTGCCCTGGAGAAGGGTCTCGGCTTCCGCGTTGCGCCACGGCTTGTGGGCGACGCCGCCGAGCGCGAGCCGCGCGGTGCGGATCGTCGGCCCGTCGAGTTCGAGCGCAGCGGCGACCGAGACCAGGGCGAAGGCGTAGGAGAGCCGGTCGCGCAGCTTCAGGTAGGTGTGGTGACGGCCGGCAAAGCCCTTCTCCGGCAGGTCGATGGCGACGATGATCTCGCCGGGCCCGAGATTGGTGTCCTTGGAGGGCTCGTCGCCCGGCAGGCGGTGGAACTCGCTGAACGGAATGGCGCGGTCGCCCTGCGGCCCGCTTACCTGCACGGTCGCCTCCAGCGCGGCGAGGGCCACGCACATATCGGACGGGTGCGTGGCGATGCACTTGTCGCTCGTCCCGAGGATCGCGTGGATGCGGTCGACGCCGCCGATGGCGGAGCAGCCCGTGCCGGGCTCGCGCTTGTTGCAGGGCGTGGCCGTATCGTAGAAGTAGTAGCAGCGGGTCCGCTGCAACAGGTTGCCGCCGGTGGACGCCGCGTTGCGCAATTGCGCCGAGGCGCCGGCCAGGATCGCGTCGGCGAGCAGCGGGTAGCGCTCGCGGATGCGGGCGTCGTAGGCGAGCGTGGCGTTGGTCACCAGCGCGCCGATGCGCAAAGATCCGTCACGCTCCTCGATCTTGTCCAGCGGCAGGCGGGTGATGTCGATCAGCTTGCCCGGCCGCTCGACATCGTACTTCATCAGGTCGATGAGATTGGTGCCGCCGGCGATGAATCGGGCCGCCGGGTCGCCGCCCAGCGCCTGCACCGCCTCCGCCACCGTGCCGGGGCGGACGTAATCGAAGCGGTTCATCGGGCGTCTCCCTGGTGCATCACCTCTTCGATGGCATCGACGATGTTGGTGTAGGCGCCGCAGCGGCAGATGTTGCCGCTCATCGCCTCGCGAATCTCGTCGCGCGTCTTGGCGTGCCCCTCGTTCATCAGGCCGACCGAGGAGCAGAGCTGGCCCGGCGTGCAGTAGCCGCACTGGAAGGCGTCGTGCTCGACGAAGGCCTCCTGGATCGGGTGGAGGCTGTTCTTGCCCTCGCGCCGGGCGAGCGTGGCGAGCCCCTCGACCGTGGTGATCTCGGCGCCGTCCTTCATCACGGCAAGCGTCAGGCAGGAATTGATGCGGGTGCCGTTCACGAGCACGGTGCAGGCGCCGCACTGGCCGTGGTCGCAGCCCTTCTTGGTGCCGGTGAGGTCGAGGCGCTCGCGCAGGAGGTCGAGCAGCGTGGTCCAGGGCGCGACCTGAAGCGCGCGCCGCTCGCCGTTGATCGTGAGCGTGATGCCGATTGTCCCGACGGCACCGGGCGAACCGCTGTCGATGAGCATGGTTTCATCCGTGATGAGGCGCGGGCCCCGCACGGACGAAACGCGGCACGGTCGGTGTCGCGAGGGGCCGGGCGAGGAGCGCGTCTGGGAAGGACGCGGGCTCGGGGGCCCGCGCCGGGTCGTGTCGATAACCATTCCAAGGTGGCCCTGTTCCACTTGCCCTGCGGAGGGGGCACCGCAGCTCGATCACGGACCGGAGAGGCGCGCGGGCGCGCTTCCCGGCCGGGCGGGGTTACGTGAGACGAGAAGCTCGGCTAACGCTTCCCGCGCACGCCGACCTCGAGGAGCCGCCATGGCCGACGCACTCGATCCCGTCCTCAACGACATCGACCGCGATCTGGACAATTCCCTGGAGCGGCTGTTCGCGTGGCTGCGCATTCCCTCGATCTCGACCGACCCGGCCTATGCCGGCCATTGCCGCGAGGCGGCGCAGTGGCTCGAAGGGAATCTCACCGCGCTCGGCTTCGAGACCAGCGTCGAGGAGACCTCGCTGCATCCGGTGGTGCTGGCGCACCGCCCGAAGCCGGGCGCGCCGCACGTGCTGTTCTACGGCCATTACGACGTGCAGCCGGTCGATCCGCTGAATCTCTGGCGGACGCCGCCCTTCGAGCCGCGCATCGACGGGACGGGAGATTCCAAAAAAATCGTCGCCCGCGGTGCCTCGGACGACAAGGGCCAGGTGATGACCTTCGTCGAGGCCTGCCGGGCGCATCTCGCCATGAACGGCGACCTGCCGGTGGGCGTCACCATCCTGATCGAAGGGGCCGAGGAGAACGGCTCGCAGGGGCTGCCCGAATGGGTGCAGGCCAACCGCGACCGGCTCAAGGCCGACGTGGCGCTCGTCTGCGACACCGGCATGTGGGACCGGCAGACCCCGCAGATCACCACCTCGCTCAGGGGCTTGGCCTATTTCGAGGTCAAGGTGACCTGCGCCGACCGCGACCTCCATTCCGGTTTCTTCGGTGGTGCTGCCGCGAACCCGATCCATGTGCTGTCGAAGATCCTGGCCGACCTGCACGATGCGGACGGGCGCGTGACCCTGCCGGGCTTCTACGACGGCGTGCGCGAGCCGCCGCCCGAGTTGCTGGAACGATGGCGTGGGCTCGGCCTCACCGCGGAAAAGTTTCTGGGGCCCATCGGCCTCAAGGAACCGGCGGGCGAGCGCGGGCGCCTGCCGATCGAGCTGATCCAGTCGCGCCCGGCCTGCGACGTGAACGGCATCGTCGGCGGCTACACCGGCGAGGGCACGAAGACCGTCATCGCCGCCCAGGCCTCGGCCAAGGTCTCGTTCCGCCTCGTGGACGACCAGGACCCGGAGACGCTGGCCAGGACCTTCGAGGCCTTCGTGCGCGAGCGCGTGCCCGCCGACGGCTCGGTGGAGGTGATCTGCTACAAGGGCTCGCGGGCGGTGGCCCTGCCCTACGACATGCCGCAGCTCGCCGCGGCGCAAGGAGCACTCTCGGCCGAGTGGGGCCGCGAGGCGGTGGCGGTGGGCGCCGGCGGCTCGATCCCGATCGTCGGCGACTTCAAGCGCATCCTCGGCCTCGACACCCTGCTGATCGGCTTCGGCCTCGACGACGACCGCATCCACTCGCCCAACGAGAAGTACGAGCTGACGAGCTTCCACAAGGGCACGCGCTCCTGGGCGCGGATTCTGTCGGCCCTCGCGGCAGCGTGAGCGGTGCGACATCGATGAAAGCGGGGATTCCAACCCTCTCTCCTCATCCTGAGGTGCCCCTTGCGTCGGCAAGGAGCCTCGAAAGATCTTCCGGTTCCCGCGCGACTCCTGGACGATCCTTCGAGGCCGCTTCGCGGCACCTCAGGATGAGGGCGCGGGTGGGAAATCGCCGGTTCGTCCAAGCCGGACGCCCCGCGGCATGAGCAGCGCCACGCTCTCGCCGCCGACAGGCGCGACAGGCGCCCCCATCCCCGGCCGCCTCGTCGAGGCCGCGCCCGGCGCCTTCGTCCTCCGGTTCCCCCTGCCGCCCTCGCTGCCGATCCCCCTGGACGTCGCGGCCCCCGAGGGGGTACGGCTCGTGACCTGGGCCTTCGCCGGGCTCGAAGCCGGGGCGCGGGGAGGGCCGACCGGCCTGCTGGCGCTCGAAGCGGACGGCCTCGCCCTCGGCGGCGGCCTGACCGTCGCCACCCACTTCCGCGACCTCACCGTGCATCCGGAACCCGCATCGGCGGAGGCCCTGGGCGCGGCCGAGCGGGCCCTGCTCGCCCGGGCGCTGCTCTCCGCCGGCCCGTCGGGCCTCGCGCCGCTCGGGCGCCTGTTCGGCCTCTTCGAGGCGGCGGTCGCCGCGCTTCCGGTCGCCGAGGATGCGCCGGCCCTCGCCGACGAGGCCGGCGGCTGGACCCTCGGCGGCACCGCGATCCCGCACGGCCTGCTGTTTCGCGTGCGCGCGGGCTGGGGCTGCGCCCGGGTCGTGCGCGCATCCCTCGGGCTCAAGCCGCATCCGCGCCAGCGGCTGACCCTCGCCCCCCTCTGGGGCGCGGCGCCGGAGGGCCTGCCCGAGCGCTCCTTCGCGCTCCACGCCCACGGCTTCACCGCGCTGACAGGGGTCTCCTGATGTCGGGAGCGATCACGGACGAGCCCGCGATCCTCGTCCTCGCGCCGATGCCGGCGGCGCCCGCCGGCGCCGGCAACCGGCGCCGGCTCGCGGCCACCTGCGAGGCGCTGACCCGCGGTGGGTTCGCGATCGACCTCGCCTACTACGCCCACGAGGATCAGGTCTACCGCCGCTTCGGCCAGCACCCGCCGACCGATCTTTTGGCGATGGAGCGGACTTTTCGGAACGTCTTCCTGATCGAAGCCGACACGCTCATCCCGCTCAAGACGCGCTCCCATGCCTTCGGGATCGACGAATGGTGTCCCGACGAGGTGGGAGACTTCGTCGCGTGGTATTTTTCGCGGTATCCGGCGACCGGCGCCGTGCTGGTGAACTACGCCTTCCTCGCGCGCGCCCTGGAGCGGGTGCCGCCCGGCGTGACGACGCTCATCGACACCCACGACCGCTTTGCCGGCCGCCAGGCCCAGTACCGGCCGTTCCGCGCCGAGCCGAACTTCTTCTACACCGACGCGGCCGGCGAGGCGGAGGGGCTGTCGCGGGCCGATGTCGTGCTGGCGATCCAGGCGGCCGAAGCGCGATCCTTCGCGCAGGCCACCGACAGCCGCGTCCTGCTGCTGCCGCCGCACTTTCCCGCGCAGACACCCTTCGCGGTGCCGGAGCGGGTGGCGCGCATCGGCTTCCTCGGCCACGGCAACGACCCGAACCTGTTCTCCATCGGCCGCTTCATCCGGGTCTGGCGCGAGGGTTGGACGCCGGAGCGGCCGGAGCTCGTCGTCGCCGGCGAGATCTGCCGCAGCCTGCACGGGGTCGAGGAACCCGGCGTGCGGCTGCTCGGCTATCTCGACCGGCTCGAAGACTTTTACGCGCAGGCCGATCTCGTCGTGGCGCCGATGCTGATGGGCTCCGGGCTCAAGATGAAGGTCGGCGAGGCGCTGTCCTTCGGCCGGCCCGTCATCGGTACGGAGATCGGCCTGGAGGGCTTCGAACCGAGCGAGCCGACCCATCGCTGCCGCGACGCGGAAGCCGTGAAGCGGGCGGTGCTGGAGGTCGCGCGCGATCGGGATGCGCTGGCGCGGCTCACACGGGCGAGCGAGGCGCTCTACGCGCACTACGCGGAGGTCGCGCTGGCGGCGGAGGCCGAGCTGATCGGGCTTCTCGGTTCGCACGAACATGGACGTGTTCCCCCCTCGCCCCACGCGGGGAGAGGGATGTCCAACCCGGATGCGGCGGCGTCGATCGTCATGCAGGGCGGCGGCCTCGTCCTGACCCGCGAAACCTCCGCCCGCTCCCTGCCCGCGAGCGACCCCGATCGCGGCGTGCTGGTCGCGACGGAGCGGCGCCCCGGTCGCGGTACGGCGGAGGTCTACGCGCCGCAGCGGCAGCGCTGGTTCGCCCGCGCGGAGGCGTCCGCCGTCGGCGATCCGCCCGACCTCGGCGCGCTCGATGTCGCCCTCGCGCCCGAGTGGGTGCGCGAAAAGAAACTGCCCTCCGAAACCCGCACCGCGCTCGCCCGCGCCTTCGCCGACATCCAGGCCGATTGGGAGACGGACGGGCGGGTCGTCGGCCGCACGCGCGATCGCGTCGAGATCGCGACGCTCCTGCCCGGCGTGCTCGTCAACGGCCCCCACCCGGCGGCCGCCTTCCTGATCGCGGGCGAGCGCGCGAGCGAACTGCGCCTGGAGCGCGTCACGCCGCTCCACCATCGCGCGATCCGCACCTATTCGGATCGGACCGGGCGCCTGCCCGCCCCGGTGCCGGCGAGCCTGTCCTTGCGCGCCGCGGGACCGCTCCCGGAGGGCGGCGGGCGCCTGCTGTTCCTCACCGACGACGGGATCGGCCGGATCGCCCTCGCGGAGGAAGCCTCCGCCCCATGAGCGAGCCCCCCGCCGTTCCCCTGCTCGACACCGTCGATCCCGGCACCGGCCGCCGGGCCGCGCTCGCCGAGGCCGCCCTGATCTGGGACGCGATCTTCCGCAACGGCGTGCGCCTCGCCTTCGCGCCGCAGCCTGCGCCGGAGGTCTCCATCGTCGTCGTCGCCCGCGATGCCCGTCACCTCCTGGCGCTCACGCTGTACCGACTCTGCGCGAGCCAGACACTGGCCGACGTCAGCTTCGAGGTCGTGCTCGTCGACAACGCCTCCGCGCCCGAGACCCGCGCCCTCTACGACCGCCTCGACGGCGTGACGCTGATCGCCAACGCGACCAACACCGGCTTCGGCCCCGCCTGCAATGCCGGCGCGGCGCGGGCGCGCGGGCGCTTCATCCTGTTCCTGAACCCCGACGTCGACCTCCTGCCCGGCGCGCTCGCGGCCATGGTCGCCACCTTCCGCGACCATGCCGACACCGGCATCGTCGGCGCTCGCCTCGTCTTTCCCGGCGGCGTCCTCCAGGAATCCGGCGCGGGTTTTCGCGATGACGTGGGGCTCACCCATCCGCACGGCCGCGGCCACACGGACCCGTTCGCCCCCGAGCACGCCGCGACCCGCGATGTCGGCTACGTCTCCGGCGCCGTGCTGATGATCGCGCGCGCGCTGTTCGAAGACCTGGGCGGCTTCGATCCACTGTTCGCGCCGGCCTATTTCGAGGACACCGATCTCTGCCTGCGCTGCCATCAGGCCGGGCGGCGGGTGCTGGTGCAGCCGCGGGCCACCGCGATCCACTACGAGAACGCCACCAGCGCCCGCCGCGAGGACGTGGAGGCGCTGCTCGACCGCAACCGCGCCCGCTTCCTCGACCGGCACCGGGCCAGCCTGTTCGAGCAGGGCCCGCAGCCGCGGGGGAGCGGCCTCCTCGACCACGATCCCTGGCGCCTGCGCGTGCTCTACGTCGACGACCGGGTGCCGCATCTCGACCTCGGCGCCGGCCTGCCGCGGGCCAACGCGATCCTCAACGCCATGGCGGACCTGGGCTACGCCGTCACCTTCTTCCCGAACTACGAGGCGGATGCGGAGGAGCACCGGCGCTACCGCGACCTCGACGAGCGCATCGAGATCTTTTACGCGAGCGGCGACGACGGGTTTGGCCGCCTGATCGCCGAGCGGCGCGACCGCTACGACGTGCTCTGGGTGAGCCGGCCGCACAACATCCTGTTCGTGACCCAGGCGCTCCACGCCGCCGGGCTCGATCCGCGCGGCTTCGCGCGCTCGCGGGTGATCTTCGATTCGGAAGCGCTGTTCGCCCTGCGCGACTTCGTGACGGAGGCCGCCACGCAGGGCGGCGCCGTCGCCGCGGATCTGGCGTGGCAGGCGGCGCGCGAGACGCGGCTGTTCGGGCTCGCCGACGCGGTGGTCTGCGTGTCGCCGGCCGAGGCGCGGGTGCTCGCCCGCTACGCCGCCTGCAACCCGACCGTGCTCGGCCACGCCCTGGCGCGGCCCGAGGCGCCGACGCCGGGCTTCGCCGAGCGCGCCGGCTTCGTCTTCGTCGGCGCGCTCGCCCGCGAAGGCCAGCCCAACGTCGATTCCCTCGACTGGTTTTTCGGGAGCGTCTGGCCGCTCGTGCAGACGCGGCTGCCCGGCGCGACCCTCGCAATCGTCGGCGGGATCGCGCCGGAGATCCGCGAGCGCTACGCCCGCGAGGCGGGCGTGCGGGTCACCGGCCGGGTGCCGCGGACCGAGCCCCATCTCGATGCGGCTCGGGTGTTCCTGGCGCCCACCCGCTTCGCCGCCGGTATCCCGCACAAGGTCCACGAGGCGGCGGCGCAGGGGCTGCCCTGCGTCGTCACGCCGATCCTCGCCGATCAGGTCGGCTGGGAGGAGGGCGAGGGCTTCCTCGCACGCGACTGGCGCGATCCGAACGGCTTCGCCGAGGCGCTGGTGCGTCTGCACGAGGACGCCGCCCTGTGGCAGGCGGTCCGGGCCGAGGGTTTCAAAAGAATCGCCGCGGATTGCGACGCCGCCGCCTTCGCCGGGGCGATCCGCGGGCTGTGCGAGGCGCAGGTGGTGGCATGAGTGGTGGCATGAGCGCGCCCTCCCCTCTCGCGCGCCTCGTCGGCCTCGGCAGCGGCCTCCTGCGCCGCGCCGTGATCGGCCGCGTCCCGAAGCTGTTCGACGCCGCCTATTACCGCGCGCGCAACCCGGGCGTGGCGCGGAGCGGCCTCGACCCGTTCCTGCACTACGCGTGGTTCGGCGCGCGCCGGGACCGCAATCCGAACGCGGATTTCGACACCGCCTTCTACAGGCGCCAGAGCGGCCGCACCCGGCTCGATCCCCTGCGCCACTATCTGCGGACCGGAGCCGCCGCGGGCCTCGATCCGAGCCCCGCCTTCAGCACCGGCCTCTATCTCGCCCGCTACCCCGACGTGGTGGCGGCCGGGATCAACCCGCTCCTGCATTTCCGCAACGACGGCCGGGCGGAGGGCCGCGAGGCTGCGCCCTCGCCGATCGAACCCGACCGCCTGCGGGCGCTGGACGGCGTGGCGGAAGATCACGTCCGCACCCTGCCGGAGGCGGAGGGCGGGCGCTTCGCCCTGACGCTGCTGCGGGAGAGCCCCCTCGATGCAGGAGCGGACTTCGCCCCGCGCTTCTGCCTCCAGCTCTGCGTCGACGGTATCGAGTACGACGCCCTGCTCGACGCCTTTCGCGCCTTCGAGACGGGCGGGCAGGCGGCGGTGGCGCTGGAGATCGACACCGGCGACGGCCCGCATCCGCCGATGCCGACCCAGCTCCTCGCCTTCGAGCGCTGCTTCGTCTCCTGCTCCGGCGACGGCCGCACCGTGACTCTGCGCTACGCCGAGGTGCGAGCCTGGGACCTGCGCCTCAAGCGGCCGGGCGTGGCGGCGGTGTTTCCCGGCGGCGCCTTCGCCACGCGGGTGTTGGCGAAGGGCGAGGCGTGGCCGGCGGGCTGACACATGGCCTCGGCTTCGCGATCCTGCCGGCGAAGGGTGTCGGGCCGCTCGCAAACCTCATCCGGCTGGCGTCGCGCTCTGGACCGCGACGCAGGCCGAACGAGAGGCACGCGCGTCATCCATGACCTAAGCGGCTGCGACGACGCGAATGCCCTACGAGCGCACCACGGCGTCGGAGGCGCCCGGGCCGAGCAGGGCCTCCTCCTCGTCGTCGGCTTCGCCGTCGATCTCGGAGTCGGTTTCGTCGTGACCGTCCACCCCGGCGGCCTCGGCAAGGTTGCGGGCGACCCGGCGCAGCAGCTTGCGCAGGCGGCGGCGCTCCTTGTTGTCGAAGTCTTCGAGCAGTTCGGCCTCGACCTCGTCCCAGATCCGCTCGATCGCCGCGGCCTTGGCCAGCCCCGTCTCGGTCAGGCGGACGCGCACGATGCGCCCGTCGCCGGCCTCGGCCCGGCGCTCGACGAAGCCGAGGGCGGCCAGCCGCGAGATCGTCTTCGAGGCGGTCGGCGGGCGCACCCGCAGCGTCGCGGCGAGATCCCCCATGGTCATGCTGCCGGCCGCCGCCAGCGCCTGCACCACCTGCTCCTGGCCGGCGAACAGGTCCAGCGCGGCGAGCCGGTCGCCGACCCGGGCGCGATGCAGCCGCGCGGCCTGGACCAGAGCCCAGCCGACGCTCTTGGCCGCCGGGGGGCGCAGCCGCTTGACGGCCTTGCTCTCCTTCCCGCTTCGGCCGCCCGGCTGTCCGAGGGCCTCGCCGTGCGCCGACACGGCGACCGCTTCGTTTGCCGCCGACATGATCCGGTTTCCCTTCGCGGACGCGCGAGCCTGAACACGGTCCGAAAAACGCTCAACCACGGGCAGACTCTCAGGCTCACCCGCGCGACAGCATCTGACGGGTCGCGATGAAACTTAGATGACAAAGATCGATGGTGGTATCGCGAGCGGGCCGGCAAGATACGGATCATGCGAGAGACGGCTTCACGGCGCGGCGGAATTGGTGGATTCCGGTGCCGCATGAGCTTCGACCGACCCCGAGACAGCGAGCGATCATGGTGAGGCGCCGCGAGGCGCTGGGCCTCTATCCCCTGCGCGACCTGCGCCGAGTCGCGGAAGACGGCGCCTGGAGCGTGACCGGGCCCGATCCCGTCCTCGCCCTCGGCCCCGGGGCGGCGGTGGCGGCCCTGTCCGGCACCCGCATCCGCGTCCGCTGCCGCCCCGACGGCGTACGGCCGGTGCTCGCGGTCGAGGCGGAGGGCGAGACCGAGCCGCGCCGCTACCGCTTGAGCCCGGGCGAGGCCGGCACCGACGACCTGATCCGCATGCCGCCCGGCACCCGCGCGCTCCGCCTGGAGGTCGCCGGGGCGGAAGCCCGGTTCCGGCTCGACGCCGTGCGGGTCGAGCCGGCGGGGCGGATCGAGGCCGGCCTCCTCTCGGCCCGCAGGATCCTGGAGCGGCTGCCGCCGCAGGAGCGCCGCCCCTTGCGCCTGCTGCGCCGGGCGTTCGGCCTGCTGCGCAGCGTGCCGCCGGGCGAGATCCGGCGGCGCCTGTCCCGCGCCGCGCAGACCCGCCGCCCGCCGCCCGGCTACGCCGCCTGGATCGCAGCGGTGGAGGCGCCGGCGCAAGCCGCGGCCGAGGCCTGCGCCGCGAGGCTCGCGGCCCTGCCGGAGCGCCCGCTGATCTCCGTGCTGATGGCCGCGGGCACGATCGATCCGGCGCCCCTCGCGCAAGCCCTCGCGAGCCTGACGGCGCAGAGCTACCCGGATTGGGAGCTGCTGCTGGTGGCCGACCCATCGGCTGCCCTGCCCGGGCTCGCGGCCGAAGAGCCGCGGCTGCACCTGCTGCCGCCTCCGCCCGGCGGCACGGCCGCCGCCCTTGACGCGGGCCTGGCGCGGGCGGGCGGCGCCTACGTCGCGCTGCTGGAGCCGGATGCGCGGCTGGCGCCCCACGCGCTGCTCGCCTTCGTCCGGCGGTTGGCGACCGAGCCCGGCCTCGACATGCTCTATGCCGACGAGGATCGGATCGGCCCCGGCGGCGAGCGCCGCGATCCGCACTTCAAGCCGGACTGGTCGCCCGAGACCCTGGAATCCGGCTTCTACACCGGCCCGTTCAGCCTCGCCCGCACGTCCCTGGTGCGGGCCGTCGGCGGTTTTCCCGCCGAGAGCGAGGGCGCGCCGGCCTACGATCTGGCCCTGCGCCTGACCGAGCGGACGAGGCGCGTCGGGCACGTCGCCCAGGTGCTCTGCCATCGCCGCGGCGATGCGATCGATCCGGAAGCCGCCGCCCGGGCTCTCTCCGGGCGAGCGCACCGCACCGGCGGGCTCGATTCCGTCCGCGCGCTCGCTCCCGGCCATTTCGCCCTCAGGCGGACGCTCGCGGCGCGCCCGCGCGTCTCGATCGTGATCCCGACCGCCGGGCACGACAGCACCGTCGGCGGGAAGAGCGTCGACCTGCTCGCCGCCTGCCTCGCCGGCATCCGCGCGACGAGCATCTACGAGGCCGTCGAGATCGTGACGGTCGACAACGGCGACCTGCGCCCGCAGACCCGCGCCGCGGTCGAGCGGTTCGGCGCACGCCCGGTGACCTGGGAAAACCCCGTCTTCAACGTCGCCGCCAAGATGAACCTCGGGGCGAAGGCGGCCACGGGCGCGGTGCTGATCTTCCTCAACGACGGCATCGCCTGCATCACGCCGGACTGGATCGAGGCGATGCTGGCGCTGCTGGCCATTCCCGGCGTCGGCGCGGTCGGCCCCAAGCTGCTGTTCGAGGACGGCAGCCTGCAGCATGCCGGCGTGGTGTTCGGCGAGGGCCTGCCGGACCATGTCCGCCGCGGCTTTCCCGGCGACGATCCCGGTTATCACGGCTCCAGCCTCGCCAACCGCAACGTGCTGGCCGTGACCGGGGCCTGCATGATGGTGGGCCAAGCCGATTTCGAGTCGGTCGGCGGCTTCGACGAGGGATACGCGATCAACTACAACGACATCGACCTGTGCCTGCGGCTCGGCGAGCGGGACCTGCGCACGGTCTACTGCGCCGATGCGGCCCTGCATCACTACGAGAGCCGCAACCGCATCCCGACCGTCGATCCCGCCGAGCAGGCCCGCTTCCGCAAGCGCTGGGGCGCGCGGCTCGCCTGCGACCCGTACTATCCCGACGCCTTCGGCATCCGCCCGCCGGCCTTCGAACTCGACGCCGAACGGTTTCCGGCAGCCGCGCGGCGCATGGTAGAGGCGTGGCGATGATGGCGACGTTCGATCACGGGATGCCCCCAGGCGCGGGCCGGTCCTCCATGGCGCGAAACCGAAAGGCGCCGCGTGCCCGGATCGCTTCGCGGACGCTCGAACGCCCCTTCCGGCGCCGTCGCGCTTCTGGATTGCCTCGCCATTCGGCTCGCAATGACGGGGTGGGTCCGCTTCTCCGTCATTGCGAGGCGGGGCCGAAGCCATCCGGCGGCACGACGGCGCCGCCCTTCTCTCGCATCGGAGACCGCCCGTGAAGGCCGTGATCCTGGCGGGCGGACTCGGCACGCGGCTCTCGGAGGAGACCGTGGTGCGCCCCAAGCCCATGCTGGAGATCGGCGGACGGCCGATCCTCTGGCACATCATGCAGATCTTCGCCGCCCACGGCGTGAGCGAGTTCGTGATCTGCCTCGGCTACAAGGGCTACGTCATCAAGGAGTTCTTCCTCAACTACCGCCTGCACCTGAGCGACGTCACGCTCGACCTCGGCCGGGGCGACGTGCAGTTCCACCGCTCGGCCGCCGAGGACTGGAAGGTCTCGCTGATCGAGACCGGCGACGCCACCATGACCGGCGGGCGGCTCAAGCGCGTGCGCGACTACCTCGGCGAGGACGATTTCTTCATGACCTACGGCGACGGCGTCGCCGACATCGACCTCACCGCGCTCAGCCGCTTCCACCGGGCGCACGGGCGCCTCGCCACCCTGACGGCGGTGGTGCCGCCGGGCCGCTTCGGCGCGCTCGACCTCGACGGCGATTCGGTCCGCAGCTTCCGCGAGAAGCCGGCGGGCGACGGGGCGACCGTCAACGGCGGCTTCTTCGTGCTCTCGCCGCGTGTGCTCGATCGGATCGAGGGCGACGCCACCGTGTGGGAGAACGAGCCGCTGGAGCGCCTCGCCCGCGAGGGGCAGCTCCACGCCTACCATCACACCGGCTTCTGGCAGGCGATGGACACCTTGCGCGACAAGAAGCACCTCGAAGAACTCTGGGCCCGAGGTGACGCCCCGTGGAAGGTGTGGTGATGGGTGCGCTCAACCCCGATCCCGCCTTCTGGGCCGGGCGGCCTGTCCTGCTGACCGGCCATACCGGCTTCAAAGGCGCGTGGCTGAGCCTGTGGCTGGCGCGGCTCGGCGCCCGCGTCACGGGCTTCGCCCTGAGCCCCGAGACCCGGCCGAACCTGTTCGAGGCGATCGGCTTCCCATTGCGGGCCTCGCGCATCGGCGACATCCGCGACGCCCGCGCCATCGCGGACGCGGTCGCGGCGTCCGAGCCCGAGATCGTCATCCACATGGCGGCCCAGGCCCTGGTGCGGCCCTCCTATGCCGACCCGGTCGGCACGTTCGCGGTCAACACCATGGGCACCGTCCACCTGCTGGAAGCGGTGCGGGCGGCGCCCGGCGTGCGCGCCATCGTCGTGGTGACGAGCGACAAGGCCTACGAGAATCGCGAATGGCCCTACGCCTACCGCGAGACCGAGGCGATGGGCGGGCGCGATCCCTACAGCGCCTCGAAGGGCTGCGCCGAACTCGTCACGAGCGCCTACCGCGCCTCGTTCTTCGGCGCGGGCGGCCATCCGGCGCGGATCGCCAGCGCCCGGGCGGGCAACGTCATCGGCGGCGGCGACCGGTCCCTCGACCGGCTGATCCCCGACATCGTGCGCGCGTTCGAGGCGGGTGAATCGGTCGAGATCCGCGCGCCCCACGCGATCCGCCCCTGGCAGCACGTGCTGGAGCCGCTCGCCGGCTACCTGCGGCTTGCCGAGTGCCTCGCGGGCGCGGACGGCGCGGCCTTCGCGGAGGGCTGGAACTTCGGGCCGGCGGACGAGGATTGCCGCCCGGTCTCGGACCTCGTCGCGCGGCTGGCGGCGGGCTGGGGCGACGGGGCCGCCTGGCATCTCTCGCAAAAGCCCCACCCGCACGAGGCGACCTATCTCAAGGTCGATGCCTCCAAGGCCCGCGCCCGGCTCGGCTGGGACCGGCGGCTCACCCTCGACGCGGCGCTCGACTGGACCGCCGCATGGTATCGCGCGGTCGCCGCCGGCGCCGATCCGAGGGCCCTGGTCGAGACCGAGATCGCGCGCTACGAGGCGTTGGGACGGCAGGGAGCGCTCCAGTGATACCATTTGCCGGTCGCTTCGCGTGCTCGCACATCCCCTCGCCCCGCGTGCGGGGAGAGGGAGGCGCCGGCCGAGTTCGCTTCGACTTGTCGGAATCCGTATGACCCGTCCGACCTGCCGCGCCTGCGGCGCCGCCCTCACCCGGACCTTCTGCGATCTCGGCCTCTCGCCGCTCGCCAATTCCTACGTCACGCCCGAGCGGCGCCACCGGGGCGAGGTCTTCCACCCGCTCCACGCCTATGTCTGCGACGCCTGCTGGCTGGTGCAGCTCGAAGCCTTCGAGAGCCCCGAGGCGATCTTTTCGGATTACGCCTACTTCTCCGGCTTCTCGGCGGGCTGGCTGCGGCACGCGGAAGGCTACGTTTCCGCGATGATCGAGCGCTTCGGCCTCGGGCCGGACAGCAAGGTCGTCGAGGTCGCGAGCAACGACGGCTCCCTGCTGCAATACTTCGTCGCCCGCGGCGTACCGGCGCTCGGCGTCGAGCCGGCGGCCAACGTCGCGCGCGCGGCGGTCGAGCGCGGCGTGCCGACGGAGGTCGCCTTCTTCGGCCGCGACACCGCCCGGCGGCTCGCCGCAGCGGGCCACATGGCCGACCTGACTGCGGCCAACAACGTGCTCGCCCACGTGCCCGACATCCTCGACTTCGCCGCGGGCTTCGCCGAGATCCTGAAGCCGGAGGGCGTGGCGACCTTCGAGTTCCCGCACCTCCTGCGGATGATCGAGAGGCGGCAGTTCGACACGATCTACCACGAGCACTTCTCCTACCTCTCCCTCGGCGTGGTGATCGGCATCCTGCGCCGGCAGGGCCTGCGGGTGTTCGACGTCGAGGAATGGCCGACCCACGGCGGCTCGCTGCGCGTCTTCGCCTGCCACGAGGCGGCCCCGCACCGGCCGACCCCGGCGCTGGAGCGCGTGGTGCTCGGCGAGTGGGGCGCCAACCTGTTCGACCCGTCCGGCTACGACGGCTTCGGGACGGCGGTGGCCGACATCAAATGCGCGGCCTTGCGCTTCCTGATCGAGGAGCGGGCGGCGGGCCGCACGGTCTGCGCCTACGGCGCGGCGGCCAAGGGCAACACCTTCCTCAACTCTTGCGGCATCGGCCCGGAACTGATCCGCGCCGTCGCCGACCGCTCGCCGCACAAGCAGGGCACGTGGCTGCCCGGCAGCCGCATCCCCGTGGTCCCGCCCGACGACCTGCTGGCGATGCGCCCCGACACGGTGCTGATCCTGCCCTGGAACCTCAAGGACGAGATCGCCGGCGAGATGGCGGCGATCCGCGCATGGGGCGGCCGCTTCGCCGTGGCGATCCCCGAACTGACGGTGTTCTGATGGTCCTGTCCGACCATCCCGTCATCGCGAGCGTGAGCGAAGCGATCCAGGGGCTCGCCCTCTCCGGAGAAGGCGGCGGTGCCGGATCGCTTCGGCTCCGCCTCGCAATGACGGCGGCAGCCTGGACGAAAGGCTCTCTTATGGGCCGCCACGGTCCGAGAGCCTCATGATCTTCGAGGAACGCGCGCTGCCCGGCCTGTTCCGCGTCCGGCCCGAACCGCACGCGGACGAGCGCGGCTTCTTCGCCCGCACCCACTGCGAGGAGGAATTTTCCGAGCGCGGGCTGATCGGGCGCCTCGCGCAGTCGAGCGTGTCGTTCAACCATCGCCGCGGGACCGTGCGCGGGATGCACTTTTCCCGTGAGCCCCATGCCGAGACGAAGCTCGTGCGCTGCACGGCCGGCGCGATCCACGACGCGGTGGTGGACCTGCGGCCCGACTCGCCGACCTACCTGCGCACCGCCCACGTGACGCTTTCGGCGCGGAACCGCGACGCCCTCTACGTCCCGGCGGGCCTCGCCCACGGCTTCCAGACGCTCTCCGACGATACGGAAGTGCTCTACATGATCGACCGGCCGTTCGTGGCCGCCGCCGCCGACGGCGTGCGCTGGGACGATCCCGCCTTCGCCCTCGCGTGGCCCGAGCCGGTGACCGTGATCTCGGCCCGCGACCTCGCCCTCCCCGATTGGGCGGGGCGGTGAAGCGCGTCCTCGTCACCGGCGGGGCCGGCTTCGTCGGCCGCCACGCGGTGGCTGCGCTCGCCGCCCGCGGCTTCGAGATCCACGCGGTCGGGCGAACCCGGCCGGAGGGGGTGCACGCCTTCCGCGCCGCCGACCTGCTCGATGAAGGCCAGCGCCGCGCCGCCGTGTGGGGGCTCGGCGCGAGCCACCTCCTCCACCTCGCCTGGGTGACCGAGCCCGGCCGCTACCGGCAATCGCCGGACAACCTCGCCTGGACGGCCGCGAGCCTCGACCTCGTGCGGGCGTTTCGCGAGGCGGGCGGTGCCCGCGCGGTCGTGGCGGGCACCTGCGCGGAGTATGATTGGACGGGAATGCCGGGCATCGCCGACGGCCGCTTGTCGGAATCCGCCCTCTGCAACCCCACGACGCTCTACGGAGCCGCCAAGGACGGCCTGCGCCGCATCCTGCAAGCCTACGCCGCGACCGCCGGCCTCTCGCTGGCCTGGGGGCGGCTGTTCTACCTCTACGGCCCGGGCGAGACAACGGGCCGGCTCGTCGGCGACGCGGCGCGGGCGCTGCTCGCGGACCGGCGCCTCGCCACCAGCGAGGGCCGGCAGCGGCGCGACTTTCTCCATGTCGCCGATGCGGGCGCCGCCTTCGCGGCCCTGCTCGACGCGGCCGTCGAAGGGCCGGTCAACATCGGCTCGGGCGAAGCCGTGCCCGTGCGAAAGGTCCTGGAAACGATCGGCGCGCTGACCGGCCGCCCCGACCTGATCGACTTCGGCGCCCGTCCGCTCGCCCCCACCGAACCGGCCTGCATCGAGGCCGACATCCGCCGCCTGACGGAGGACGTCGGCTTCTGCGCACGCTACGGCTTGGAGGGCGGCCTGAGCGAGACGGTCGAGGGCTGGCGCGGGGCGCTCAGCAATGCGGCATCAGCCCCTTGAGCCGGGCCAGGATGTCCTCGCCCGCGCAGGGGCGCGCGATGAACGCGGCGCCCTGCGGCATGCGCTCGGGATCGGGCGAGGCGCGGCCGGACACGATCAGGATCGGCAGGGTCGGCCGGGCCTGGGCGACGGAGGTGGCGAGTTCGAACCCGTCGACGCGGCCCGAGAGCTGCACGTCGGTCACGAGGCCGCAGATGTCGGGCCGGGCCTGAAGGATCGACAGCGCCCGCTCGGCGGACGCGCATTGCAGGGTGTCGTAGCCGCCCTCTTCCAGCACGTCGCCGAGATCCATGATGGTCAGGGCCTCGTCCTCGACGAGGAGGATGACGGGACGGTCGGCTTCCGGATTCGTCGTCTCGGTCTCGCTCGCCACCTTCGGCTCTCCCCGATTGTCCCACCGACCCAAGTTCTTCACCGGCTTGACGGTTTCCCGGTCCGGAAACCGTCGCGCCGCCGCGATGATCCAACGAGAAACCCCGCTGCGGGTTGCAGGGTCCCTGCAAAGGCTTCCCCGGCGGATTCCTGCAGGCTCCCTTGAGGGATCGGCCGGGTCAACCCCTCGCGGTCTCGGCGACAGAGCCATCGCTCGAAGCCGCCTGAGCGGCTTCGCGGCGCCAAGGGACACGACCAAGAGCGCCGCGCGGAGCGGGCTTCTCAGGACCCTGGTCCTGAGAAGCATCGAGCGGAGCGAAAGCCCAAGGGGCCGAGATGTCCGCGGAGGCGGGCGCCGGCGACTGATACGATATCCGGTCGATGACTTCGGCCTGTCCTGCGTCATCGCGAGGCGAAGCCGTGGCGATCCAGGGCGCGCCCTTTCCGGACCTGTCGCGCCCTGGATCGCTTCGCGGCCGCTCGCGATGACGGAGGGGGGCCAAACCCGAAGCGATCAATCGGAAACGGTATGAGGCGGGCCAAGAAAACCAGGGCCATCGCTTCAAGCGATGGCCCTGGTCTCGGCGACGACCGCCGTCACCGCCTCGATCAGGCGGTCGAGGTCGCCGGCGTCGATGGTGAGGGCGGGCGTGAGGTAGACGACGTCGCCGAACGGCCGCACCCAGACGCCGCGCTCGACGAACCGGCGCTTCAGGTCGGCGAGATCGGGGGCCTTCGCGAACTGCACCGCGCCGATGGCGCCGAGCACCCGCACCGCCCGGACGCCGGGACGCCGGTCGAGCGTCCGGAGGCCCGCCTCCAGGCGCGCGGCGAGGGCGCGGGCTTGGGTCAGGCGCGGCTCGGTCTCGAACAGGTCGAGGCTGGCATTGGCCGCCGCGCAGGCGAGCGGGTTGGCCATGAAGGTCGGGCCGTGCATCAGCGCCGCCGCGGGATCGTCCGACCAGAAGGCGGAAAAGATCTCGGTGGTCGCGACGGTGGCGGCGAGCGCCATCGTGCCGCCGGTGAGCGCCTTCGACAGGCAGAGGATGTCGGGCACGATGCCGGCCTGCTCGCAGGCGAACAGCGTTCCGGTGCGGGCGAACCCCGTGAAGATCTCGTCGGCGATGAGCGGCAGGCCGTGGCGGCGAGCGAGGCGCGCAATCGCAGCCAACACCTCCGGCGGATGGGTCAGCATCCCGCCCGCCCCCTGCACCAGCGGCTCGACGATCACCGCCGCGAGTTCGTGGCGGTGGCGGGCGAGCGCCGCGTCGAGGGCGGCTTCCTGCTGGGCCGTGCGTGGAAGCTCACAAAAAACCTGCGTCGGCAAGTAGGCGCCGAAACGGCGGTGCATCCCCTCCTCGGGGTCGCAGGCCGACATCGCGCCCAGGGTGTCGCCGTGATAGCCGCCGCGGAAGGCGAGCACGCGGGTGCGGCCGGTCTCGCCGCGGTTGAGCCAGAGCTGCACCGCCATCTTCAGGGCGACCTCGACCGCGACCGAGCCGGAATCGGTGAAGAAGACGTGGTTGAGTTCCCCCGGCAGCAGGGCGGCGAGGCGCGCGCCCAAGCGCTCGGCCGGGGCGTGGGTGAGCCCGCCGAACATCACGTGCGGCATGCAGGCGAGCTGGTCGGCCATCGCCGCCGCGATATGCGGGTGGTTGTAGCCGTGCACCGCCGTCCACCACGAGGCGATGCCATCGATCAACTCGCGCCCGTCACCGAGCGTGATGCGCGAGCCCCGCGTCGCGACCGCTTCCAGCGGCGGTGCGGCGGATTTCATCTGGGTGTAGGGGCGCCAGAGAGGGTGGCTGTCGAGCCCGGTCATGCGCTGTGGATTGCGGGGCGGCGGCGGCGGAGTCAAACGGCGCCCGCGATCCCTCCCCCGCGGAGGGGGGAGGGGTATCGCATGCGGAAGCCCCTACTCCGCCGCCTCGCCGTAGGCCTCCGGCGGCGGGCAGGAGCAGACGAGGTTGCGGTCGCCGTAGGCGTTGTCGACGCGGTTCACCGGCGGCCAGTACTTGTCCATGCGAAGCGACCCCGAGGGAAAGCAGGCGGCTTCGCGCGAATACGGCCGCTCCCAGGCGCCGATCAGGTCCTGCACCGTGTGCGGGGCGTTCTTGAGCGGGTTGTCGGCCCGATCCATCCGCCCCTCCTCGATCGCCCGGATCTCGTCCCGGATCGCCAGCATGGCGTCGCAGAAGCGGTCGATCTCGGCCTTGGTCTCGGATTCGGTCGGCTCGATCATCAGCGTGCCCGCCACCGGCCAGCTCATGGTCGGCGGGTGGAAGCCGCAATCGATCAGGCGCTTGGCGATGTCCTCGACGCTCACCCCCGCGCTCTTCTGGAACGGGCGCACGTCGACGATGCACTCGTGCGCGACCCGCCCGTTCCGCCCGGCATAGAGGATCGGATAGGCGCCCTCCAGGCGCTTGGCGATGTAGTTGGCGTTGAGGATCGCCACCCGCGTGGCTTGCGTCAGGCCGCGCCCGCCCATCATCAGGCAGTAGCTCCACGAGATCGGCAGGATCGAGGCCGAACCGAAGGCGGCGGCCGAGACCGCGCCCTCCTCGCCCGAGCGCGGATCGGAGGGCAGGAACGGGATCAGGTGCGCCTTGACGCCGATCGGCCCCATGCCGGGCCCGCCGCCGCCATGCGGGATGCAGAAGGTCTTGTGCAGGTTGAGGTGGCTGACATCGGCACCGATGTCGCCCGGCCGCGCCAGCCCGACCATGGCGTTGAGGTTGGCGCCGTCGAGATAGACCTGTCCGCCATGGGTGTGGACGATGTCGCAGAGTTCACGCACCCGCGCCTCGAACACGCCGTGGGTCGAGGGATAGGTGATCATGCACGCGGCCAGCTTGTCCGCGTGCCGCTCGGCCTTCCTCGAAAAGTCCTCGACGTCGATGTTGCCGTGGGCATCCGCCCCGACCACGACGACGCTCATGCCGCACATCTGGGCGGAGGCCGGGTTGGTGCCGTGGGCCGAGGACGGGATCAGGCAGACCGTCCGGTGCCCCTCCCCCTGCGCGAGGTGGTAGCGGCGGATGGCGAGCAGACCCGCATACTCGCCCTGAGCCCCCGAGTTCGGCTGCATCGAGATCGCGTCGTAGCCGGTGATCGCGCAGAGTTTTTGGGAGAGATCGTCGATGAGTTCCCGATACCCTTGCGCCTGCTCCTCCGGCACGAAGGGGTGCAATTCCGAAAACTCCGGCCAGGAGATCGGCAGCATCTCGGCGGTGGCGTTGAGCTTCATCGTGCAGGAGCCGAGCGGGATCATCGCCCGGTCGAGCGCGAGGTCGCGGTCGCTGAGCCGGCGCATGTAGCGCGTCATCTCGCTCTCGGCCCGGTTCATGTGGAAGATCGGGTGGGTCAGGTACTCGGAGGCCCGCTCCAGCGCCGCCGGCAGGCGCGGCTCGGGATAGGCCTCGTCGTAGGGGAGATCGCCGCCGAAGGCGCGCCACACCGCCTGCACGATATCGGGCCGGGTGCGCTGATCGACGCTGATGCCGATGCGGTCCGTGCCGACCTTGCGCAGGTTCACCCCGTTCTCGACGGCGCTCCGCAGGATCACGCCCTGGAACGGGCCGACCTCGACGGTGATCGTATCGAAGAATTCCTTTGGATCGACCTTGAAGCCGAGCGTTTCCAGGCCTGCGGCCAAGCGCACCGCGTCGCGGTGGACACGCAGGGCGATGGCCTTCAGGCCGGCCGGTCCGTGATAGACCGCGAACATCGAGGCGATGACCGCGAGCAGCACCTGGCTGGTGCAGATGTTCGAGGTCGCCTTCTCGCGGCGGATATGCTGCTCGCGGGTCTGGAGCGCGAGCCGGTAGGCGCGGTTGCCGCGGGCATCGACCGAAACGCCGACGATGCGGCCGGGCAGCGCCCGCTTGTGGGCGTCGCGGGTCGCCATGTAGGCGGCGTGCGGGCCGCCATAGCCCATCGGCACGCCGTAGCGCTGCATCGAGCCGACGGCGATGTCGGCGCCCATCTCGCCCGGCGCCTTCAGCAGCGTCAGCGCCAGCGGGTCGGCGGCGACCACGGCGAGCGCGCCCGCCGCGTGGAGCGCGGCGATGACCTCGGAAAAGTCGTGAATCGCGCCGTTCACGCCGGGGTACTGGAACAGCGCGCCGAAGACGGCGGCCGGGTCCAGCTCCGAAAAGGGATCGCCGACCACGATCTCCCAGCCGAGCGGCGCCGCGCGGGTCTTCAGAACGGCGATGGTCTGGGGCAGGCAGTCGCGATCGACGAAGAAGGCGTTCCCGTCCGATTTCGCCACGCGGCGCGCCATGCCCATGGCCTCCGCCGCGGCGGTCGCCTCGTCGAGCAGCGAGGCGTTGGCGACGTCGAGCGCGGTGAGGTCGCAGACCAGGGTCTGGAAGTTGAGGAGCGCTTCGAGCCGGCCCTGGCTGATCTCCGGCTGGTAGGGCGAGTAGGCGGTGTACCAGGCCGGGTTCTCGAAGATGTTGCGCTGGATCGCCGGCGGCATCGTCGTGCCGTGGTAGCCCTGGCCGATCAGCGAGACGAGCAGCCGGTTCCTGTCGGCCGTGGCCCGCAGCTTTTCCAGCGAGCGCCGCTCGGTGAGCGAGGCGCCGAAATCGATGTACTCGGCCTGCCGGATGTCGGGCGGCAGCGTCTCGTCGATCAGCGCATGCAGCGATGTCGCGCCGACCGTCTCCAGCATCTGGTCGATCTCGCTGAGCTTCGGCCCGATATGGCGCCGCGCGGCGAAGTCGAAGGGATCGTGGCGATCGTATTTCATGGGGAGGCCTTTCGAAGGCGGATGCCGCGCGCCTCGTCCCTCCCATCCCCCTCATCCCGAGGTGCCGCAAAGCAGCCTCGAAGGAGGGCTCCAGGGATCATGGCGGGTTCCGGAGGTCTCCTTCGAGGCCTCCGCTGCGCTCCGGCATCTCAGGATGAGGGGACGGGTGGGAAGGGCTCCGGCCGACGCCTATTTCGCGAACGCCGCGTAGGCCGCCGCGTCCATCAGCGCGTCCATGGCGGAGGCGTCGTCGAGCTTGAGCCGGTAGAGCCAGCCCGCGCCCTGCGGATCGGCGCCGACCGAGGCCGGGTCGGCCACCGCCGCCTCGTTGACCTCCGTCACCGCGCCCGAGAGCGGCGCGTAGACGTCGGAGGCCGCCTTGACGGATTCCACCACGGCCGCCGCCTCGCCCTTGGCCAGCTTGGCGCCGACCTTCGGCAACTCGACGAAGACGAGGTCGCCGAGCTGCTCGGCGGCGTGGGCGGTGATGCCGACCGTGGCGACGTCGCCGTCGAGGCGCAGCCATTCGTGCTCGTCGGTGAAACGCAGCATGGTTCGAGCTCCTGACACGAGAGGGAAATCAGCCGCGCTTGAAGCCGGCCGGGACGAAGGGGAGCGGGGCGGCGGCGAGCGGGAGACGCCGGCCGCGCACCTCGGCGAAGACGCGGGTGCCGGGCGCGGCGAGCGCGGTCGGCAGGAAGCCCATGGCGACCGGCGCCCCGACGCTCGGCCCGAAGCCGCCGGAGGTGACGCGGCCGACCGGCTCGCCGCCCTCTTCCGCGGCGAAGAGCGGGGCATCCGCCCGCACGGGGGCCCGGCCCTCCGGACGCAGGCCGACGCGCCGCCGGGACGGCCCGGCTTCCATCTCCGCCAGGATCCTTTCCGATCCCGCAAACCCGCCCGCGCGGGCGCCGCCGCGGCGGCGGGCAGGCGAGATCGCCCAGGCGAGGCTCGCCTCGACCGGGCTCGTGCCGGAGCCGATGTCGGCGCCGTGCAGCGGCAGCCCGGCCTCGAGGCGCAGGGAATCGCGGGCGCCGAGGCCGACGGGCAGCACATCCGCATCGGCGAGCAGCGCCTCGGCCACCGCCTCGACCCGATCGGCCGGCACGGCGATCTCGAAGCCGTCCTCGCCGGTGTAGCCGGAGCGGCTGACGAGGCAGGGCGTGCCGAGAATCGCGACCGCGCGCACATCCATGAACCGCATCGCCTCGATTTCGGGCGCGAGGCGCGCGAGTACGTCCGCCGCCTTCGGCCCCTGGAGCGCGATCAGCGCATCCGGCACGAGCGCCACGTCGAGGGTGTCCGGACAATGCGCCCGGATGAACGCGAGATCGGCGGCCTTGTTGGCGGCGTTGACGACGACGTGGAGCCGGTCGGGCAGGCGCGCGACCATCAGGTCGTCGAGGATGCCGCCGGCCGCGTCGGTGAGGAAGCCGTAGCGCTGGCGCCCGACGGGAAGGCCGAGGATGTCGATCGGAACCAGCGCTTCGAGGGCCCGGGCCGCCTCCGCCCCGTCGCCGGAGCGCGGCGTCAGTGCGATCTGGCCCATATGCGACACGTCGAAGAAGCCGGCCGCGGCCCGCGTGTGCAGGTGCTCCTTCAAGAGCCCCGCCGGATACTGAAGCGGCATCGCGTAGCCGGCGAACGGCACCATCCTGGCGCCGTGGCGCAGGTGGAGCGCGTGCAGCGGCGTCTGCGCCGGCGGATCAGCGGAAACGGGGGCGGCAGGGCTCACGGCCCCGGCAGCTTGCAGGCTCATCGGGCACTCCACGACAGACGGTTCCTGCCCGCCGGCCGGCTGGCAAGGTGCCCCCATCTGTCGCGCTTACCTGAGAGCTTCCCTCACTCGCGGAGATGAGCGAGGTTTCTCCTTCGGTGGACGCCGGACGGCGCCTCTCTCCAGATTGTCCAACGATACGGTGATTGTGCCTGAGAGTTTCCGGGGGTGGTTGCTCCGACGGCGCCATGACCCCTCTTCCGAGCGGCCTGGGCTCTCCCGTGTCGTCTGTATCGGACGCCGACGAGGTTCGCACTTTCGGCTTTCCCGCGCAAGGAGAGGCCGGTGACGATCAGCGCATCATGTTGCGCCGGCGGCAGGCTTTGCGGAAGCGCCGTTCGCCGAACAGGTAGGATTGGGCCGGCCCGGCCAGGGCTGGCGAGCGGCCACGCGGCGACCGGCGGCAGGAGAGCGAAAGCGAAGCGGCGCGGCATGGATACGATCCGGTCGGTCCCGAGCACAGGGGCCTGGGAACGCGCCGATCCGCGCCGGGTTCGCCCGGCCTGTCCGCCGTCGGCCCTCCGCCGGCTTGACATCCCTCCGGCACCGTCGCCTTCAGGCGCCATGGCCCATCACCCGTCTCATGCCCCGTCCCGGAGCCTCGACGCCTTCGCCCGGGAAAAACTCGCCGGCCTGGAAGCCGCCGCCCTGCGCCGCCGCCTCGCGACGACCGCCCGCGGTCCGGATGCGGCGGCGGAGCGGGCGGGCCGCCGGCTCGTCTCGTTCTCCTGCAACGACTATCTCGGCCTCGCCCACGATCCGCGGGTGATCGCCGCCGCCGCGGAGGCGCTCGCCCGCTACGGAGCCGGCGCGGGTGCCTCGCGGCTCGTGACCGGCAATTCGCCCCCGCTCGCGGCCCTGGAGGAGCGCCTCGCCCGCCACAAGGGCAAGGATGGGGCGCTCGTCTTTGGCTCGGGCTATCTCGCCAATCTCGGCATCGCCCCCGCCCTGGCCGGTCGCGACGACCTGATCCTGATCGACGAACTCGGCCATTCCTGCCTGTTCGCGGGGGCGAGGATGTCGGGCGCCAGGACCCTGCGCTTCGCCCACAACGATCTCGCGCATTTGCGGACCCTGCTCGCCGAGCATCGCGGCACGGCGCGGCGGGCGCTGATCCTGACCGAGCGGGTCTTCAGCATGGACGGCGACCGGGCGCCGCTTCCCGAGATCCTGGCGCTGGCGGACGACTACGACGCCTGGACCCTGGTGGACGACGCCCACGGCCTCGGCGTGGTCGAGCCCGGCCAGCGGGCGCCGCTCGAAATGGGCACGCTGTCGAAGACGCTCGGCTCCTACGGCGGCTATCTGTGCGCCTCGCGGCCCGTGATCGACCTGCTGACCAGCCGGGCGCGCAGCCTCGTCTACACCACCGGCCTGCCGCCGGCGTCCGCAGCGGCCGCGCTCGCCGCCCTCGACATCGTCGAGTCCGAGCCGGAGCGCGCCGCCCGGCCGCTGGCGCTCGCCCGCCGCTTCACCGCGCGGCTCGGCTTGGCCGAGGCCGAGAGCCCGATCGTGCCGGTCCTCGTCGGCGCGGCGGACGCCGCGCTGGCGCTCTCGGCGGCGCTCGAAGCGCGCGGCTTCCTCGTCGTCGCGATCCGCCCGCCGACGGTCGCCCCCGGCACCGCCCGCCTGCGCGTCGCCTTCTCGGCGGTCCACGACGAGGGGCAGGTCGATGCCCTGGCCGAGGCGCTGGCCGAACTCGCGCCGGAGCGCGTCCAGGCCGGCCGAGGCCGCCTCAGGCCGACGGAGCCAGCCGGCGGATCGAGGTGACGGCGCCGAAACTCCTGGCGGCGATGCGCTCCACCGCCTCGCGCAGGGGCTCGACCGCGACGGCCATGTGGTGGCCGTTGGCGTGGATCAGGCGGTCGGCGTCGAGCATCAGCCCGACATGGCCCTTCCAGAACACGAGGTCGCCGCGGCGCAGGCCGTCGAGCCCCGGGGGCAGGGTTTCTCCGAGGGCCCGCTCCTGCTGGTCGGCGTCGCGCGGGCAAGCGCGCCCGGCCGTCTCCAGGCAGAGCTGAACGAGCCCCGAGCAATCGAGGCCGAGGCTGGTGCGCCCGCCCCAGAGATAGGGCGTGCCGACGAGCCGCTCGGCGGTGGCCGCGAAGTCGGGCTCGGCGGCGCCGAGCGGCGCCGCGTGGCCGGCGAAGACGTAGCCGCCCCGGGCGAGGCGCCAGTACGCGCCCTCGCGCACTTCCGCCGCGAAGGCCGCGCCGAGGCCGAGATGGGCGAGGTGCGGGCGCTTCAGGTCGGGCGCCGGGTAGACGAAGGTGCGAAGCGCCGCGACCCGATGGGTCGGAGCGGGGTCGGCGGGGCCGAGCGCCGCCGCCGGCAGGTAGCCGACATAGCGATCACGATCGATCTGGACCCAGGCGAAGCCGTCGCGGGTCTCGAACACCGTCACCGCATCGCCCATCACCGCCTCCGTATCGAGGCCGGCCTCGGCGGACGGGGCGCGCCGCAGGGGCGCGGAGGGCACGACGACCCGGGCGGGCTCGCCCGCGACGTAGCGCTCCGCCGCGACGATCCTCCGGAGGCGGAGGTCGGCGAGATCGGGCCGGGCGGGCGGGAGGCGGGGATCGGAGGTGTCGGACATCGCAAGGCGTTGCCTGCCGCAGGATCGGGGCGGGAATCGGGTCGATCCGTTCGGCCCGCGCAGGGAACCGTTGCCGATCGTGGCTGCGATGCAGGAACCCCTTCGCTGCACTGCCGCGACATTTTGACCGCCACCGCGAAGGCCGGCATCGCCTCCGTGCCAACGAATGTGCTGGCATCGCGAGAAATTCGGCGCGCATCCTGCATGCTCGACGAGCGGGAGCGTCCGCCCGGCAAGCCATGCGGCCGGCGGTCCGTCACGTCCGATTTGAGTGCACTGCACAAACCGGGCGGACCATCCTAAGATCGGTGCATGAAGACCGCGAGTCGTACCGTGAAGAAGAGCCCCAAGAGCTTCCAGGACCTGCCGCCGATCCGGGTGCGGCGTGAGCCGCCGACGGTGGCCGAGGCGGTCGCCGCCGCCCAGGACCTCGCCGACGATGTCGAGCAGCAGGTCGAGATCGCCTGCGGGCTGATCGGTCTGAGCGCGGACGAGGTGCGCCCGCACGTGGCCGCCGCCGCCAAGGCCGCGGCGGCGCGGCCCGCGCACCGTCCGCAGGAGCAGCGCATCCTCGCCGCCGGCAGCCCCAACCGCGCCCCGCCGCGGGCGGTGATCGTCGAGCGCCGCAGCCGCCCGACCGTGGTGGTCGAGCGCCGCATCCGACCCCTCGACCCGCGGCGCTGAGGTCTTTTCCCGCATCGTCTCCTCGGACGAGCCGGCAATGCCGATCGCGTGTGTCCCGGCCGGCGACGGGATTCGGGTCGATCGAGTCGATGCCGCCACGCTTCGGAAGCCTTGGCGGCGGTTCCGTCAGCCGATCCCGTCACCGACCGAATCGCCGTCGAGCGCGCCCCGGACACCACGATACGGTTCCGGAAGCCGCTCGGCCCCGACGGGAAGCTCCGAGAGCCTGTAACGGCGGCGGACGGGGAGACAGGCGTCTTCCACCGGCTTGGCAACGATCGCTCCGCCCTTCACGTCGAGCGAGGGCGAGGTCCCGGCATCCGCTCCGATCCGCGCCGGCAGAGCGGAAGGAAGCGTGTGCCGCCATCGTCGAGCCGCCTCAATCCCCCGTCTGCACCGACCACGTCGCGTGGCGCACCTCCGGCCGCTTCTCCAGATCGGCGACCACGGCGTCGAGATCCTTGGCCAGCACCGTGGTCGCCGTGAGGGTGGCGATGACGTCGACCGCCTCCTCGCCGCGCTCCTCCACCTCGGTGCCGCCGACGGGATAGTCCGCCGCCTCCAGCCGCTCGACCAGGAGGTCGCGGGCGGGGCCGGCGGCATCGGCGGCCACCGTCACCTGCACCTCGTAGGTCGCTTCCGTCGCGCTTTCGTCGATCGGGATGCGGTCGATCAGGTTGACGAGCGGGCGCAGCAGCGTGTTGCCGGCGAGCACCGCGGCCGTGACGAAGCCGGCCTCCAGCGGCAGGTCGGCCCCGGCGAAGGCGCCGACCGCGGCCGAGCACCAGAGGGTCGCGGCGGTGTTGAGGCCGCGCACGTTCATCCCCTCCTTCATGATCACGCCCGCGCCGAGGAAGCCGATGCCGGAGATCACGTAGGCCACGGTGCGGGTCGCGCCCTCGCCGCCGGTCAGCCGCATGCCGAGGTCGACGAACGCCGCGGCCCCGACCGCCACCAGCACGGCGGTGCGCAGGCCGGCCGTGCGCTGGCGATACTGCCGCTCGGCTCCGATCAGGGTGCCGAGGCCGAAGGCGACGACGAGGCTGACGCCGGAATTCAAGGCTTCGGGTGTGGGAACGGGAAAGGGGCCGGGCATGGCATTCTTCGTCTCGGCGGGTCTCTTCCGCTGTCGCACGAGCATGACGGTTGCATGACGGCGCCTCGCCGAAAGCGACCGGCCACGGTCAATTTGCCCGAGAGAACGGAGCGCGGCGCGGGATTGACGGGCCGCCCGGGCAGCGGGCACACCGGCAACATTGTGGGATTTATAAGAACAACTCAACCAAGAACAACTCACGTGGAGGAGACGCGTACGAGGCAGGATCTTTCCCCTGCGACGCTTGCGCAGCTCTGCCCGGCTCGGCGCGCCTGCGGGGCGCTCGCATGAGCGGCGAGATTCTGGCCCGGCGGCCCGCGGCGACGGGGGCGCTCGCGCCGGAGCCCCGGCTCGCGCCCCTGGACGGGCCGCTCGCGCAAGCGTGACCGCACACCGATGAACGGCCGCGTCCGACCTTGGTTTGGTTCCAGGCTGGACCCGCTCCGGGGGCCGGCGGTTCCATCGGAGTCCGGACGTGAGCGCTGCGAAGCCGATCCCCTATCACCCCTCGGTCGAGCAGCCGCGCACCGACGAGGCCGACGTCCACGCCCAGATGCTGGCGACCTTCGCGAAGATCCAGGGCGTCACCTTCGAGGATTACGGCCGGGCGGTGCGGGGCGTGCACGCCAAGTCGCACGGCCTGCTCACCGGCCGCCTGGAGGTTCTCGATGGGATCCCGCCCGACCTGGCCCAGGGCCTCTTCGAAAAGCCCGGCTCCTACGAGGCGATGCTGCGCTTCTCCACCAATCCCGGCGACATTCTGGACGACAGCGTCTCGACCCCGCGGGGCCTCGCCCTCAAGATCGTCGGCGTCGAGGGCGAGCGTCTCGAAGGCGCCGAGGGCACGACGCAGGATTTCGTGATGGCCAACGCCCCGGCCTTCACGGCACCGGACGATGCGGCCTTCCTGAAGAGCCTGAAGCTGCTCGCGGCCACCACCGACACGCCGCAGGTGTTCAAGAAGGCGTTCTCGGCCGTGCTGCGCGGGGTCGAGACGGTGCTGGAGGGCCTCGGCACCAAGAGTCCGACCCTGATCGCGATGGGCGGCCACCCGGAGACGCATATCCTCGGCGAGACCTTCTACAGCCAGGTTCCCCTGCGCTGGGGCAACTACGTCGCCAAGGTCGCCGTGGCGCCGGTCTCGCCCGAACTGACCGCCCTCACCGGCGCGCGCCTCGACGTCAACGGCCGGCCCAACGGCCTGCGCGAGGCGGTGTCGGCCTACTTCGCCGAGCACGGGGGCGTGTGGGAGTTGCGGGCACAGTTGCGCACCGACGAGGAGACGATGCCGGTCGAGGACGCTTCCAAACCCTGGCCGGAGGACCGGAGCCCCTACGTCGCCGTCGCCCGCCTCACCGTGCCGCGCCAGGAATCCTGGAGCGAGGAGAAGGTGCGCCGGATCGACGACGGCTTCGCCTTCAATCCCTGGCACGCGCTCGCCGCGCACCGGCCGCTCGGCTCGATCATGCGCGCGCGCCGGGCCGCCTACCCGGCCTCCGCCGGCTTCCGCGCGGAGCGCAACGGCTGCCCGATCCACGAGCCGGGCGGGATTTCGGGAATCCGATAGAGCGCTGTCGGCACGGCAAGACCCGGCTCACCGCATCCCGGCCCGGACGGCTCTTCCGGCGCCGCCGCGGCGCTGGATGGCTTCGCCTGACGGCTCGCAATGACGGTGTGATACAGTTTCCGATCGATCGCTTCGGGTTTCGCCACACTCCGTCATCGCGAGCGGCCGCGAAGCGATCCAGGGCGCGCCATATCCGGAAAGGTCGCGCCCTGATTTGCCACGGCTGCGCCTCGCAAGGACGGAGGAGAGGCCGAGGTCATCAACCGGAGTCGTATGAGTCCTGCCTCTTCCGTCATCGTGAGGCGAAGCCATCCAGAACGCGACAAGAGCCGGATAGAGCCGGATGAGACTTTCGCGGCCCTCGAAAACCTTCTCTCGGGCATCCGGCGGCGCTCCCGAAGCGGGCGCGGCCGTGCTCCAGCGCCGGTGCATCGCTCCTGCGCATCGCGGCGGGATGCGCGCGCCTCCGGCTTGGTTTACGGCCTCGATCCGGACGAGGGACGATCGGGAGCGACAACGTGTCCGCGAAACAGGGCGCCAAGGCGGGGCAGTCCGTGGCCCGCGACCCGCGGCGCCTCGGCGGCATCGCCCTGATGTGCGTCGCGCCGGTCTTCTTCGCGAGCCTCGACGCCACCGGCAAGATCCTGGCCGCCCACGGCGTCGACCCGCTGCTCACCACCTTCATGCGCTACGCGGTCAACGTCGCGCTCGTGACCGCCTTCCTCAATCCGGCGACGCGGCCGGGCGTGGCGCGCTCGCGCCGACTGCCGCTGCAGATCCTGCGCTCGCTGCTGCTGTTCGGCTCCACCGCCTGCAACTTCCTGGCACTGCGCTCGCTGCAACTGGCCGAGACGATCTCGATCCAGTTCGTCGCACCGCTCACCGTGGCGCTGCTGGCCGGGCCGCTGCTCGGCGAGTGGTCCTCGCGGATGCGGCTCGCGGCGGTGGCGACCGGCTTCGTCGGTGTGCTCATCATCGTGCGGCCCGATGCGGTCGCGGCCAAGCCCGCGATCCTGTTCAGCCTCGGCGCCATGCTCTGCTACGCGGTCTACGTGATCGTGACGCGCAAGCTCGCGGCCTACGACACCACGGCGACGACGGTATTCTACACCGGGCTCGGCGGTTTGGCGGTGATGAGCCCGCTCCTGCCCTGGATCTGGGCGCCGCCGCCGACGGCGAACGTCTGGGGCCTCCTGATCGCGGTCGGGCTGTTCGGCACGATCGGGCACTGGCTGCTGGTGCTGGCCCATGCGCGGGCGCCGGCGAGCCTGCTCGCACCCTTCATCTACACGCAGATCCTGTGGTCGGTCCTGCTCGGCTATCTCGTGTTCGGCGACCTGCCGAGCGCCTGGACGCTCGTCGGTGCCGGCGTCATCGTAGCCTCGGGACTCGCGCTGCTCGCCGAGGATTCCTTCGTTCGCCGACGTGCGCGGAAGGGATAGCCCGACCGCGCGCGCTCATCCTCAGCGGTGGTGACGGCGGCGGTGATGGTGGTGGCGGTGCGAGCGCATGTTGGTGCGGTAGGCGCGCCGGCCCGGATCGATGCCGAGCACGCCGTTGACGCCGCCGACCGCGCCGCCGACGGCGCCGCCCACCACCGCGCCGACCGGACCGGCGACGCGATCACCCTCGGCCGCGCCGCGGCGCATGCCGCCGGGAACGCCCTGGGCCTGGGCCTCGCCGGCCAGCGGCAGGAGGCAGAGCATCAGTCCGGCAGCGGTGATGGCGAGACGTTTCATGGCGGCGATTCCTCATTGGGAACGGAGACTTGCCGGCCCGATCCGCTCGGGATCGTCGCCGGATGCCTCACAACGGAGCTTGGCCCTTTCCGGTTCCGGTAAGCCGCCTTGCCGTCATCGACTTGGGTAAAAAACGCCGAAGCGACGGCCTCCCCGCGGAGGCCGGCGCTTCGGATGACGTCGATGCCTGCGCGGGCGGCCCGCGCCGCTCAGGTCTGCTGCGTGCGCCGGGGCCGGACCTGCCAGCGCTCGAAGGCCTCGGCGACCTCCTCGTCGCGGCTCGGCTCCTGCGGGTTGCGGATGGCGGCGCCGAGCGCCTTGGACAGGCTCTCGATCACGTCGTCGATGCGCGCATCCGGCGGCAGCTTCTCCGACTCGGCGGACGGCGGCTTCGGAGCCTCGGGCTCCTCCGGCCTAGCGGCCTCGACCGGCGGGGCCTCCGGCTCGAGCGCGGGCGCCTCGGGGGCGGCAGCCCCCTCGGCCTTGGGCTCTTCGACCCTGGGTTCCTCGTCCTTCGGCGCTTCGGAAGCGGGCTCCGGTGCGGTCTCGGCCGGGAGAGGCTCTTCGGACTGAGCCTGTTCCTCCGGCTTGGCCTCGGGCGCCGCCGCGGGTTCCGCCACGGCCGCGGCCAGCAACGCCTCCGGGACCGGGGCGGGCTTCGGCGCCTCGGCCGGGCGCGGCGGGATCCCGGCCTCGCGCGGCGGCGCCGAGGGCTTCGGCGGCGAGAAGGGCGGGCGGGCGGAGCCGAAGCGCGGCTCGATCAGATCGAGCACCGCGTCGAGGGCAGCGTTGCCGAGGGGGATGTCGCCCGGGCTCGGGATGCCGGTGAGCGCGATGGCTTGACCGTCATAGGCGTTGTCCGCCGTCACCTCGGCACCGAACCACACCGGCGGCGTGAAGCCCTGGGCGGCCCCGGTATCGGGGAAGACGAGGCTGACGATGTCGAGGCCCGAGGGGCGGACGTAGCGGTCGACCAGCGCCTCGCCCGCGCCGCCGAGCGAGACCGTGGTACGCTCGTAGATCGCGCGGCCGGCGCAGACGTCGAGGAGCGCCTCGCCGTGGGCGCGCGGCACCTCCGTGCGCTCCTCGGCCATGGCCCCCTCGCCGCCGGTCATCAGCACGAGGAAGCAGTTCGCGCCCTGCACCCGCACGAACGAGGTCCGCCCGGCCTGCGGCGCGAAGTAGCCTTCGGTGACGCGGGCACCGCCGCGCTCCTTGCGCAGAAGGCGGACCAGCGAGGGCGCCACGAGAAACCGGCGAACGACACTCATTCACTTCCCTCCGCAGGTCGGCCTGTCCCGGTCCGGAACCGTCCCCGGACACTCGACCGTCGAACGCCCTGCCCGAACGCCGAGCCGCTCGCGGGCGAGACCGGCGGTCGCCCGCCGTTCCGTTGCGGGCGGGCCACGAAGACCGGGGCGTTAACCTCTTCTTCACACGGCCCTTCATGGCGAAGTGTTGAGCCCGAAACAACCATGCGGCAAGCCTGGAGGCCGAAAAGGCGTGGAATTCGCCGGCTCGCCCCGTGAATTCAGGCCTCGGGCTCGAAGTCGAGGGCGACGCCGTTCATGCAGTAGCGCAAGCCCGTCGGCGCCGGCCCGTCCTCGAACACGTGGCCGAGATGTCCCTTGCAGCGGGCGCAATGCACCTCGGTGCGGGTCATCCAGTGGCTGCGGTCGACCTGCGTCTCGACCGCGCCTTCCAGCGGCGCGAAGAAGCTCGGCCAGCCGCTGCCGGACTCGTACTTGGTGCCGGTCTCGAACAGCGGCGCGCCGCAGCCGGCGCAGAAGAAGGTGCCGGGCCGCTTCTCGGCATTGAGGCAGCTCGTGCCCGCCCGCTCGGTGCCGTGCTCGCGCAGCACGCGGTACCGATCCGGCGTCAGCGCCGTACGCCACTCCGCCTCGGTGCGGGTTTCGGGATCGCCGCCGCCAACGTCGGATCCGGCCATGTCGCGTTCCTCCGGTACGTTTCTCGTTTGCCAAGATGGGGCCAAGCCCCGCTTCTCGCGAGTGCGACCCTCCCGCGCAAGAACCGATGATACCGTTTCCGATTGATCGCTTCGGGTTTGGCCACCCTCCGTCCTCGCGAGCGGCCGCGAAGCGATCCAGGGCGCGACAGGTCCGGAAAGGGCGCGCCCTGGATCGCCACGGCTTCGCCTCGCGATGACGCAGGACAGGCCGAAGTCAGCAACCGGATGTCGTATGACATGTCGTCCGATCGATCGGGATGCCCGCCCGTCAGGCCGCGGCGCCCACCGTATCGGCCATGCGCGCGCCGCGCCGGCCCAGCGGCTTCTGCGGGCTCGTGGTCGAGTCGCGGGCGGTCTGGTGCTCGATCTCGGCATTGATCTCGCCGCCGAGCAGCACGATCGTCGCCGAGATCCAGATCCAGGTCATGAAGCCGATCACGGCGCCGAGCGAGCCGTAGGTCTCGTTGTAATTGCCGAAATTGGCGACGTACCAGGAGAACAGGATCGAGGCGACGAGCCAGAGCAGGCCGGCGACGATGCTGCCCGCGCCGACCCAGCGCCAGCGCGCCCGCTCGCGGCTCGGCCCGTAGCGGTAGAGCACCGCGAGCCCGCCGAGCAGGACGAGGAACAGCCCCGGCCAGCGCGCCATGGCGATCAGGCGCGCCCCGTCGCCGAAGCCGAGGAAGTTGAACACCACCGGCAGCACCACGATCGCCGTGAGCGACAGGACGATGAACAGCAGCGCGCCCGCGGTGAAGGTCAGCGAGCGGACGTTGAGCCAGAAGAAGTTGCGCTTCTCCTCCTCCTCGTAGACGACGTTGAGCGCATCGAACATCGCCTTCATGGCGGCGTTGGCGCTCCACAGCGAGAGCATCAGGCTGGTGAAGAAGGTGAATCCCAGCGCGCCGCCGCCCTTGGCCGAAATGCGCCTGACCTGCTCGCCGATGATGTCGATGGCCCCGCTCGGCAGCACGCCGTGCAGCGCCGACAGGTGGTCGTTGATCGCGTTCACGTCGGCGACCAGGCCGTAGCAGGTCACCAGGGCGGCGATCGCCGGGAACAGCGAGAGCAGGGAGTAGAAGGTGACCCCCGCCGCCACCGAGAGCACCCGGTCCTTGTTGAATTCGAGGTAGACGCGAGTGGCGACGTCCCACCAGCCGGTGGACGGGATCTCGCCGGGATGGTCGGCATCGCGCCCGCGATCGCGCTGCGTTTCCGCCACCCAGCGGGCCGAGCGTCCCTCGTGGGATCGGGCGCCGCCGTTGCCCTCCCCGACCGGCCCGGACGGCGCCGCTTCGCCGGGCGCGTCGGGCCGGCGCCGGGGCGCGGCGGCAAGCGCGATCAGCGCCGCGCCCATCATCAGGGTCCAGAGCACGGAGGCCGTGCCCTCCGCGGGCACGCGGGAGGGAGAAGGCGGGGAAGACGGCATCGTTCGGCGAGGTCGGGCGCAGGCGCCTGGGGCTGACCCCGATCAAACGCCGGTCAGGCTTGGCCGTTCCCTCGAAGCCGGGTGCACCCTCCGGAAAAGCCGATGCCGGGCAAGGCGCTGGCGCGCCGCATGCGTCGCGCGCAGCCGTCGGACGGGCGAATGGAGTCGGATCGCCTGCGCGCCTCATCCGGTCTGCGTCGCGCCCTGGATCGCGACGGTGACCGGTTCGCACGACCTCCAACGCCGTCACTCGCGATCGCGGTTGACGCGGAACGACGACAAAAATCAGCCGACCTCGCGCTCCGGCAGCGGCGCCTCGACGGTGAGGACGAGGCCGCGGGGCCGGTAGTCGATCCGGGCCTCGCCGCCGAATTCCGCGGCCAGCACCCGCTCGATCATCCGCGTGCCGAAGCCGACGCGCGACGGCTTCTCGACCGGCGGCCCGTCGAGCTCCTCCCAGCGCATCAGCAGCCGTCGCGGCGCCGCACCGTCGATCTCCCAGTTCAGGATCACCCGGCCGGACTCGTTGGAGAGGCCGCCGTACTTCACCGCGTTGGTGGCGAGTTCGTGCAGCGCCATCACCACGGCGAGCGTCACACGGGCGGTGAGGCGCACCTCCGGCCCGCCGGCCCGGATGCGGTTGCGCGGGCTGACGCGGAACGGCGCGAGCGCGCTCTCCACCGCCTCGGCGAGGGTGGCGCCGGCGGTCGTCTCCGAGGTCAGGATGTCGTGGGCGTTCGCCAGCGAATTGAGGCGCGCATCGAGGGTCCGGCGCGCGTCGTCGAGCGAACCGGCGTTGCGCAGGGTCTGGTGGGCGATCGACTGGACCGTGGCGATCGAGTTCTTGACCCGGTGCTTCATCTCGGCGGCGAGCAGGGCGCGCTGCTCGTCGGCGCGCTTGCGGTCGGTCACGTCCAGCGAGATGCCGGCCATGGAGAGCGGCGCCCCGTCGGCCCGGTAGTAGGCCCGGCCGCGCAGTTGCACCCAGCGCACCTCGCCGCAGGGCGCCGAGACGCGATGCTCGACGTCGTAATCGGAGCGGCGGTCGATCGCCGCCTGCATCGCCGCCTGCATCCGCGCGCGATCCTCCGGCACCACCGCCTCGACGAGGTCGTCGTAGACGAAGGGCTCGCCGAGCGGGCGGCCGAAGTTCTGCTTGCACAGGTCCGAGGCGACGAGCCGGCGCTCGGCGAGGTCGAGGCTCCAGGCGCCGAGGCGGCCGGCGGCGAGCATGAATTCGAGGCGGTGCTCGCTGCGGGTGAGGTCGTCGTTGCGCCGCTCGACCTCCTGCTCCAGGGCGTCGCGGTCGCGCTGGAGCCGCACCAACCGGTCGCGCTCCAGGGTCACGTCGAACTGCGAGGCGAAGAAGTAGGTGAGCTGCCCCTCGTCGTCGAAGACCGGCGAGATCAGCAGGCGGTTCAAGAACACCTCGCCGCTCTTCTTGTGGTTGAGCAGCTCGATCTCGACCGGCACCCGCCGCTCGATCGCGTCACGGATGCGGGCGACGTCGCGCGCGTCCGTCTCCGGTCCCTGCAGGAAGCGGCAGTTGCGTCCCAGGATCTCCTCGCGGCCGTAGCCGGTGAGCTTGATGAAGGCCTGATTGACGAAGACGATCGGGTTGTCGGGCCGGTGCGGGTCGGTGATGAGCATCGGCATCCGCGTCGCCTTGACGGCGGCGGCGAACGGATCGGAGCTGTCGGAGACGCGGACCAGCTCGGCATCGATCCGGTCCTGCTCGATACGGCTGGTCACGTTCGAACGACTCTCCGCGGTTTGTACGAGGCACCCACCGCGGACCCGCGGCGGCATCCACGTCGCCGGCACGGTTGGCCCCCGGAGCACGGGCAGGCTCTTAACATTCCTGCCGCGAAGCATCGCATCACAGGCTTGAGAGCGCCAGCGCCCGGCGCAGCTCGGGTCTTCGCTTCGGGCGATCCGTCATGCCGGCACCGTCGGCGGGAGAACGATGGTCGTCAGCGGCGCGCGCCGTGATCGTCAGCCGCGGTAGAGCTCGGCATGGGTCTCGCGCAAAAGATTCTTCTGCACCTTGCCCATGGCGTTGCGCGGCAATTCCGGCGCGAACACCACGCGCTTCGGACACTTGTACTTGGCAAGCCGCCCTTCCAGCGCCGCGAGGATGGCCGCCTCGTCGGGCGCTCCCTCGCCGGGCACCACCACCGCGGTGACGCCCTCGCCGAAATCGGGATGGGCGAGGCCGATCACCGCGGATTCGACCACCCCCGGCAGCGCGTCGATCTCGGTCTCGATCTCCTTCGGGTAGACGTTGTAGCCCCCCGTGATGATGAGATCCTTGCCGCGGCCGACGATGTGGACGTAACCGTCGCGGTCGACCTTGCCGAGATCGCCGGTGACGAAGAAGCCGTCCGCCTTCAGCTCGGCGGCGGTCTTCTCCGGCATGCGCCAGTAGCCCTTGAACACGTTCGGGCCCTTCACCTCGATCATCCCGACCTCCTCGGGGCCCAGCGGCGCCCCGGTCTCGGGCTCGACCACGCGCAGGGCGACCCCCGGCAGCGGGAAGCCGACCGTGCCGGCCCGCCGCCGCCCCTCGTAGGGGTTCGAGGTGTTCATGTTGGTCTCGGTCATGCCGTAGCGTTCGAGGATGGCGTGGCCGGTGCGCTCCGACCAGTCTCGGTGCGTCTCGGCGAGCAGCGGCGCCGAGCCGGAGACGAACAGGCGCATGGGCGCCGCCGCCTCCCGGGTCAGACCCGGCTCCTTGAGGAGCCGCGTGTAGAAGGTCGGCACCCCCATCATCGCGGTCGCCCGCGGCATCAGCTCCAGGATTTTCTTGGCGTCCAACCGGGGGAGGAACAGCATCGTGCCGCCGGTGGCCAGCACGACGTTGGTGGCCACGAACAGACCGTGGGTGTGGAACACCGGCAGGGCGTGGATCAGCACGTCCCGGTCCGTGAAGTGCCAGTACTGCGCCAGGACGAGGGCGTTGGAGGCGAGGTTGTCGTGGCTCAGCATGGCGCCCTTCGAGCGCCCGGTCGTGCCCGAGGTGTAGAGGATCGCGGCGAGATCGTCCGCGCCGCAGGGCACGTCGGCGAAGTCGGGGCTTCCCGCATCGGCGGCCCGGGCGATGCTGCCATGCCCGGCGCCGTCGAGGGTGCGCACCTGCGGCACGCCGGCCTGGGCCGCGACCGCCGAAAGGTCGGCCGCGCGGGCCGGATCGCACACGAACAGGGCCGGCTCGGCATCGCCGAGGAAGTAGGCGATCTCCGGCCCGGTATAGGCGGTGTTGAGCGGCAGGAAGACCGCGCCCGCCCGCACCGCGCCGAGATAGAGGAAGATCACCTCGGCGCTCTTCTCGACCTGCACCGCGACCCGGTCGCCGGGCTTCACCCCGAGACCCCGGAGCGCGCTCGCATAGGCGCCCGAACGGGCCAGCAGGTCGGCGTAGGTGTAGCGGGTGCCGTCCGGCGTCTCGATGAAGACCTTGGCGCCGGGCTCGGCCGGGAGATGGCGGCGCACGAGGTCGAACAGGTGGTTGACGGACGGGTCGGCCATCTCGCGTTTCCTTGCCACGGTCCTTCGGCGGATCCTTAGCTCCCGCATTGGCGCGGGCGCGCGCTTCGTTCAAGCGCGAACACGCGCGGCGACGGCGCAAGTCCCCGTCGGAAGACTTCATACCAACCGGCGATGATCCCGACGCATCGCCGGTCGCCCGCGCGAAGGCGCGGCGGCGGGCGTCCGCCGGATGCGGGGAAGACGACCATCGGTCGGCTTCCCCGCCGCTTGGTATCACTGCGTCGGAATGCGCCCGACCGAGCAGAGGGTGCGCAGGGCTCCCGCGCTGTCGGTGTAGCAGCTCGCCGACCAGCCGCTCTGCTGGATGAAGGATTTGCGGCCCTCGCGCAGCGCCGTCCGGTAGGCCCGCATCAGGATCGGCTGCACGGTCTGCGCCGGCTCGCCGACCACGAGCTCGGCCGCGACCGTCAGCTCGCGAAAATACTCGGCCGACGGCGTCGGGTCGCTCGAGGCCGCCTGCACGATCGGCTGGGCGCGGCAGGTGAGGTCGAGCCGGACGCCGCTCGCGGCCCGGACGTCGATGCTCGGGCCGACCCGGCGCCCGGCCTTCTTCGCCCCCGTCGCCCCGGCGATGCGGGCGGCGAGCGCGTCGCACGCGTCGGCCCGTGCGGGTGTCGACCAGACGGGCGCCGACAGGAGCAGGGCGGCGAGAAGGGCGGGGAGAAGCGGGCGAAGCATCGCGGCCGGTGGGCTTTCTGGGTCGGAGCGGACGACAGGGCGGGAGCTTTGGCCGGCCTTCTTATACCAAGCTGCATGGAATCCGACCGATGGCCGGCTTCCCTGCGTCCGGCGGACGCCCGCCGCCGCGCCTTCGCGCGGGCCACCGACGATGAGTCGGGATCATCGCCGGTTGGTATTAAGGCATCGCTCCGGCTCTGGCGTGCGCTTTCTCCGCCGGGCGCGGCGGGGAAGCGACGCCCGCTCCTGTGGATCGCTTCACGAAGGTCTCGACGCGGCAACGGCTTGGGCTGTGGATATCCGTTGGGGAAGAATGTGGACGAACGGCCAGGGTTGACCCCGGCCGGCGGGCGGCGGCAAACCGGCCCGTCGCGCCGGCAGACACGCGGGACGAACGGCGGGATTGAACGGGAGGAGCGAGAATGGCAGCCGAGCGCGCCGCGTCTGCGTCGTGGACGATCCTGATCGCGACGGGCCTCGCGCTCGCCGCACCGGCCGCGGCGCAGCAGCCGGCCCAGGGCGAGGCATCCGCCCCCCGGCAACCCCTTGCCCGCAGCCGGACGAAGGCGCCGAGCCAGCCGGCCCAGCCGATCCAGGTCTGGGACGCGCGCATCGAGGGCGGCGACCTGCGCATCACCGGCGGTGTTCGCCGGAGCGGCGTGACCGTGATCCTCGACGACGACATCTCCGTCCTGTCCGACCGGCGCGGACGCTTCGAGTTCCGCCTGCCCTACCGGCCCGCGACCTGCGTCGCGGTGATCAAGGCCGGCGAGGACGAGCGGGAGGCCGTGGTCGCCAACTGCGCGCCGGAGGGGCCGGCCGGCAAGGCGGGCGAGACCGGCCCCGCCGGACCGCAGGGCACGGCGGGTCTTCAGGGGCCACCCGGCCCCGCCGGTGCACCGGGGCCGAAGGGCGATCGGGGCCCCGAGGGCGAGCAGGGGCCCAAGGGCGAACAGGGGGCCAAGGGCGATGCCGGGGCACCGGGTGCGCCCGGGCCGAAGGGCGAGACGGCCGCGGCGAGCACCGTCCCGTTCCGGGTGGTGCGGTCGCAATCCTGCTCCGAGACGAGCTGCACCCTCTCCTGCGAATCGGGCGAGGTGCTGGCCTCGGCCACCTGCCGCACGGGCGGTGCGGCGACCCTCGACTCGGAAGACAAGGCCACCTGCCCCGCGGGCAGCGGAGGCATGGTCGGGATCTGCGCCCGGCCCTGAAAGCGCGTCACGGCAGGAGCCGGGAGCCGTGCCTGATCGCGACACGACCGGGCACGGATCGCACCGGCGTCAGCCCTTCCCGTCGAGCCACCCCATCATGCCCATCGCCGCGGCCCGGCCGACGGCGAAGGAGGCCTGGAGCAGGTAGCCGCCGGTCGGCGCCTCCCAATCGAGCATTTCGCCGGCCACGAAGGTGCCGGGCCGCGCCCGCAGCATGAAGCGGCCGTCGAGTCCGTCGAAGGCGACGCCGCCGGCCGTCGAGATCGCCCGCGCGATCGGGGCCGGCGCGTGCAGCCGCAGGGGCGCCCCCTTGATCGCCGCCGCCAAGCCTTGCGCATCGCCCGGCAGGGCGTTGGCGTGCGCCTCGCGCAGCAGGCCGGCCGCGGCCGGGCTCAGGCCCGCCGCCTTGCGCAGGCGTGTGGAAAAGCTCTCGCCGGGCCGGCTCCGGGCGAGCCGGGCGGCGAGCGCGTCCGCGTCGAGATCCGGGCGCAGATCGAGGACGAGTTCGGCGCCGCCGTCGCGCTCGACCGCCTCGCGGATCGGGCGCGAGAGCGTGTAGATCACCCCGCCCTCGATGCCGTCGGCCGTCGCCACCGCCTCGCCGCGGGCGCTCGCGCCGCCGATCCGCGCGGCGAGGCGCTTGAGCGGCGCGCCGGCGAAGCGCTCCGAGAAATGCGCCGACCACGCCACGCGGAAGCCGACATTGGCGGGCTTCAGCGGCGTGACCGCGACGCCCTGCCCCGACAGGAGCGGCACCCAGGCTCCGTCCGACCCGAGCCGCGGCCAGCTCGCGCCGCCGAGCGCCAGCAGCGTCGCTTCCGGACGGACGGTGAGCGCCCCGTCCGGCGCCTCGAACGTCAGCACGCCCTCCCCCAGCCCGACCAGCCGATGCCGGGTGCGGATCGCCACGCCCGCCGCATGGAGCCGGGCGAGCCAGGCCCTGAGCAGCGGCGAGGCCTTGAAGCTTTCGGGAAACACCCGCCCGCTCGATCCGACGAAAGTCGTCTGGCCGAGCCCCTCGCACCACGCCCGCAAGGCCTCCGGCGGATAGGCCTCGACCGCCGCCAGCAGGCGCGGATCGGCCGGGTGATAGCGTCGCAGAAACGCCGGCAGCGGCTCGGAATGGGTGAGGTTGAGCCCGCCGCGCCCGGCGATGAGCAGCTTGCGGCCGACCGACGGCATGCGCTCGCAGACCGTGACGGCGCGTCCCGCCCCGGCCAGCACCTCCGCCGCGGCGAGCCCCGCCGGCCCGCCGCCGACGATGACGATCCCGTGATCCCGATCCGCATCCATGACGTGCCGGAGGGCCCGGAGACGCGCTTCCTGTCAAGCGGTACGACCCCTCGGAGCGACGGGCCGCGCCCCCTTCGATGCCGGAAGGGCGAGCGTTCGCTTCCCGAGCGACCGGCCGGGATGGCGATCGCGCTGCCCTTGATTCGACGCGATCCTCCCTCTAACTGCGCGGCATCGGCTGCGGGCCCCTCTGGCGGAACGCGCACCCGTGTCGGTCACGACGCTCCCGGACTCGTCGGGGAGCCCATCCCCGTCCGCATCCGCGGCGGCCCGCGCGTGAGGGACACGGCAGACGCTTCCGCGATGTCGGAGCCGATGCTCTCCCAAAGCGAAGCATCCGGTCCCCGCCATGATGATGGACATTCTCACCCACGAGTGGCTCGGCAAGCCCGTGTGGATGTGGCTCGGCTTCCACGCCCTGGTGGCCGCCCTGCTCGCCTTCGATCTCGGCCTGCTGCACCGGGACGAGAACCACGAGATCGGGGTGAAGGAGAGCCTTCTCCTCACCGCCTTCTACTTCACCCTCGGCCTCGTCTTCGGCGGCTGGATCTGGTGGATGCTCGGGCCCGACCCGGCCCAGGAATACGTGACCGGCCTCGTGATCGAGAAGTCGCTGTCGATGGACAACGTCTTCGTGATCGCGGTGATCCTGACCTCGCTCGGCGTGCCGCGGGCGGCCCAGCACCGGGTGCTGGTCTGGGGCATCCTCGCCGCCGTGCTGCTGCGCGGCCTGATGATCGGGCTCGGCTCGGCCCTGGTGAGCCAAGCGCACTGGGTGCTCTCGGTGTTCGCCGCGTTCCTGGTCTATGTCGGCATCAAGATGCTCGTCTCGAAGGACGAGGGCGAGCACGACATCCGGAACAGCGCCTCCTTGCGCCTCCTCAAGACGTGGGTGCGGGTCACCGAGAAGCCGGAAGGGCAGCACTTCATCGTGCGCAGGCCCGACCCGAAGACGGGCAAGCCCGTGCGCTGGCTGACGCCGCTCGCCGTCGCGCTGGTGCTGGTCAACATCGCGGACGTGATCTTCGCCGTCGACAGCGTGCCGGCGATCTTCGCCATCACCACCGACCCGTTCATCGTCTACACGTCGAACATCTTCGCCATCCTCGGCCTTCGCGCGCTCTACTTCGCGCTCGCCGCGATGGTGGACCGCTTCGCCTACCTGAAGACGGCGCTCGCCTTCATCCTGCTGTTCATCGGCGCCAAGATCGTCGTCGCCGACACGCTGGAACTCGTCCACCTGCCGCCGTGGGTCTCGCTCGTCGTCACCCTGGTCCTGCTCACCCTCGGCATCGTCTACAGCCTGTGGCGCACCCGCGGCGCGGCGGAGACGCCGCTGGAGAAGCGCCGCGAGGAGATCGCGCAGCGGACCTGACGCGCCGGGCGGCTCTCCCGATCCGGCACGGTCCGCTCGATCGGGCCGGGAGGGTTCGTTCACGATCTTGCGCGATCCTGGGGGCAGGCCGGGGAACCGGCCGCGTTCCTTGCGTTTTCGGGCCCGACCATGCGGCGTTTCCTGACCGGCGGCATCAAGGCGATCCTGGCCATCGCCGTCCTCTCCACCGCCGCCCATTGGGCGATGCGCATCCAGCGCGAGCCGGCGGCCCCAGCCCTGCCGGTGGCGGCGCTGGCCGATCCGGTCACCACCGGCTCCATCGCCGCACGCAAGGCCGAGCGGCTGGCGCCGGAGGCGGGGGCCGCGATGCCGGCAAGCCTTGGCGGCGGCCTCGACCAGCAGCACCTCGCCAAGCTGATGGCCGGCGCGGCCACGGACCGGCCGAAGCTGCAGAAGGCGGTCGCCAGGCGCTGAGTTCAAGCCCCGAATCACGGCCGGACACGACGAGGCCGCCGAGCCCGAAAGCCGGCGGCCCCTTTCGTTCGAAGCGAGAGCCTCGTCCTGGATATCGGATCCAGGACGAGGCTCTCGGTTTTTGATTTTGCATCGTCTTTTCAGACAAGCCGGCAGCCACCTTTCGGGACGATGCTCTAGAAAAAATCAGGCGGCGAGCTGGCGCGGCTCGTGGCGGCCTTCCTTCACCTCCTCGACGATCTTGGCGCAGAAGGCGTCGAGGTCGCCGGGGTTGCGGCTGGTGACGATGCCGCCGTCGGTGACGACGGCCTCGTCCTGCCAGTCACCGCCCGCGTTGATCACGTCGGTCCTGATCGAGGCGAACGAGGTCAGCGTGCGGCCCTTGACCGCGCCGGCCTCGATCAGCAGCCACGGCCCGTGGCAGATCGCGGCCACGACCTTGCCGGAGGTGACGAAGCTGCGCACGACTTCGAGCGCCTTCGGCTCCAGCCGCAGCTTGTCCGGGTTGATCTGGCCGCCGGGCAGCACCAGCGCGTCGTAATCGGACGGGTTCACGCTTTCCAGGTCGAGATCGACCGGCACGTCCCTGCCCCAATCGGTCTTGTCCCAGCCGCGGATCGTGCCCTCGGACCGGCGGGATTGCGGGCTCGCCACGCTCACCGTGGCGCCGGCCTCCTTCAGCTTCGCCTGCGGCACCGTCAGTTCGCTTTCCTCGAAGCCGTCGGTGGCGACGATGAGGATCCTGGCCTCGCGGATATCGGGCATGCCTTCGCTCCGTCATGTTCGGGAATTGCCGTGCCAACGGATCGACCGGGCTGGGGTTCCTGCCGACGTCACAGCGCCGCACCCAGGTTCCGGCGAGACGGAAGAAGAACGGAACCGGACCGAGAGGGACGTGTTGGACCGCCATCCCCTCGAACCAGACTGGAGATGGTCCATGGCCAATCCCGGCATCCCGATCCCCGATCCGACGCCCGGCGGCCGGATCCCCGGCGATCTTCCCCCGCCGCCCCAGCCCGACGATCGGCCGGATATCGGCCCGACCGGTCCGCGCTCGCCCTATCCCGTCGACGAACCGGACATCGACGATCCGAAGGGCCCCGGCTCCGAGCCGGACTACCTGCCCGGCGGGCCGACCGATCCCGGCATCCGGCTCTGATCCAGCCCGACCGCAGCCCCGCCCGATCACGGGCGGGGCCACGACGCATGGTACATTTGCGGCACGAGCCTCCGGCATCGCGGGTTCCTCCCGCCGTGCCCGCCCGCCATGTCCGCGCGTGCACGCTCGTGTCGAGGCGGAGCCGCCTCGGCAACGTCGTCCGAGCCGCCGGGAGCGGCCGTCGCCCCCACGACGAGCCGGTTCTGTCCGGCGACGCCCATGCCGGTGCGGCCATGGACCACACGCCGAACCCGGTCGCCGTCACCCTGGTGCCGGAGGCCCTGCCGAGCGCGGAGCGCAGCCGGCGCCGCCGCGGCAGGCCGGAGGTCCAAATAGAAATTCGCTATCTGAGCGAGCACGGCGTCACGTATGTGCCCGCCGTGGTTTCATTCGCCAGGGTCCGCGCAGCCGGCGGCAACCGATACGCCCTCCGGTCGATGACTTCGGCCTGTCCTGCGTCCTTGCGAGGCGAAGCCGTGGCCATCCAGGGCGCGCCCTTTCCGGACATGCCCGCGCCCTGGATCGCTTCGCGGCCGCTCGCGAGGACGGAGGGCGGCCAAACCCGAAGCGATCGATCGGAAGGTCTGAGGCGGCTCAATGGCCGCCGTGGGAGGCGCGCACGTCCCGCGGCGCGGCCAGGATCTCGCTGAGGCTCGCGGCCACGTGGCGGGCCTCCTCGTCGGTCAGGCGAAGCTGGAACGGCGGCAGCGCGCCGGCCTGGAGCGCCACCACCGCCTGACCCTGCTCGTCGGTGCCGACCTCGATGGCCGAGGAGGTCACGTCGAGCATGGCGACGTCCTCGTCGCCGGTCTCGTCGGGCAGGTCGACCCCGCCGTCGTCATCGATGGCGGTGAGGAGCTGGCCGACGGCACGCACCAGGGCGCGTGCGGCGCGGGCATCCATGACCACCGCCGTGGACTGGTCGTCCTTCTGGAACGAGAGCTGGATGTTCGCGCCTTCGAGGGAAACCGAGATGCCCGCCATGAATCGCCTGACTGCACTGCCTTGAGGGCGGTGCGTAACCGCCTGGATTGGCGATCATATATGCACCGGCCCCGCGCTTTGTCACAGGGTGGCGGAGGCGGTCCCCACGACCCGGCGCCGCCTTCCGGGCGCGGGCGATCGCCACGATCGTCCCGGCCTGCCTTGTTAAGGCCGCATCGGCGGCCTACATACGGTTCCGACGGGCGCGGCGAAGCGAACGGCTTCGATCCATCCCATGATCGCCCGTCATCCCGCAAAATCGGCGGACGCTGCCACGTGCTCGCTTCGAGCAGACGCTTGCGCTTGGTGTGGAAAGAACGAAGGAACTATTCGTGGATACTGGAACTGTTAAGTGGTTCAACGAGACCAAGGGCTACGGCTTCATCCAGCCGGATAACGGCGGCAAGGACGTGTTCGTCCACATCTCCGCCGTCGAGCGGGCCGGCCTGCGCAACCTGGTCGAGGGCCAGAAGATTTCCTACGAGGTTCTGACCGACAAGCGCAGCGGCAAGGACGCGGCCGGGAACCTGCAGGCGGTCTGATCTCGTCCTTGGGCCGGACCAGAACCGGCCCAGCCACGTTCCCCGACGATGAAGCGGCACCCACCGGCACAGGATTCCTCCATCGGAATCCGGCGGCGGGCGCCGCCACAACAACCAGAAACGACGTCGGCCACGCCGAAAGAATGGCGCGGGATCCGGCGAGAAAGAAGAAACGACAATGACGTTCGAGTTCCGGCGCCACCAGAGCGCCGTATCGCCCGTGACCGACGCGGCGACCTTCCGGGTGGACAGTCTGGTCGATACGCAGGGGCGCAACGCCCGCGCCGACCTCAGCCACCTCATCGACCCTTCCTACGAGTACCACTCGCCGCGCGAGCTGCGCTGGCATCTCGCCGACCGCCTGGGCCTCGCGCCCGCCGCCGTGCGGCTGAAGGAAGCGGCCTGACCGACCGGCCCCGCACCCCTGGCGCGGGGCTTCTACGTCTCGATCGATGCCTTGGCCGCCAGTGCCGCCAGCGCCGTCTCGCGCAGCGACAGGGGCGCGGCGATCAACTCGCCATGGCGCGGCTCCGGGCGGTTGTAGACCGCCGGCCCGCCGTCGAGGCTGCACACGCCGCCGCCCGCCTCGCGCACGATCAGGTCGGCGGCGGCCAGATCCCAATCCCGCGCATCCCGCGAGACGAGGCCGAGGTCGATCCGTCCTTCCGCCACCCGCGCCAGCCTCAGGGCCAGCGAGGGCACCCGCTCGACGACCGTGACCGAGGGCCGCGGCCCGAGCCGGGCCGCGCCGTTCAGGAGCCGGTCCTGCATCGGCTTCGGGCCGGTGATGCGGGCCGCTTCGAGCCCGTCCTGCGACGAGGCGCGGATCGCCGCGCCGTCGAGCGTGGCTCCCTCCCCCACGACCGCCTCGTAGAAATCTCCGATCGCCGGGGCGAAGACCGAGCCGAGCACCGGCTCCCCCTCGCGCAGCAGCGCCACCGCGATCGACCAGTCCGGATGCCCGGACAGGAAGGCGCGGGTGCCGTCGATCGGATCGACGATCCAGACGAGGTCGTGGCCGAGCCGCACCGGATCGTCGCTGGTCTCCTCCGAGAGCCAGGCCGCCCGCGGCTCGATCTGCGACAGGCGGACCTTGAGGAAGGTGTCGACGGCGACGTCGGCCTCGGTGACCGGCGAGCCGCCGGCCTTCGACCAGACCCGCGCGCTCGTCTGCGCACCCTTCCGGAAGAAGGGCAGCGCGAGGGCGGCGGCCTCCCGCATCGCGTCGTGCAGGACGGGCCGCAGCGCCGCGAAAGAGGGTCTTGTCTGGGTCATGGATCCGGTGGGCGCCGCTCTCGCGAAACCGGCCTCGTGCCGCATGGACGCTGCCGACGCCCCTCCGTTCTAGTGCATCGATCCGAAAAGTGGCCACCGGATTTCGGAATGCAGCGATGCGCGAACCGCCGCCGCGGCCGGTCCGTCGCGCCGGTGCCGCGCGCAAATCCACGACGTTCGAACGGTTACCCGCATTGAACCAATTCCGGCAAGGGTCCGTTGAGCATCGCCGAGACTTCGGCTCGATCCACCAACGCTTAACGCTCACTCTTAAGGTGCCTTGGGGAAGACGACCGGCACTGTGCTTGTCAGATCAGCGTGTCCGATAGAGACCGCGGCGAGGGATAGGGCGTCGAGCCGATGACGACTTTCGAGATCATGAATCTGAACCGCCGCCCCGGCTGCGGGGACGGGATCGAGGCGGCGCCGATCCCGGTTCAGGCCACCCCGCTGCCGATCCTCGGCGCGCCCGTCGGCGTGGCGCTGGCCTTCGACGACGCGGCCGAGGCCTGCGGCGAGGATCGCTTCGCGCTGCTTCTGGTCGATGCGGAGGGCGAGGTGGCGATGCGGCTCGGGCCGTTCGCCGAGGAGGACGTCGTGGCGGTGTGGCGCGCCGTCTCGGCCAAGGGCGGCCTCGCCCGGATGCTGCTGCGCGAGGACGGAGCGATCGTGCCGGTCTCGCAGCAGCTCGGACCGGTCGTGCTCGGCAGGGGCCGTCAGCGCCGCCGCCACGCCGCCCTCAGCGGCCGCCGCCCGCGCTTCCTCGTGCGGCGCAAGACCGCCCGCCTCCCGGCCCGGCCCTGCATCCACCGGGGCGAGAGCGAGATCATTTCCCGCGGCTGATACCGTTTCCGCTTGATCGCTTCGGGTTTCGCCCCTCTCCGTCATCGCGAGCGGCCGCGAAGCGATCCAGGGCGCGACAGGTCCGGAAAGGACGCGCCCTGGTTTGCCACGGCTTCGCCTCGCAAGGACGCAGGACAGGCCGAACTCATCAACCGGATATCGTATGAGACGACCGCCGCCTCGGCCGTCGTCGCCCTCGAGCCGGCCCGTGCGCTCGGGCGAGTTCGGCGGATAGGGGCCGGCATCGCGCGAACGCCCCCGGGCGCGGGCGCCCTCGCCATGGGAGCGTCAGTGCCAGCCCTGCCACAGCGCGTCGGCGGCGAACCCCGCGAACAGGATGAGTCCGGCATCGCGGTTCGAGCGGAACAGCGCCAGGGCGCGCTGGCCGTCGCGCTCGGAGAGCGTCGCCACTTGGCGAACGAGATGGGCGGCGAACAGCGCGAGCCCGAGCCAGCCCAGGGGGCCGGCCCCCGCTCCGATCAGCGCGGGAACGAACAGGGCGACGGTGCCGGCGTAGCACAGGCCGACCGCCAGGCGCAGGCGCGCCCCGAACAGCCGCGCCGAGGAATGGATGCCGACGATCTCGTCGTCCTCGATGTCCTGCACCGCGTAGATCGTGTCGTAGCCGACCACCCAGGCGATGGTGCCGACGTAGAGCCACAGGGCCGGGAGATCGAGCCGGCCGAACACCGCGACCCAGCCCATCAGCGCACCCCAGGCGAAGGCGAGGCCGAGCACCGCCTGCGGCATCGGCATCACCCGCTTCATGAACGGGTAGATCGCCACCGGCACCAGCGAGAGCAGGCCGACGAGGATCGCGGCGGCATTGAATTGCAGCAGCACCGCGAGGCCGACCAGGGCCTGGGCCGCGAGGAAGGCGGCGGCTCCCTTCGTCGTCACCTGTCCGGAGGGCAGCGGACGCGAGCGGGTGCGCTCGACCTGCGCGTCGAGCGTGCGGTCGGCGATGTCGTTGTAGGTGGAGCCGGCGCCGCGCATCGCCACCGCGCCGATCAGGAACAGGACGAGGTGGCCGGGATGGGGGCCGGGATTGCCGGCGGCGACGGCGGCGAGCGCGGCCGACCACCAGCACGGCAGCAGCAGCAGCCACCAGCCGATCGGCCGCTCGATCCGGGCGAGGCGGAGATAGGGCCGCGCCCCGGCCGGCGCGAGCCGGTCGACCCAATGGCCGGCGACCGCGTCGGCGACGCGGCCGGTGGGCTCGGGGCGGAGAATCAAGGTCGTGACGGTTTAGAGCGCGCCCTGCGGCATCCGGAAGGAGCCCGACAGGCCCGGGCCGCCGAGCAGGCCGCCCCCGCCGCCGTTCTGCGCCTGGGCCTTGGCCTGGGCTTCCATCTTCGAGGCCTGGGCGGCGATGCCGCAGACCTTGTTGCGGATCTCCGAGACCTTGTTGTGGTCGGCCTTGAAGCCTTCCGAGAACGAATCGGGGATCGAGCACCATTCCTTGTTGGCGGTGATCCACTTGAGGCCGGAAGTGCCGTTGGCCTGGAGCTTGCCGAACAGGGCGCAGGCCTCCTGCGGCGTCATCTTCTTCTTCGAGTTCGAGGCGGCGTTGGCCTTGGCCACGAGGTTCTTGCGCTCGATCAGGGTCGACTGGATCGCGCCGCAATCGGTGCCCGCCTGCTTCGGCACGGACTGGGCGGGCGCCGCCGGCGCCATCGGCGCGGGGATGCTCATCGGCGCGCCGGCGGAGGGGGCGGGCTCGGACGGCGTCGTCATCGACGGCATCGGCGCCCCGCTCAAGCCCTGGGCGAGCGCCGGCTCGGCCAGCAGAACGAGGCCGACGAGGGCGGCAGCGGTCTTCGACGGTGCAGTCATCCTGGCAGACATTCGGCCCGGTCCTTCTCCCCGCATGCCGCGACGGGTTTGCCCCCGATCCCGCAGCGCCCGCCCGGCACGAGCGTCCCGGCGCAGTGGCCGCGGGCTCGGTCGAGGGGCTTGAACGTGTTTCGATGCGGGACTCTTCTGCGCATGGGAATGTGGCGCCAATGGTACGTTCCGCCCGCGACGGGCCGCGAGCGTGGGAAACGCTGCGAAACACGCACCACGTGATATTTTCGCATCAGTGGGCGCGGGGCGCCGGTTGACAGGCCGGAAGCGCCACGCGACGAGACGGGCTTCGCTGCGAGAGACCATGGCCGCTTACGACTTCACCGCCCCGCGCCTCTTCGTCGAAGCGGATCTGGCGGAGGGGCGCGTCCTGCCGCTGGAGCGGGCCCAGGCGAACTACCTGCTCACCGTGCTGCGCCGTGCGGAGGGCGAGCCGGTGCTGCTGTTCAACGGGCGCGACGGCGAGTGGCGCGCCGAGATCGTGCCGCAGGGCCGCAAGAGCGCCGACCTGAGCGTCGTGGCGCGGACCCGGCCGCAGCCGGCCCCGCCCGACCTGCACTACCTGTTCGCGCCGCTGAAGACGGGCCGCCTCGACTACATGGCGCAGAAGGCGGTGGAGATGGGCGCCGGCCGGCTCCAGCCGGTCTTCACCCGCTTCACCCAGGGCGAGCGGATCAAGTCCGACCGCCTTCGGGCCAACGCGATCGAGGCGGCCGAGCAGTGCGGCATCCTTTCCGTGCCTGCGATCGGCGAGCCGGACCGGCTGCCCGCCTGCCTCGACGCGCTCGAAGCCGACCGCCTTCTCGTCTTCTGCGACGAGGACGCGCCCGCGACCGATCCGGTCGCCGCCCTGCGCGCCGCCGCCGATTCGGGAAGGCCCCCGCCGCTCGCGGTGCTGGTCGGCCCCGAGGGCGGGTTCCACGAGGAAGAGCGCGCGCTGATCGCCGGCCGGCCCAACACCGTCGCCCTGTCGCTCGGCCCCCGCATCCTGCGGGCGGACACCGCGGCGGTCGCGGTGCTGGCGCTCGTCCAGGCGGTGCTCGGCGACGCACGATGAGCAGGACAAGGCGAATGTCCCATCCACTCCCTCATCCTGAGGTGCCCGCGCCAGCGGGCCTCGAAGGATCCTCCAGGTTCCGCGCGGCCTGCCGGAACACCGCTCGAAGCCTCCGCTACGCTCCGGCACCCCAGGATGAGGGTGAGACCGGGATGGCGGGTATGCGCCGCATCCCCAACGTCCGTCCGAGGATGTCGCGATGAACCTCCCCCGCCTCCTCCTCCTGTCTCTCGGCGGGACGATCACCATGACCCGCAGCGCCGCGGGCGGGATCGTGCCGACGCTCACGGCGGCCGACCTCGCCGCGACGGTCCCGGGGCTCGACGCGGTGGCGGCGATCGAGACGCTCTCGCCCCTGCGGCGGCCGAGCGCCGGGCTCACCCTCGACGACCTGATCGGGGTGGCGCGCACGATCACCGAGCGCCTCGCGGGCGATCTCGACGGGGCCGTGGTGATCCAGGGCACCGACACGATCGAGGAGACCGCCTTCGTGCTCGACAGCCTCTTGGGCGGCGGCAAGCCCGTCGTCGTGACGGGCGCGATGCGGGGTCCGGAAAGCGCCGGGGCCGACGGGCCCGGCAACCTGCTCGCCGCCGCCGCCGTCGCGGGAAGCGCGGCGGCGCGGGGCCTGGGCGTGCTCGCCGTCCTCAACGACGAGATCCACGCCGCCCGCCTCGTCCAGAAGGCGCACACCACCCTGCCCTCGGCCTTCCGCTCGGCGCTCTCCGGCCCGCTCGGCCTCGTGGTCGAGGGCGAGGCGCGCATCGTCCTGCGCCCCGGCCGCGCGCCCCGCGTCGACGGCCCCCTGTCGGATACGGCGGCGCCGGTGGCGCTCCTGAGGATGGGCATCGGCGACGACGGCCGGCTGCTCGCCGCCCTGCCCGATCTCGGCTTCCGCGGCGCCGTGATCGAGGGCATGGGCGCGGGCCACGTGCCGGAGTCGCTGGCGGACACCGTCTCCACCCTGGTCGAGCGGATGCCGGTGGTGCTCGCCTCGCGCACCGAGACCGGCCCGGTGTTCTCGCGCACATACGGGTATCCGGGCGGCGAGATCGATCTGCTGCGCCGCGGCGTGCTCTCGGCCGGCCTCCTCTCCGGCCTGAAGGCGCGGCTGCTGCTCCAGCTTCTCCTTCGGGCGGACGTTCCGCGCGACGCCTACGGCCGCTTCTTCGCGGACCCGTGAACGGCCGAACCCGGACCGGACACGGAAAGCTTGCATCATGCCCGTCTGCGGTCGGCGGGCGCGTTGTTCAGCCTTGCGGCGTCCTCTAAGGACACGACATCCGGTGAGGCCGCCACCGGCCCGTCCGGTGGCGGACGACCGGCGCGCCCGCTGACATTCGATCCGACGTCACCTTCGAGGCAGCGCATGGCGCGCGACACGTCCGACACCACCCCGCTCACCACGCGGGACGAACTGATCGCGTGGTTCGCCGCGGGCGAGAAGCCGCGCGAGCGCTTCGCCATCGGCACCGAGCACGAGAAGATCCCGTTCTATCGGGCCGACCACGCCCCCGTGCCCTACGAGGGCGAGCGCGGCATCCGGGCCCTTCTCGAAAACCTCGCCCGCGAGACCGGCTGGGAGCCGATCCTCGATGCCGGCACCATCATCGGGCTCGCCAACAACGAGGGCGGCGGCGCGATCTCGATCGAGCCGGGCGGGCAGTTCGAGCTCTCCGGCGCGCCGCTGCCCGATATCCATGCGACGGTGGCCGAACTCGACGAGCACCTCGCCGCGGCCAAGCGCGCCGCCGAGCCGCTCGGCATCGGCTTCCTCGACCTCGGCATGAGTCCGAAATGGACCCGCGAGGCCACGCCGCAGATGCCGAAGAGCCGCTACCGCATCATGCGCGGCTACATGCCCAAGGTGGGCAAGCTCGGCCTCGACATGATGCTGCGCACCGCCACCGTGCAGGTGAACGTCGATTTCGCCTCCGAGGCCGACATGGTGCGCAAGATGCGCGTCAGCCTCGCGCTCCAGCCGATCGCCACGGCGCTGTTCGCCAACTCTCCCTTCACCGACGGGCGCCCGAACGGCTTCCTGTCGCGCCGCTCCGAGATCTGGCGCGACACGGACGCCGACCGCACCGGCATGCTCGCCTTCGCCTTCGACGAGGGGTTCGGCTACGAAGCTTACGTCGACTGGCTGCTCGACGTGCCGATGTACTTCGTCAAGCGCGGCGAGACCTATCACGACGTGGCCGGCGCCTCGTTCCGCGACCTGATGGAAGGGCGCCTCGCCCCATTGCCGGGCGAGCGGGCGACCGTTTCGGACTGGGCCAACCACGCCTCCACCGTCTTCCCCGAAGTGCGCCTCAAGCGCTTCCTCGAAATGCGCGGCGCCGATGTCGGCGGGCGGGCGATGATCGCGGCGCAATCGGCGTTCTGGGTCGGGCTGCTCTACGACGAGACGGCGTTGTCCGCCGCCTGGGATCTCGTGCGCGGCTGGGCGCCCTGCGAGCGCGAATCGATGCGCGCCGCGGTGCCGCGGCTCGGCCTCAATGCCAGCATCGGCGGGCGCAGCCTCGGCGCGGTCGCGGCGGAAGCCCTGGCCATCGCCCGCTCCGGCCTCCAGGCCCGGGCGCGCCGGGACGGGGCGGGCCGCGACGAGGCCCTGTATCTCCAGCCGCTGGAAGCGATCGTCGCCGCCGGGCGCAGCCATGCCGAGGAGCGGCTGGCCGATTACGAGGGCGCCTGGGAGAAGTCGATCGAGCCGGCTTTTTCCGCCTGCACGTTCTGATACGCCATCCGGTTGATGAGTTCGGCCTCTCCTGCGTCATCGCGAGGCGAAGCCGTGGCGATCCAGGGCGCGCCCTTTCCGGACCTGTCGCGCCCTGGATCGCTTCGCGGCCGCTCGCGATGACGGAGGGGGGCCAAACCCGAAGCGATCGATCGGAAACGGTATGACACGGCAAAGGCCCGGCGCAGGATTTCGCGACGCGGCAAACGGCGATCGCCGCCGCAACGTCGGCGGTGCGCTCGCCGCGAGGGCGGCCCCGCGCGACTACGATTACGGCCTCTACGGCTGGCCGCCGCTCGATCCAGGATTACGAGAGGCCCCGTCGGCCGGGTTCGGCCGGCGGGGCTTTTTCGTGTATGGCGGGCGGCGATGCCCGATTCCCCGGATGCCGCCCCGGTCGAGATCGACCTCGAACTCGATCTCAGCGGCCTCAAATGCCCCCTTCCGGCGCTGCGCACCCGCAAGGCCCTGCGCGCCCTCCCGCCCGGGGGACGCGTCGCCGTGACCTGCACCGACCCGCTCGCCGGGATCGACATCCCCAACCTCGTCCGCGAGGAGGGCGCCGCGCTGGAGGCGCAGGAGCGGCTCGGGTCAGCCTCGCGCTTCCTGATCCGCCGCGGCGGCGCCATCGCGCCCGAGCGATCCTGACCCCGAACAGTCCCGAGCCGGAGACGCCATGCCCCCCGAGATCCGCGGCACCCGCACCGTCCACGATGGCTGGGCGAGCTTCCTCGTCGCCGAGGTGACGACCCCGGAGGGCGCCGCGGTCACCCGCGAGATCGAGGATCACGGCGAGGCGGTCTGCGTGCTGCCCTACGATCCCGAGCGCAGGGTCGCCCTGCTGATCCGCCAGTTCCGCGCCGCGCCCTTCTTCACCGCCGGCGTCACCGACCTGCTCGAAGTGCCCGCGGGCCTGCTCGACGAGGCCGACCCGGAGGCCGGCGTGCGCCGCGAGGCCTTCGAGGAGACGGGCCTGCGCCTGTCGCGCCTGGAGCCCGTCTCGACGGTGTGGAGCATGCCGGGCGTCTCGACCGAGCGGATGCACCTGTTCCTCGCCCCCTACGCGCAAGCCGACCGGGAGGGGCCGGGCGGGGGCCTCGCCGAGGAGCACGAGGCGATCACGGTGGCGGAGATGCCGCTCGCCACCCTCGCGGCGATGAGCGAGGCCGGCGAGATCGTCGACATGAAGACGCTGGTGCTGCTGCTCACCCTGCGCCTGCGCCGCCCGGACCTGTTCGCCTGAGGCCCGGCTTGCGGGCGGTCCGGCAACGCCTATCATCGCCTTCGACGCGGAACGGCTTCCTGTCGGATAAGGAAAGCGCGCCGCGCGGGAGATGCGCCCATGTCGTTCTTCATCGGGATCGCCGGCCCCTGGCTCGTGGTCTCCGCCCTGCTCCTGATGTGGCACCGGCGCGAAGTGGAGCGCCCCGATCGGACCGTCGAGGCCGAACCGGACGGGTATCCGCCGCGGGCCTAGCGGTCGTCGGCGGTATCTTCGGCCGAGGCGCCATCTCCGTCCCGCATGGCGCCCCGGCCCGGCCGAACCGATGCCCGCGGCAAGGGTTGTCGAGGCTCGGCGCCCCGCCCGGCGGCACCGGCTCGCCGCATCGTCCCCGAAAGATGGCCACCCGCTTTCGGACGCGGACGACGCGATCCCGGACCGGTCGCGACGCCCGGCTTCGGCGACACATCACGGGCGGGTTCCGCTGCGCGGCACCGTCCGATTCGATTCGAACGGTTCCCGCGCAAAAATCAGGGCTGGCAGGCCAGGACCCTGGCGCCGATGGCGACGAACTCCGCCGCCGTGCGCTGCTCGTCGCCGATCCGCGGCATGCGCGCCACGACCGTGGCCTCGTGGGCCAGACGGTCGTTGCAGGAGCAGGTCGGCAGCCCCTCGCCCGCCGGCGGCGAGCAGGCGTCGTGGTGCATGCAGGCCCGGTCGAGGGCATCGGTCGGGGGGAGGCCGGCGCCGCGGCTGCCCGGGCCGCAGTAATTGCCGTGGAACACCAGCGCGCCCTTCGGCAGGCCGATGCCGAGATCGGGCGTCGCCGGCATCTCGACGGCCGGCGGCTCGATGGCGGGAACGGCCACGGATTGCGCCGAGGACGGGAGTGGCGCGAGAGCGAGGTGAAAGGCCGAGAGGCCGACGACCAGAGGAAGGCGCCGGGTGGCGCAGGATAGAATGGCCACGGTTGGTAGTCTCCGTTCGAAACGCTCCCCTCACAGCACCCGGCGGGCCGGGATCGGCACCCGCATCGGAGAGGCTGAGCCGTTCAAACGATTTTTCCAGGCCGTCGTTCACTCTTTCACGCAAGAAACGAACCACCCGGCTCAGCTTCAGAACCTATAGTTCAACCCGCCGCGAACGACACCGAAGCCTGATTCCGATCGGCCGGTGCCGTAATAGGCCGGTACCGTCGCATCGTAGACGGTGGTGCCGGTGCCGCTTTTGCCGAGATCGACGTAGAGACCCTCGACCTTCACCGAGATATGGTCGGTCAGAGCGTATTCGACGCCCGCCCCGGCGGCGTAGCCGAGCCGGGTCGTGTCCGGCAGGGTGTAAGGATAGGCCGAGGCGTAGGGCGACTTGCTGCCGCCGCCGTAGGCGAAGCCGCCGGTGCCGTAGACGAGCCAGCGGTCGAAGGCGTAGCCGACCCGGCCGCGCACGGTGCCGAACCAGTCGAGGCTCGGAGTGACGCCGTAATAGGGCGTGGAGCCGATGGTGCCGTCGCCGCGGCGGCCGAAGCCGGTGCCCTGGAAGTCCGCCTCGGCGCCGAGCACCCAGCCGGAACCCGGCGTGAGCTGGTAGTTGTAGCCGATCTGGCCGCCGCCGACGAAGCCGCCCCGCCCGCCGCTCTCCGTGACGGTGCCGTAGGTGGCGTCCGTGTAGCTCGACGAGCCGCCGCGGAAACCGTAGCCGGCATTGGCGCCGACATAGAAGCCGGTCCAGGTGAAGACCGGCAGGACGGGCGGCGGCGGGGGTGCCGCCCGGCGCGGCAGGTCGGCGGCGCCGGCCCCGCTCGCGAGAAGGAGTCCGGTCAGGGCCGGCAGCATCGCGTGACGGATCATGGTGTTTTCTCTTCTGCGAAGTTCGGGAAGGCTCAGAGGGCGAGCAGCAGCAGGCCGACGACCACGACCGCCAGGATCAGGCAGAGCGCGAAGTCGATGACGGTCTGGCCGCCGCAGGGCTCGGGCTCCGGTTCGGTCCGGGGGGAGCGCGGCCGGGCAAGGGCACCGGCACCGGCACGGGCGGCGGTCCCGGCGAACGGGTGGATCCGGCTCGCGGCGAGGCCGGTCGTCGGCAGGCCGGTGGAAAAGGCGGCCTTCATCGGACCGCCTCCCGAAGGCTCGCGACCCGCGCGGTCTCCTTCCGCGCGGTGGCGATGCGGCTCGCCCGGGTTACCTCCGGACGCTCGAAGGCCGGGAGGAAGCCGGCCATGAGCGGCCGGACCGTCGGCAGGCCGGCGGCCGCGGCGAGGACGGCGGCGAGGGCGGCGCCGCGGACGAGCGGGCGGACCGAGGCGTCGAGCACCGGGCCCGGCCGGGGCGCGAACATGAGCGGCGCCTCAGCGGATACGAGAGTGGGTCTCAGTTCGATCATGATAGCGTCTCACCGTCCGCGGCCCTTGAACGTGGGAAATATGACCACGAAAATCTACGTGTGTAAAAATCCCACGTCAAACGGAAATCAGCGGATCAGGGTGCCGGACCGCACATTGTGGGATTGTCTCCCACATCATCGCCATTAAGCTCAGGCCATGTCCGAGCCGACCGAACCCGCTCCGTCCCCGGACGGCGCCGCCCTGCACGCGCCGGTGGCACGCCTGCTGCGGCCGCTCGTGCGCCTTCTGGTCCAGCGCGGCATCACCTTCCCGGCCCTGACGAACCTGCTGCGCGAGCTCTACGTGAACGTCGCCGAGTACGACTTCGCCCTGCCCGGCAAGGAGCAGACCGACAGCCGGGTCAGCCTGCTCACCGGCATCCACCGCAAGGAGGTGCGCCGCCTGCGCGGGGCCGGCGCGCCGGTGAGCCAAGTGCCCGCCATGGTCTCGCGCACGAGCCGGATCATCGCCCGCTGGGTCGCCGCGCCGGACTTCACCGATCGCCAGGGCCGGCCGCTGCCGCTGCCGCGCTCGGCCGAGGACGACGCCCCCTCCTTCGAGAGCCTCGTGGCGGGCGTGACCAAGGACGTGCGCCCCCGCGCCGTGCTCGACGAGTGGCTCGACCGGGGGCTCGCCGTGCTCGATCCCGAGGGCCGGGTGCGCCTGCTCGAGGCGGCCTACCTGCCCAAGGGCGGGGCGGAGCCGCAACTCTACTATTTCGGGCGCAACCTGCACGACCACATCGCGGCGGCGGCGGAGAACGTCGCCGGCCCCTCCCCCCGTTTCTTCGAGCGCGCGGTGCATTACGACGGGCTCTCCGACGTGCTCGCCGCGCGGTTGGAGGAACGAGCCCGGGAGATCGCGATGGGGGCCCTTCGGGAGGCCAATGCCGAGGCGCACGCGGCCTGCGAGGGCGACGCGGGCGGGCGCCACCGCTGGAACTTCGGCATCTACGTCTACCGCGCGGAGGTGCCCGCCCGCGGTCCCGCTTCGGAATCCACGGCCTCGTCCGCCTCGGACGAGGAGGGCCGCGCGTCTTGAGCCGCCTCGTCCCGACCCGCCGCGGCCTGCTGGCGCTGCTCGCCGGCACCGCCCTGTGGCGGCCGCGGCCGGCCTGGCCGCAGGCGGAGGGCGATCCCGTCCAGGATCGCGGCATCGGCGGCACCGGTGCGCGTCCCTCGCAGGAGGAGACGCCCGGCGGCGACCGCGGCATCGGCGGCACCGGCGTGATCGGCACGATCCGCCGCTTCGGCTCGATCGTCGTCAACGACCTGCGCATCACCTACCCGCCGGACGTGCGCGTGCGCATCGACGGCGCGCCCGCCCGCGTCGCCGACCTCAGGCTCGGCCACGTCGTGCGGGTGGCGGCGCGGGGGGGCGACGGCGGTCTCTCGACCCGCGCCATCGACGTGACGAGCGAGGTGGTCGGCCCCGTCGAGGCCGTGGCCCGGGGCCGCCTGACGGTGCTCGGCCAGACCGTGTCCACCGCGGGCCTGAAGACCCCGCAAACATTCGCGGTCGGCGAGCGCGTCGCGGTGAGCGGCCTGCGCCGGGGCGACGGCACCGTCGTCGCGAGCCTGATCGAACCCCGCCCGGACGGCGCCGCCCGCGTCGCCGGCCCGGTGCGGCGAGGCCGGGACGGCGCCCTGCGCATCGGCGGGCTGCGCCTGGAGGGCCTGGAGCCGGCCCTGGCCGGACCCTTGACCGGACGGCGCACCCTCGTGCAAGGCACGGTCGGCGCAGGCAGCCTGACCGTGACATCCGCCCGCGACGTCAGCCGGCCCTTCCCGGCCGGGCTCGGCCGCGCCTCCATCGAGGCCTACGTCGCGCAGAGCGGCGGCGCCCTGCGGCTCGGCTCCGGCCTCGCGGTCTCGGGCCGGATCGACCCCGCTTCGCTGCCCAGCGCGGGCCGGCCGGCGGTGATCGAGACCGGAATCGGCCCGGGCGGACGGATGAGCGTGGAAGCGGTGCGTGGCGAGGCACCGGGACGCGGCGGACAAGGCCCCGGCGAGCCGGGGACCGGTGGCCAGGGCGTCGGCGGTCGGGGCTTGGGTGGCCGCGGTCCCGGCAATCCCGGCTCCGGGCCGTCCGGACGTTCCGGCCCCGGGGGCGAGGCGCCGTTCGCGCGCCCCGGCGGACGCGATCCCGGCGGATTCGGGTCGGGCGGGAATTCGATGCCCGGCGGCTACCCGATCGACACGCGACCCGGCACGGCGCCGGGCTCCGGCAGTGGACCCGGCGGCGCGTTCGGGGCGCCCTCGGGCGGCTTCGGCCGTCCCGGGGGCGGTGGGCCGGGCGGCTTCGGCGGCGGTGGTTCAGGCGGGTTCGGAGGCGGCGGGCCGGGGGGCAGGCCTCGCTAGAGGCCCGTCAGCGGCTGCGCAGGATCAGCCGGTCGCCCCGCACCTCGTAGGAGGGGAGCCGCTCCAGGAAGCTCTGGCCGAGCAGGTTGGTGGTGAGCACGCCCGGCCGGCTCACCATGGCGTCGACGTCGCGCTCGGTGATCGGCCCGATCGTGATCGAGTCGAGCCGGATCGGCGCGGTCAGCGCCGTGCCGTTGGCGGTGGAGACGTGCTGGGTGAACGCGCTCTCCGCCGGACGGAGCCCCAAGCGCTCGGCGTTCTCGGCGGTGAGCACCACGCTGCTCGCCCCCGTATCGAAGGCGAAGCGCTGCTCGGCGCGGCCGTTCACCTCCGCCAGCACGGCGAAGTCGCCGTCCGAGCGGCGGGTGATCGTCACCTCGCCGCCCGCGCCGACCACGGCGGTGCCGGGATGCAGGGCCCCGACCAGGCCGGCTCCGACCCGCTGCACGTCGTCCCGGTAGGCGTAGCCGAGGACGAGCACCGCAGCGATGGCGAGCCAGATCAGGATCGAGCGCACCGTCTCGCCGGGCATGGCGAGCGCCTGCCGCCAGCGGCCGGCGGTGAGGAGCAGCAGCAGCGCACTCATCGAGACGAGGCCGGCGAACCGGTCCTGATCGAGCCCCATCACCGCGCCGCCGTCGTGGTTGGCCACGAGGACGACGAGGCCGACCCCGAGGATGGCGAGCCCGATCCACATCATCGCGCGCCTCCCTCCCGCTGCGGATAGGCCCGCCGCAGCCGTCCGGGCAGGCCCGCCATGATCGCGAGCCGCTGCGGCTCGGAGAGCGAGCCCCACGACCCGATCTCGTCGCGGGTGCGGCCGCAGCCCTCGCACAGGCCGGTGGCAGCATCGAGCACGCAAACCTTGGTGCAGGGACTCGAAGGTTTTTTCACAATCACCGTCATCGCCCCGCAGATGGGACGGAGCGGAGCCGTGAATCAAGGGTTTTGCCGCACGCCTCGTGCGACATCCGATCGACCCCTTCGGGATGGCGGATGTCGCCCTCGCTCGAACGCCGCCCGTCACGCCTCGGACGGGCTGCGCTTGAGCCAGCGGATGGGGTGGACGAGGATGCGCGTGCCCCCATCCCCCTCCCATCGCGTCGGCAGGCCCTGCGCTTCCGGGCCATCGCTTCAAGCGATTGCCCTGGGGCCGCGAAAAACTACGCCGTCGCCGCGACCAGGGCCAGCAGCACCGCCACCTCGCCGACCTGCTGGCAGGCGCCGACCACGTCGCCGGTCTGGCCGCCGATCTTCCATCGGGCCAGCGCGCTGAGGCCGAAGGCGGCGAGCGGCGCGAGGATCAGCGCGAGGACGAGGCCCAGCGGCGGCAGGCCGAGGGCTGCGGCCAGAGCGGCGAGGATCACGCAGAGCAGGCCGGCGATCCCGAGCGTGGCGCGTGTCGGCCGGCCGACCGCGGCGCCCGCGCCGCCGGGGCGGGCGGGGTCGAGGATCGCGATCGGGACCAGGGCCGCACTCCGCGACAGCGCGGCGGCGAGGAGCAGCGACACGGCGGCGAGCGAACCCGAGCGGTCGAGCAGGGTCGCGAGCATCGCCGCCCGCAGCACCAGCCCGAGGAACAGGGCGGTGCCGCCATAGGCGCCGATGCGGCTGTCGCGCATGATCTCCAGGCAGCGCTCGCGGCTGTGGCCGCCGCCGAACCCGTCGGCGACGTCGGCCAACCCGTCCTCGTGCATCGCGCCGGTGATCAGCGCCAGGGCGACGAGCGCCAGCGCGGCGGCGACGAAGGGCCCGAGCCGGATCTCCCAGGCGAGCACCAGCACCAGGGCCGCGGGCAGCGCGATCAGCAGGCCCGCCAGCGGCAGCACCCGCGGCGCGGTGCGGAAATCCGGCGCGCCGTAGGGGGACGGTTCGTCGGGCAGCGGCGGGATCGGCAGGCGGGTGAAGAAGCGCAGGCAGGCGGCCAGATCGTAGATCAGCTCCGCACCGGGAAAGGGCGGCCCGAGATCGCTGCCGCTGCGCTCGATCATGGCCGCCCCCTTCGAAGGATCGTCCCCGCCTGTACCGCGGGCCCGTCCGCTTCTATAGCGCCGGGAGCCGCCCGCCCGCTACGCGGCCCGACCGGCTATCCGGTCGCAAATCTCCGGCCGGAGGTTTTGGGCCGACCGAGCGACCGCCTTTCTCCGTTTTCGCGTTCCCCCTGCCCCCGACGCGCACGAGCCTGCTAGATGACCGCCGCCCCGACCGCCGCCCCTTCGCCCTTCGCCGACATCCGCCGCCTGCTGACCGAGATGCCCGGCCCCGACGGGGATGCGGTCGCCGCGATCCGGGCGCGCGACGCGCAGTTGACCAAGCCGCCAGGCGCGCTCGGGCGCCTCGAAGGGCTCGTGGAATGGCTCGGCGCGTGGCAGGGCAAGGCCAAGCCCAGCCTCGACCGGCCGATGGTCTGCGTCTTCGCCGGCAGCCACGGCGTGGTGGAGCGCGGGGTCTCGGCCTTCCCGGCGGCGGTCAACCGGCAGATGCTGGAGAATTTTTCGGCCGGGGGCGCGGCGATCAACCAGCTCTGCGCCGCCTACGGCCTCGGCTTCCGGGTGTTCGACCTCGCCGTCGACCTGCCCACCGGCGACATCTGCTCCGGCCCGGCGCTGGACGAGAAGGGGTGCGTCGCCACCATGGCCTTCGGCATGGAGGCGGTGGCGGCGGGCACCGACTGCCTCGCGGTCGGCGAGATGGGCATCGGCAACACCACGGTCGCGGCGGCGATCTACGCCGCGCTCTACGGCGGCGCGGCGGAGCACTGGGTCGGGCGCGGCACCGGGCTCGACGCGGCGGGCCTCGCCCGCAAGGCCGAGGCCGTGCGGCTGGCCCTGCAAACCCATGCCGGGCATCTGGCCGACCCGCTCGCGGTGCTCGCCCGCCTCGGCGGCCGGGAGATCGCGGCGATGGCCGGCGCGATCCTCGCCGCCCGGCTCCAGCGGGTGCCGGTGGTGCTCGACGGCTACGTCGCCACCGCCGCGGCCGCCGTGCTGCACGCCCTCGATCCGTCCGCCCTCGACCACTGCATCGCCGGCCACCGTTCGGCGGAGGGCGCGCACGGGGAGGTGCTGGAGCGGCTCGGCCTCACGCCGCTTCTCGCCCTCGACATGCGGCTCGGCGAAGCCTCCGGTGCGGCGCTGGCCCTCGGCCTGCTGAAGGGGGCGCTCGCCTGCCACCGCGACATGGCGACGTTCGAGCAGGCGGGCGTGTCGGGCAAGAGCGAAGGCTGATTCTCGAGCCCAGCCCGATGCCGCGCCAGCACGCGGCGTCGGGATCGATCAGGCCGCCCGCGCGCGTCGGCGCGGGGCCGCTTCGGCGGGGGCCTTCTCGGCGGCGAGATCCACCGCCGGCAGGGTGTCCATGCCGCGGCTCGCCGGGAAGGTGACGATCACCTCGGTGCCCTCGCGCGGCTTCGACTTGAGCTGGAAGCCGCCGCCGTGGAGATCGACCAGCCCCTTCACGATCGGCAGGCCGAGGCCGGAGCCCTGCTCGGCGGTCTTGATCGCGAGGGAGCCGCGCCCGAACGAGGACATCACCGTGCCGAGTTCGTCCTCGGGGATGCCGGGCCCGGAATCCTTGACGCTGACATATTGCCCGCCCGAGGAGGTCCAGCCGACCTTGATCGTGATCTCGCCGCCCGGCGGCGTGAACTTCACCGCGTTCGACAGGAGGTTGAGCACGATCTGGCGCAGGGCCCGCTCGTCGGCCCAGAGCCGCGGCAGGGAATCGTCGATCAGGCTGGCGAAGGTCTGGCCCTTGCTGCGGGCCCGCAGGGTCATCATGTGGCGGCATTCCTCGACCGCGTGGGCGAGCTGAACCGCCTCCTCGCTGAGGTCGTAGCGCCCGGCCTCGATGCGCGACAGGTCGAGGATCTCGTTGATCAGGTTCAGCAGGTGCATCCCGCTGTCGTGGATGTCGGTGGCGTATTCCCGGTAGGCCGGGGCGGCGTGGGCGCCGAACACCTCGTTCTTCATCACCTCCGAGAAGCCGAGGATGGCGTTCAGGGGCGTGCGCAGTTCGTGGCTCATGGTGGCGAGGAAGCGGGATTTGGCGAGGTTCGCCTCCTCCGCCCGCCGCCGCGCCTCGTCGGAATTGGCCTTGGCCTGTTCGAGTTCGGTGAAGATCGCGTCCTTCTCCGCCCGCGACTGCAGCGTGCCGACGGCCGAGGCGTAGAGCCGGCGGGCGAGGCCGGCGAAGAACAGTTGGCTCGCCACCGTCATTCCGACGAGGAGCATCGTGTCCATGTCGCGCGAGGACAGGAGCAGCGAGAGCGCCGCGAGCATCAGCGGCAGCAGGCCGGACAGGGCCGCGACCGGGACGGTCGCGGCCAGCATCGTCGTCACCGCCGCGACGATGACGAGGCCGAACAGCGCGAAGGTGCGCGCCTCGGGCACGCCGGCCAGGAGCAGCATCGCCCAGGCGAGGCTCTGGCCGGACTCCCCGGCGATGAAGACGTGGCGCCAGCGCGTGAGCGGCAGGCTGTCCGGCGCCTGACGCAGGAAGCGGCGGCTCAGGAGCGTCATCAGCGTGACGGCCGCGAGCGGCCCGGCCGACCAGGCCGCCGCGGTCACGGCGGGCACCCAGATCGAGGAGGCGCCGGCCACGACCAGCGCCAGCAACAGGAGCGGGATGCCGGCCCCGACCCGGTACTGCGCGTAGAGGCGCAGCAGCTCGGTGTCGAAGGCCCGCTCCAGGCCGCTGGTCGAAGTCAGCCGTTCGCGGACCGAGCGCATCTCGCGCGCGATGCCGCGACGCTTGGCCACCTCCTGCGAGGAGGGCCCGCGCCCGCGCTGAACCATCTCCGCTGTGAGGTCGGCCATGCCAATCGGAACGCGAGGGGGGCCAGCCGTATCGCTGCGGCGCCCGGGAAGGGATCGGGGAGCCGTCAGCGTGCCTCGCGAACCGTTAAGAAGCGGCTTCGACACGCGCGCGAATTGTCTCGATCGGGGTGGGGACGGGTCCATCCCGAATTCATGTGTGCTGACGCACATCGGGAGGGGGCGCGAGGGATCAGAATCGGAACGATTCCAAATCCCGGAGCGCGCCCGATGCCGACCCTCAACCTGAACGGCGTGGCCCGGGAGGTCGACGCCGATCCCGACATGCCCCTGCTCTGGGTGATCCGCGACCGGCTCGACATGACCGGCACCAAGTACGGCTGCGGCATCGCCCAGTGCGGCGCCTGCACCGTCCACATGGACGGCCGGCCGGTGCGATCCTGCCAGACCCGCATCGGCGACGTCGGGGAGGCCGAGATCACCACGATCGAGGGCGTCGAGGGCAAGGTGGCCGATGCGGTCAAGGCGGCCTGGCGCGGCCTCGACGTGGTCCAGTGCGGCTACTGCCAGTCCGGCCAGATCATGTCGGCCATCGGTCTGCTCAGCGACAACCCGAAGCCCAGCGACGCCGACATCGACGGCGCCATGGACGGCAATGTCTGCCGCTGCGGCACCTACCAGCGCATCCGCGCCGCCATCCACGAAGCCGCCCGCTCGCTCGCCTGAGCCGCCTCGCAGCCTCTCACCATCCGGAGCCCGGCATGCTCAAGCTCGATCTCACCGAAGCGCTTTCCGCCGAAGCGGTCGCCGGTTCGGCGCGAGAAAGCGCGTCGAACCGAGACGACGTGCCCGCCCCCTCGCGGCGCGCCTTCCTCGCCGGCGCGGCGGCGGGCGCCGTGCTGCTCGCCTTCCGCCTCGACCTGAAGGGCGCCCGCGCCGCGGAAGGCTCCGACGCGCTGGCCAAGATGCCGGCCCAGCCCAACGCCTTCGTGCGGATCGCCGCCGACGACAGCGTGACGGTGACGATCAAGCATCTCGACATGGGCCAGGGCAACACGACGGGGCTGGCCACCATCCTCGCCGACGAGCTCGACGCGGACTGGGTACAGATGCGCGTCGCCTTCGCCCTCGCCGACGCCAAGCTCTACGCCAACGGGCTGATGGGCCCGGTGCAGGGCACCGGCGGCTCGACGGCGATCGCGAATTCGTGGTTCCAGTTGCGCAAGGCGGGTGCCGCCGCCCGCGCCATGCTGGTCTCCGCTGCGGCCGAGACGTGGGGCGTGCCGGCCGCCGAGATCACCGTCGCGAAGGGCGTCCTCGCCCACAAGTCGGGCAGGCAGGGCCGCTTCGGCGCATTTGCCGAGGCCGCCGCCGCGAAGCCGGTGCCGCAGGATCCCCGCCTGAAGTCGCCGGGCGAGTGGACGCTGATCGGCCGGCGCGTGCCGCGCATCGATTCCGCGGCCAAGACCGACGGGACCGCGATCTATTCCCTCGACATCCGCCGCCCCGGTCAGGTCACGGCGGTGGTCGCCCACCCGCCGCGCTTCGGCGCCAGCGTGAGGCGGGTCGATTCGCAGGCCGCGCAGGGCATGCCCGGCGTTCTCGGCATCGTCGCGATCCCGACCGGCGTGGCGGTGATCGCCCGCGACACCTGGAGCGCGATGAAGGCCCGCGAGGCGCTCAAGGTCGAGTGGGACGATTCCGCCGCCGAGACCCGCTCCTCCGAGGCGATCCTGGCCGAGTATCGCGAGACCGCCAAGACGCCCGGCCTCGTCGCCTCGCAAAGAGGCGACGCCGATTCGGCCATCAAGGGCGCGGCCAAGGTGCTCGAGGCCGAGTTCTCCTTCCCCTACCTCGCCCACGCCGCCATGGAGCCCCTCAACGCCACCATCGAGCGTGCGGCGGACAGCTCGTTCGACGTCTATGCCGGCTGCCAGCTCCAGACGGTGGAGCAGGCGGTGGTGGCCGCGACGCTCGGCGTCACCCCCGACAAGGTGAGGCTGCACACGCAATGGGCCGGCGGCTCGTTCGGACGGCGCGCCACCCCGGGCGCCGACTACTTCGCCGAGGCCGCCGCGATCGTGAAGGCCTGGGACGGCAAGGCGCCGGTCCACCTCGTCTGGACCCGCGAAGACGACATGGCCGGCGGCTATTACCGGCCGCAGGTCTACCACACATTGCGGGCCGGGCTCGACGCCGAGGGACGGGTCACCGGCTGGCGCCACACCATGGTGGGCAAGTCGATCCTGGTCGGCTCGCCGTTCGAGGCGATGCTGGTGAAGAACGGCGTCGACGCGACCACGGTGGAGGGCGCCTCCGACACGCCCTACGCCCTGCCGGCCTACCGCTTCGAGGTCCATAACGGACGCGAGGGCGTGCCGGTCCTGTGGTGGCGCTCGGTCGGCCACACCCATACGGCCCACGTCATGGAGGTGTTCATCGACGAGCTGGCGCATGCCGCAGGGGCCGATCCGGTCGCCTACCGGCTGTCGCTGCTGACCCGGGCGCCACGTCTGTCGGGCGTGCTGCGGCTCGCCGCCGAGAAGGCGGGCTGGAGCGGGAAGTCCGCGGAGAAGGGCCGCGGCCTCGGCGTCGCCGTGCACGAATCCTTCGGCTCCTACGTGGCGATGGTCGCCGACGTGACGGCGGGCGATTCCGGCGTGCGAGTCAACCGCATCGTCGCGGCGGTCGATGTCGGCGTGGCGGTCAACCCGGACATCGTCCGCGCCCAGGTCGAGGGTGCGGTCGGCTTCGCCCTGTCCTCGGTGCTGCGCAACCGCATCACCCTGAAGGACGGCGTGGTGCAGGAGACGAATTTCGACAGCTACCAGCCGACCCGCATCTCCGAGATGCCCCGGGTCGAGGTCCACATCGTGCCCTCCGAGGTCGCCCCGACCGGCATCGGCGAGCCCGGCGTGCCGGTGCTGGCACCCGCGATCGCCAACGCGGTCTTCACCGCGACCGGCCAGCGTCTCCGCTCCCTGCCCCTCGACCTGTCAAACCTGCGCGGAGCGTAACGCCGATCGGGACGGCTCGGTCCGCGGACCTATGCCGATGAGGGTCGGATGCGGCTCGCCCTGCACCGGAGCGAGCGGGACATCGTGCGTCCGTGCGAGGAGCCGCTTCCGCAGCGGAGCGGCTTCGGCCGCGCGTTGATCGAGAAGGCCCTCCCCTACGCCCTCGACGCGCGCACGCGCTTCGAATTGGGCGAGACCACCCTGCACTGCTCCATCGACCCGCCGCTGACCGACCGGCGCGAATCGGCCGGTAGGAGATCCCCCCGCAAAGGGCAGCCTCGCCTGACGCGATGCACCCGCGCGTGTCATACGCCATCCGGTTGATGACTTCGGCCTCTCCTGCGTCATCGCGAGGCGAAGCCGTGGCGATCCAGGGCGCGCCCTGGATCGCTTCGCGGCCGCTCGCGATGACGGAGGGGGGGGCCAAACCCGAAGCGATCAAGCGGAAACGGTATCAGGTCGCATGGACGCGATCCCGACCTCACGGGCGCACCGCCAAGCGGTCTGCCCGCTGCGGGCTTACGCAAGGTCGCCCCATCACGCTCCCGAGAAGGGCCGCCGCGAAAGCCGTGCATCGAACAGGATTCTTTCTTTGTTATTTTCGTCGCTCGGCAGCAAAACTTCGAAGATCAAAGAGATGGCCAGGGATTAACGCTATCGTTTTGCCGACTTATACCAGACGGCGACGATCCCGGCTCGTCGCCGGCTGCCGGCGCGGCGGCGGGCGTCCACCGGACGCAGGGAAGACGACCATCGGTCGGCGTCCAGGCCGCTTGGTATGAGAGCCTGTTTGACCGGCCGCCGTGTCTTCGTCAGGCAACGGCAAGGCGAGAGGAAGATCCTACTCCCATCCTGAACCCTCATCCTGAGGTGCCGGAGCGCAGCGGAGGCCTCGAAGGGTGCTCCAGGAATCGCAGCGGGATCTGGAGCCCCCTTCGAGGCCGCTCACGCGGCACCTCAGGATGAGGGGCGAGATGGGATCACTGCAGTCAAACAGGCTCTGACTGACGGGGGGATCGACGGAACCGGGAGGCGGCGCCCTCCCCGGCTACGCCAGCGCCCCCTCGATCATCCGCGCGATGCCGAGCGCACGGCCGTCGTCGCCGAAGCGGGCGACCACCTGCACGCCGAGCGGCAGGCCGTCGCCGGGCACCGGGACGTTCACGCAGGGCACGCCCATCAGCGTCCAGAGCCGGTTGAAGCGCGCATCGCCCGTCGAACCGAGCCCCTTCGGCGCGCGGCCGACGCTGGAGACTGTCAGGATCGCGTCGAAGCCCGAAAACATTTCCTTGAGCAGGCGGCGCGCCCGGTGCGCGGCGCGGCGTGCGCCGTCGTAGTCGGCCGCGCCGAGATCCTGCGCCCGGTCGAGCTGGCCGCGCAGCACCGGCGGCAGGGCGTCGCGGTGGGCAGCGTATTCCCAGGCGAGCGCTTGGCGCGCCTCGAAATCCTGCACGGTCGGGTGCGCGGCCCAGGCCCGCGCCAGGGCTTCCGGCAGGACGAGGTCGCTCACCGCCGCACCGGCCCGCTCGGCGGCCCGCGCCGCGCGGGTCAGGGCCGCGACGGCATCCGCGTCGGGGCTGCCGGCGAAGTCCTGGAGGCAGAGCGCGAGGCGCGGGCGCTCGGGCGCGGGCGCCTCGATCCCCGGCCGGTCGGCGATCAGCGCCAGCGCGTGGGCGATGTCGGCCACCGAGGCGCCGAACAGGCCCACCGTGTCGAGCGCCCAGGAGAAGGTCTTGACGCCCACCGTCGGCAGCAGCCGGAACGAGGGCTTAATCGCCGCGACCCCGCAGAAGGCCGCCGGGCGGATCACCGAGCCGCCGGTCTGCGTGCCGAACGCCAGCGGCAGCAGCCCGGCCGCGACCGCGGCAGCCGAGCCCGAGGAGGAACCGCCGGGCGTGTGGCCGGGATCGCGCGGGTTGACGGTGGCGGCGGGGTCGAGGCCGGCGAAGGCCGTGGTCGCGGTCTTGGCCAGCGGCACGGCGCCGAGCGCCCGCAGCCGCGAGACGATGGCCGCATCGGCCCGCGGGCGCCAGCCGGCATAGAGGCCGGAGCCGTACTCGGTCGCCATGTCGGCGGTGTCGATGATGTCCTTGATCCCGACCGCGATGCCGGCAAGCGGCCCGCTCTCGGGTACAGGCGCCTCGGGCGCGAGACGCAGGACTGCGCCGATGGAGGAATCGCGCTCGGCGATCCGGGCCCGCGCCGCGCGGATCGCCTCCGCCGCCGGGAGGATGCCGCCCGCGATGCGGGCGCGGGTGTCGAGGAGCGAGATCATGCGCTCCGACTCGGGGCCCGTATCGGATCTGTCAACAGCGCTCCATCGAGAAGCCAAGCGCGATGCGGCATCGTTAGCGGCCCGTTTACGGGGTGGTGCGCATCCTGGGCACCATGTGGCGTAAAGCGTTAGCGTTCTCGGCCCTGGTGCTGTTCGGCGCGGGGCTCACGGGCTGTGCGATCAACCGGTTCGAGCGCCGGGAGGCATGGCGCGACCAGGCGGAGCAGATGTGCATCGCCCGCAAGCTCGTGCAGCCGACGGCCTACGTCTCGCTCGGCCGCGAGATCGACGGTCCCGGCCCCTGCGGCATGCAGCAGCCGTTCCGGGTCACCCGGCTCGGCAACGGAACGGTGGCGCTCAAGCAGCGGATGACGCTCGGCTGCCCGGCGCTCGCCGAGGCCGAGGCGTGGCTCGCCGACACGATCCAGCCCGCCGCCAACCTGTATTTCGGCGTGCCGGTCGCCGAGATCAACGCGGGCTCGTATTCCTGCCGGGGCCGCAACAATCAGGTCGGCGCCAAGCTGTCGGAGCATTCCTTCGGCAACGCCGTCGACATCATGTCCTTCACGCTCGCCGACGGCCACGTCATCACCGTGAAGGGTGGCTGGCGCGGCACCGAGGCCGAGCAGGCCTTTTTGCGCGAAGTGTTCGTGGGGGCGTGCGCCCGGTTCTCGACGGTGCTGGCGCCGGGCTCCAACGTGTTCCACTACGACCACATCCACGTCGATCTGGCGATGCACGACCCGCGCGGCCTGAAGCGCATCTGCAAGCCGCTGCTCAAGTTCGAGTCGCAGCTCACCGCGGCCGACGGCTCGCCCCGGCCGCTGGCCTCGCCTCGCCCGCCCGCGCGCCAGACCGTCCCGTCCCAGGCCCCCATCGACGTGGAGGAGGACGATCCCTACGGCATCGCACCGACCTCCGCGCGCACGACCGGCACCCGCGTCGCCCATGCGCCCGTCTCTCACGAACCCGTCTCCCATGCGCCGGCCGCTCCGGCACCCACGGCCTACACCGCGTCCCCGCCGAGCCGGCCGCGCTCTCCCGTCCCGGCCCACGACGCGGCCTACGAGCCGCTGTCGCTCGCCGCGCCGGGCCCGTCGAGCGAGCCGATCTATTGATCCCTTCGGGGTGTGCCCGGCACACCCCAGGGCGAGCCGAAAGCGGCGTCCGCGCCCGGTCCAAGCTTGACTTGGAGCGGGCGCGGCGCATCGTCTTTCGCCCATCCGGTGCCCGCCGCGATACGCCCCGCAGGAGCGGCGTCGCGCCGCGGCACCCTCAACAGGCGGACCAGAGCGGCATGCGCCCGAACCTTCCCCTCGCCGTCCTGGCGCTCGGCCTCGTCGCGGCCTCTTCCCTGCTGCCGGCTTACGCCCGATCGGGGCGCGAAGAGATCTCGCCGGCCGAGGAGCAGACCTTCCCCTACGACGCCGACATTCCCGGCTGCCAGGACGCCGACGTGCTGGAATCGGTCTCGACCCAGTTCGCCGAGAAGGAGGCGAAGTTCTGGAACTCGTCGCTGACGATCGTCTCCTACGAGCGGATCGAGCGCACGGCCTGGCGGCCCTACGGCGTCGACTTCATCCCGCGCCGCTTCTGCTCGGCCCTCGCCACCACCTCGGACGGGGTGCGGCGCAAGGTCGATTACTCGGTGCGCGAGAGCCTCGGCATCATCGGCTCGACCTGGGGCGTCGACTTCTGCGTCCACGGCCTCGACCGCAACAACGCCTACGCCTATGCCACCGCCTGCCGGATGGCCCGGCCCTGACCGGGCACGGGCCCAGCGGAAGGGCTCCGAAGTCCGGTCAGCTCTGTTCCCCCTCCGGCTCATCACCGCCGTCATTCCGGGGCCGCGCAGCGGAACCCGGACCCGAAGGGGCGCGCCGCAGGCGGGCCATCCACCCGTGATGCGTCACCGAAGCCGGGCGGCGGGGCCAGTCGTGGATTCCGGGCTCGCTTGTCAGCGCCCCGGAAGGACGATCGTCGGGTGTCGGGGTAGCCACCCCGCATCCCGAAAGCCTGTTTCGTTGACCTGGGTTCGCATCCCCGTGCCAAGCGGATGCAAGCTTGACTTGCAGGCCACGCCCGGCATCGTCCCGAGGCGTCCCCGATCCCGAGTCCCGCTCATGCCCCGCCTCCATCGCCTCGCCGCCCTGGCCCTCGGCCTCACCCTGGCCTCCGGCGCGCAGGCGCAGGATTTCGGCGGATTCCGCCGCGGCGGCGAGCCCGGCCGCTTCGACTTCTACGTTCTGGCCCTCTCTTGGTCGCCGACCTACTGCGACGGCGAAGGAGCGCGCCGCGACCGCAACGGCCAATGCGCCCCGGGCCGCGGCCTCGGCTTCGTCGTCCACGGGCTATGGCCGCAACACGAGCGCGGCTTCCCCTCGAACTGCTCGGCGGCGGAGCGCCCGCTCACCTGCAACGCGGTGGAGGCCGCGGGCGAGATCATGCCGAGCGAGGGGCTGGCCCGCCACGAGTGGCGCACCCACGGCACCTGCTCCGGCCTCGATCCGGTCGCCTACTTCAAGGCGGTGAAGACGGCCCGCGAAGCCGTGACGATCCCCGAGAGCTTCGTGAGGCCGGAGGGCGACACGCGGGCCGCACCGATCGAGATCGCCCGCCAGTTCGTGATGGCCAACAAGGGCCTGCGCCCGGACATGATGTCGGTGACCTGCCGCCGCGGCCAGTTGCAGGAGGTGCGGATCTGCTTCTCGAAGGATCTGCGCGGATTCACCCCCTGCCCCGAGGTGGCGCGCCGGAACTGCCGCGCGGGCGCGGTGGCGATCGAGACGGCGCGCTGACGCGCGAAGCACCGCCTTTTCGCTGAAGACACGGGTTTCGCCGGTTTTGGTTTTTCCGGAATCCGCATTATCTCCCGCGGTGGGGCCGGCAGGTGGCAGCCCGCCGGCCCCGTGTCATACCGTTTCCGATTGATCGCTTCGGGTTTCGTCCCCCCCTCCGTCCTCGCGAGCGGCCGCGAAGCGATCCAGGGCGCGGGCATGTCCGGAAAGGGCGCGCCCTGGATCGCCACGGCTTCGCCTCGCGATGACGCAGGAGAGGCCGAAGTCATCAACCGGATGGCGTCTCAGACGATCTTGCTCAGATCGGCGAGGTCGATGCTCTAGGCGCCAACCGTCTCGCGTTTTCGTCGCGGTGATGCTGGCCGCCCCGCCCGTCAACGGCGGCGGTCGAGCAGCCTCGGTTCACAGGGCTCCCGAGGTTGCGCCCTCATGTCCTGAATCCTGGAAACGCGCCCTGAACTACCGTCACGCCTTCCACGCCGGCAACTTCGCGGACGTGCTCAAGCATCTCGTGCTGACCCGCGTGCTCGTGCATCTGTGCGCCAAGGACAAGCCGTTCCGGGCGATCGACACCCATGCGGGACTCGGCGTCTACGATCTCGAAGCGGAGGAAGCCGGCCGCACGGGCGAGTGGCACGACGGCTTCGGCCGGCTCGATGCGCCGTTCGCCCCGGAGGTCGAGGCGCTGCTCGCGCCCTACCGCGCGGCGGTCGCCGCCGTGCGGGCCCGCCACGGCGTCACCACCTATCCCGGCTCGCCCGCGATCATCCGCGCGCATCTGCGCGCCGGCGACAAGGGCGTGTTCGTGGAGCTCCACCCGGCCGACGCCGCGACGCTGGCGCGGCGCTTCGCCAGCGATTCCCGCACCAAGGTGATGCATCTCGACGGCTGGACCGCTCTGAACGCGCTGATCCCTCCGCCCGAGCGCCGCGGCCTCGTGCTGATCGACCCGCCCTACGAGGAGCGCGGCGAGATCGATCGCCTCGGCATGAGCCTGCTCAAGGCCGTGCGGAAGTGGCCGACGGGCGTCTATCTCGGCTGGTATCCGATCAAGGACGTCCCGGGCGTCGACCGTATGGCCGCCGCGCTCGACGCGGGCCTGGAGCGGCCGGCGCTTCGCCTCGACCTGATGATCGAGCGGCCCGACGATCCGACGCGGCTCGCCGGCACCGGCCTCGTCGTCGTCAACCCGCCCTGGACGCTGGCGGCGGAGGCCGAGGCGTTTCTGCCCGCCCTCGCCGAGCGGCTCGCCCGCAGCGGCTACGGAGCGTTCCGCTGCGAGCGGCTCGGGCCGAGTGCCTGAAGCGATCCTGCCGGTGAATGGTGTCGGACCGCTCAAAGCCTCATTCGGCGCCGTCGCGATCCTGGATGGCTTCGCCTGACGGCTCGCAATGACGGGGAGCACCAGCCATCCGGGGCGCGATGCAGGCCGGATACAGAAATCCCGCTCCGTTCCGAAGCCGCCGAAGGCTCAGGCCGCGACCCGCCCCTCCAGCGGGAATACCTTGGCCGGGTTCATCAGCCAGGCGGGATCGAACACGTTGCGCACCCGCATCTGCTGATCGAGGTCGGCCTGCCCGTACTGGAAGCGCATCAGCTCGCGCTTCTCGATGCCGACGCCGTGTTCGCCGGTGAGGCAGCCGCCGACCTCGACGCAGAGCTTGAGGATCGCGTCGCCCGCGGCCTCGGCCTTCTGCAACTCGCCGGGCCGGTTGATGTCGAACAGGATCAGCGGATGCAGGTTGCCGTCGCCGGCATGGAACACGTTGGCGACGCGAAGACCCTGCTCCGCGCAGATCGCGCCGATCCGCTCCAGCACGTGGCCGAGCTGGCCCGTGGGGATCGTGCCGTCCATGCAGATGTAGTCGGAGATGCGCCCCGTGGCGCCGAAGGCGGATTTGCGCCCCTTCCAGATCGCGGCGGACTCGGCCTCCGACTTCGAGACGCGGATGCTCGTCGGGTTGAAGCCCGCGGCGATGGCCTCGATGCGGGCCAGCATGTCCGCGCATTCCTCGTCGGAGCCCTCGACCTCGATGATCAGCATCGCCGCGGCGTCGCGCGGGTAACCGGCCTTGGCGAAGTCGTCGGTGATGAGGATCGCCTCGCGGTCCATGTACTCGATGGCGACGGGGATGATGCCGGCGGCGATGATCGCCGCGGTGCAGGCGCCGGCATCCTCGACCGAGGCGAAGCCGACCAGGGCCGGCCGCGCGCCCTCGGCCGCGCGCAGGATGCGCACGGTCGCCTCGGTGACGATGCCGAGCTGGCCTTCCGAACCGCAGATCAGGCCGAGCAGGTCGTAGCCGGCGGCGTCGAGATGCTCGCCGCCGATCTCGACCACGGTGCCGTCGTTGGTCACCAGCGTCACGCCCATCAGGTTGTTGGTGGTCACGCCGTATTTCAGGCAGTGCGCTCCCCCCGAGTTCATGGCGATGTTGCCGGCGATGGTGCAGGCGAGCTGGCTCGACGGGTCGGGGGCGTAGAAGAAGCCCTCGTGCGCCACCGCGCCGGAGATGGCGAGGTTGGTGATGCCGGCCTCGACCCGGGCGGTGCGATTGGCGAAGTCGAGGTCGAGGATGCGGGTCATCTTGCCCACGCCGAGGATGATCGCGTCTTCCTGGGCGATGGCCCCGCCGGCGAGCGAGGTGCCGGCACCGCGGGCCACCACCGGCACGCCGTTGGCATGGCAGAAGGCCATCACGGCGGACACCTCCCGCGTCGTGGAGGGCAGCACCACGGCGAGCGGCATCTTGCGGTAGGCGGTCAGCCCGTCGGTCTCGAAGGCGCGGCGCTCGTCCTCGCTCGTCACCAGGGCCTCGGGCGCGACCAGGGCCGACAGGCCCGCGATGATGGAATCGCGGCGGGCGACGACGTCCGCATCCGGGACGGGGAAGGCAATCGACATGGCCGGCATCTCCTCCGAAAGGTCGCCTCGAGGCCGTTCGCCCGGCTGGGCGCGGGACTTCCGATTTCGTCGCGTCGTCGGGCGGTTCACGGGCAACGCGATCCGACCTTCAGCCGCGCTTCAGGCCGAGCATCGCAAGGTTCGCCCGGACGCTATCGAGCCGAAGTCCGGCCGAAAGTCCACAGGGATGCAGGGCGGTTCCCTGTCCCTCATGCGGTCGCCGACTGGACGGCAGGCCGGCGCAGTCTATATCTGTTCTAAGGCAAAAGGCTCTGCCATAAGCAAGCCGGCTTCGGCCGATCCAAGGAGGAAAACAACGATGCGTCATCTCATCCTCGGCGCCGCGCTCGCGGTGCTGCTGCCTGTCGCCGCCCACGCCGAGGGCGATGCCGCCGCTGGCGAGAAGGCGTTCGCTCCCTGCAAGGCCTGCCACAACTTCGAGAAGAACGGCGTCGGCCCGACCCTGAAGGGCGTCGTCGGGTCCAAGGCCGGCGAGGGTGCCGACGGCTACGCCTTCTCCGACGCGATGAAGAAGTCCGGCATCACCTGGGACGAGGCCAACCTCAAGGAGTGGCTCACCGATCCGAAGAAGAAGGTGCCCGGCACCAAGATGGTCTTCCCGGGCATCAAGGATCCGAAGAAGGTCGACGACATCATCGCCTATCTCAAGACCAAGTCCTGAGGCCCGACGCCTTCGGGCTCGTCCGGCCGACACGGAAAGCCGCCCCTCGGGGCGGCTTTTCTCGTCGTGAGGGCCTTTTCGCGCGAATGCGTCAGCAGGGGGAAGCCGTTTCCGGCATCTCGACACTGCCGGCGCGGGCATGAAGTTCGTCGCGCATCGAAGCGAGGCTTTCGAGGAGCGTGCGCCGCTGGTCGAGGGTCATGCCGGTCATGCCGCCCACCGTGTGGGGCAGGCAGTCCATCTTGCCCTTGAGCCCGCGCCCCTTCTCCGTGAGGAAGATGCTGACCTGGCGCTCGTCCGGCCGGTCGCGGGCGCGGCGGACATGGCCCGAGGCCTCCAGGCGCTTGAGCAGCGGCGTGAGGGTTCCGGAATCGAGGAACAGCCGGCTGCCGATCTCCTTGACCGACAGACCCTCCTCCTCCCACAGCACCAGCAGAACGAGGTATTGCGGGTAGGTCAATTCGTGATGGGCCAGCAGGCTGCGATAAGCGCGGCCGAAGGCATGCGCTGCCGCGTAAACGGCGAAGCAGAGCTGGTTGTCCAGGAATTGCGGGTCATCGCGGCCCGGTTGACTCATGGCACTCTTCCTCGGTGCGCACACTGCGCACTGGCTCTTCCGGACGCGCGAACGCGCCCGGCACCGGCGATATGGGGGCGGCGAGCCGCCTTCGCGAATCGTGCGGCCGCTCCCGCGATCCGCCGCCACCTTCGGTGGAACGACCTGCACGGAATGGCAACCGCTCCGCGCGGCACTTCGCCCTCTCCGCGCCGCGCGTTCCGGCCGATGGCAGCCCACGCGGCGGAATCCCTGCGGCGGACCTAAGCCCTGAACCCTAAAGAAAAATCCTCGTGGGTACAATCGAACCACGCGCATGGCTTTCGCCTTCATCCGCATGGACCGCGCCTTTTCCGTGCTGCGCGGGAGGTGCGACGCTACCCCTCGTCGCGCTTGGCCGGTGCCAGCGGCGTGATCCGCAGCGTGGTGATGCGGTTCTTGGCCTTGCGCAGCACCTGGAAGCGGAAGCCGTGGAAGCTGAAGGCGGTGCCGGCATCGGGGATCGCCCGGGCCTCGTGGATGACGAGCCCGGCCACCGTGGTCGCCTCGGCGTCGGGCAGGTTCCAGTCCATCGCCCGGTTGAGATCGCGGATCGGCACGCCGCCATCGGCGTGGACCGAGCCGTCGGGCTGCGGGCGCACGCCGGAGACGGCGACGTCGTGCTCGTCGGCGATGTCGCCGACGATCTCCTCCAGGATGTCCTCCAGCGTCACGAGGCCCATCACCTCGCCGTACTCGTCGACGACGAGGGCGAAGTGGGTCTTGCGCGCCAGGAACGCCTTGAGCTGGTCGCGCAGGGTGGTGGTGCCGGGCACGAACCACGTCTCCAGCGCCAGCGCCTCGACCCTGAGGGAGGCCGCATCGCCCCCGGCGGCGGCGAGCGCCCGCAGCAGATCCTTGGCGTGGAGCACGCCGACGATGTTCTCGTGGCCGTCCCGCCAGAGCGGCATGCGGGTGTAGGGCGAGGCCAGCACAGCGCGCACGATCTCCTCGGGCGGCAGGCTCGCGTCGATGGTGCGCATCTTGGTGCGGTGGACCATCACCTCGGAGACGGTCAGCTCGTCGAGGTCGAGCAGCCCGCCCAGCATGTCGCGGTCGGACTTCTCGACCCCGCCCTCGCGGTGCAGCAGGGCGACCTGGCCGCGGATCTCCTCCCGCGGCGTCAGGATCGAGCGGCCGGCATCGATGGAGAGACCGAGCGGGCGCAGCATGGCCCGCACCAGCCCCTCCACCGCCAGCGCCGGCGGGCCCAGGATGCCGACCGCGTAGGCCACCGGCCGGGCCGAGGCCAGGGCGATCCGGTCGGGATTGTTGATCGACAGGATCTTCGGCAGCACCTGCGCGAAGACGATGACGAGCACCGAGGTCGCGGCGGTGGCGTAGAGCACGCCTTCCCGGCCGAACAGGCTCGTGAGCACCGCGGCGGTGAAGGCCGAGGCTCCGATCGCCACCACGTTGTAGCCGATCAGCATGGCGCCGATGAAGCGCTCGCGGTCATCGAGGATGCGGTTGACCAGGGCCGCCCGGCGGCTGCCGCCGGTCTCCAGGGACAGCATCCGCGCCCGCGAGGCGGCGGTGTAGGCGGTCTCCGCCCCGGCGAAGAAGGCGGACAGGATCAGAGCGATCAGGACGATCGCCCCGGCGAGCCAGAATTCGGTACGGTCCATGGGCGCGGCAGGTCCGGGGGCAGGTCTTCTGCACGGGCGGCGAGCCCGCCGTCCTCGCGCATTCTATCGCGGCGCGGCGAGACTTTGGAGTTTCGGGGATGGAGCCCGGCGCCCCCCTCCCCTCCGCGGGAGAGGGTGGCTCCCGAAGGGGTCGGGCAAGGGGGCGCCGCTTCCGGATGGACCTGAGCAGGTCCCTCTCCCGCCTCGCATCCGCGAGGCATCCTCCCCCGCGGAGGGGAGGGCTTTTCGCACGCCCCTCTCATACCAAGCGGCGCCGATCCGGACCGATGGTCGGGATCGGCGCATCCGGCGGATGATCGCCGCCCCGCGGTCGCGGGGGCAGCCGACGATGCGTGATCCTCATCGCCGCTTGGTATGATACGATATCCGGTTGCTGACTTCGGCCTCTCCTGCGTCATCGCGAGGCGAAGCCGTGGCGATCCAGGGCGCGAACTTTCCGGACAGGTCGCGCCCTGGATCGCTTCGCGGCCGCTCGCGATGACGGAGGGGGCCCAAGCCCGAAGCGATCAATCGGAAACGGTATCAGAGCCTGTTTGACGGCCGACGTGTCTTCGCCAGGCAACGGCAAGGCGAGCGGAAAGCCATGGCTCCCATCCCCACCTTCAGCCTGAGGGGCGAGATGGGATCACCGCAGTCGAACAGGCTCTCAGCCCTTGTCCCCCTCCCCGGTCGGCTCGGCCGGGCTGTCGATGGTGCAGGAGACCGCCTGCACCGCCGCGTCCGCCAGGGCGCGCTCGCTGGGGAGCGCGGCGATCACGCGGACCACGGCGAAGCCGCGCCGGGCCGGGGCGACGATGCGCACGTCGCGGTTGATCTCGCCGGCCACGTCGTTGGCGAGCGCCTCGTCGTACTGGGCGCGGGTCATCACCACGAGGTCGAGGCCGCCGCGCACCGCCGCCTGATCGGTCACCGCGTAGAAGGCGCCGCGGCGGCTGTGCATCGAGACCGAGAGCATCAGCGAACCGGCCTGGGCCGAGACGCGCATCGGCCCGTCGTCGAGATCGTAGGAGCAGACGCCGACCGAGACCCCCGGATCGGGGTTCGGCAGCCATTCCCCGTTCGCCGCGGGCGCGCCGGCGAGCCCGTGGATGCGCAAGGGGTGATCGAGGGTCTCGCTCGCCCGGGCGCGGGTGAAGGCATCCCCTTCCGAGAAGCGCGGGATCGCCAGCACCGTGGCGATGTGGACGATCCCGGCGATGACGAGGCCGCAGGCGGTGGCGAGCAGAAACGCGCTCCGGCTCATGAGCCGCACCCCGTGCGCTCGATCGCGGGCAGGCTGTCGCGGTCGAGCGAGCCGACACTGGCCGCCACCGGCGTGTCGTAGAGGCGCAGCGCCAGCCGCACCGGCCCGCTCGGCCGCGGCATCGGCAGCCAGTTGCCCGGCTGCACCTCGGGGCCGAGCAGGATCGCGAAGCGGCCGTCGGGCTCGCGCAGGATCTCGGTCGAGGTGAAGCCCATCCGCACCGGCTCCCGGCCCGGCTCCGGGGCGCCGCGGCCCGTCACGGTGATGGTCCAGGCCCGGGCGGGGGGCGTGACCCCGGCCAGCCGGTAGGTGCAGGTGGCATCGAGGGTGCGCCCGGCGTCGTCGTCGGCTGCTGTGAGCAGCATGCCCTCGCCGACCGCGAGCGGGATGTCGCCGCGCCGCGCGTTGACGGCGCGGGTGTAAGGGTCGGAATCGAGCGAGCCCGCCCGCGGCCACGCGGTCCAGCTTCCGATGCGCGTGCCGCCGAAGGGATAGCCGCCGCTGGTGGCGTAGTCGGCGCTGGCGAGCCCGAGCAGGCCGCCGAGCGTCAGCGCATAGACGAACAGCCCGACCCGGGAACTGCGCGAGGCGGCCCCTCGCGCAAGGCGGCGCAGGCGCGCGGAACCGTTTCCTTCGGGCACGAATCCTTCGCGCGCAGGGGTGCCGCCCGCCGGGCCGATACCGCTCGACATCGCCATGGCAGCCGGCCTCAGGGCGTCCCGAAGCCGCCGGAGACGCGCGCGCCCTCGGCGACGTCGACGGGGGCGAGGCCGGGCGCCCGCATCCGGTCCGGGGCGACGGCGCCGGACCGGGCCGGGTCGGGTTTGGCGGCGGATCGGCTGGTCTCGACGGTGCGGAACAGGCCGTTGAGGCTCGACAGGACCTCGAAGGAGCGGCGCGAGAGCCGGCCGCCGGTGCTCGCCGCCGCCGCGCCGTCGGCCTGGGCCTGGGCGGCCTGCGGCGCGCCCTTGCGGTCGTTGAGTCCGGGCATCGGCTTCAACTCGATGCCCTGGTGGGCCGGGGCCATGATCTCGTGCCACGTCATCGCGGGGAGCGAACCGCCGGTCATCTTGTTGGTCGGGCTGTGGTCGTCGTTGCCGTACCAGACGGCGCCGACATAATTGCCGGTGTAGCCGACGAACCACGCGTCGCGGTAGCCGTTGGTGGTGCCGGTCTTGCCCGCGACCTTCACGCCCTCGATCTGGGCCTTTCGCGCGGTGCCCTCCTCGACGACCTTGTTGAGCATGTAGTTCATGTCCGCCGTCACCTGCGACGAGAGCACCTGGACCGGTTTCTCGTCGGCGTGGCGGTAGATCACCTCGCCGCTGGAATTGCGCACCTCGGTGGCGACGTAGGGCTTGGCGACCCGCCCGCCGTTGGCGAACACGGCGAAGCCCGCCGCCTGGTCCATCACCGTCACCTCGGTGGAGCCGATCGGCAGGGAGGGCGTGTCGGTGAGCGGCGTCGTCACGCCCATCGCCTTGGCGAGCCCGATGACCTTGGCGCGGCCCGCCTTGGCGGCGTTCCACTCGTGGGTGATGCCCATCCCCTTGCCGATGGCGGTCGTGACCTTGATCGGAATCGTGTTGATCGACTTCGCCACCGCGAGCCACATCGGCTGGCGGCCGGAATAGGAGCGGCCGTAATTCTGCGGGCACCAGTTGCCGACGCAGACCGGCGAATCCACCACCGGCGTGTCCGGCTTGAACAGACCCGAGGCGAGCGCCGCGGCGTAGACGTAAGGCTTGAACGAGGAGCCGGGCTGGCGCAGCGCGTCGGTGGCGCGGTTGAACTGGCTCTCGCCGTAATCGGCACCGCCGACCATGGCCCGCAGGGCCCCGTCGGGATCGAGGATCACCACGCCGGCCTCGTCCACGTCGTACTGGTCGCCGAAGCGCCGCAGCGTGTTCTCCACCGCCTGGTCGGCCGAGCGCTGGATCGAGAGGTCGAGCGGCGTCTTGACGGTGAGCACCCGGTCGTTGCGGAGCTTGCCCGCATCGGCCATCCGCTTCACCTCGCCGAAGGCCCAGTCGAGATAGTAGTCGGCGGTGATGTCCTTGGTCCGGGTCACCGGGGTCGCCGGGTTGCGCAAGGCCGTCTGGATCTGCCCCTCGGTGACGAAGCCCGCTTCGACCATGTTGTGCAGCACGTCGACCGCCCGGCCGCGGGCGGCGGGCAGGTTGACGTTGGGCGAGTACTTGGTCGGCGCCTTGAACAGGCCCGCGAGCATCGCCGCCTCCGCCAGCGTGATGTCCTGCAGCCGCTTGCCGAAATAGTAATCCGCCGCCGCCACCGCGCCGAAGGTGCCGCCGCCCATGTAGGCGCGGTCGAGATAGAGCTTGAGGATCTGGTTCTTGGTCAGGTGCGCTTCGAGCCAGAAGGCGAGGAACGCCTCGTTCACCTTGCGCTCCAGCGAGCGCTCGTTCGACAGGAACAGGTTCTTGGCGAGCTGCTGCGTGAGGGTCGAGCCGCCCTGCACGTTGCCCTTGCCTGACGAGTTCGAGACCAGCGCGCGGGCCGTGCCGATCGGGTCGATGCCCCAGTGCTCGTAGAAGCGCCGATCCTCGGTGGAGAGCAGCGCCTTGATCATCAGTTCGGGGAAGTCGTCGAACTTGAGCGAGTCGTCGTGCTTGATGCCGCGCCGCCCGACCTCGGTGCCGTAGCGGTCGAGGAAGGTGACGGCGAGATCCTGCGCCTTCAGCCAGTTGTCGCTGGTGAGGTTGAAGGCGGGCTGGGCCAGGAACAGCAGCAGCAGCGCCCCCCCGGCGCCGAGGGTCACGCCCTCGCTGGTGAGATCGAGGACGAACCGCTTCCAGCCGCGGAACGAGAAGGCCTGCATCCGCGCCTGGAAGCGCTCGTAGGCCTCGGTGGTGGAGTGGCCGCCCTCGTAGAGGCTCGCATTGACCCAGGCATCGAAGGCCAGAGCCGCGCGGCCGATCCGTGTCGTCAGCGTCTTGAGGCTGGGCAGGCGCACGGCGTGTTCCGGTTTCTCTCGGCGTTGTCCGGGGCGGCGCGGAGCGGTGGTCCGGACAACGACGCCCCGACACGTTCTGTATCAGGACACGGCCCGGGCCGCGAGCTTTCGCTTTCGTTAAGGAACGCGAGGCGCGGGCCGCCGTCCCCTGATCTCCGCGCCGACCTGTGATTAACCTTAAGGACGATGGACGCCGATTCCGGCGGGCGGATGGCGACCGTCCCATGACACCGTCTCATGGCTCCGTCCCATGGCGGAGCCCGGAATCCACCCGCGTTCGCAGCCCTGGGATCGTCCCGGCCGCGCTTGCTCCCGAGGCCCCCGTGCCGCAGGAGGGCCGTCCCGATCCGGGACGACACGATGAAGGCGAGCGAGGCGCCAGACATGGCCGACGATCTGGCCGAGCGCGGCGAAGAGCCGTTCTGGCGCGTGAAAAGCCTGGAGGCGATGGGCCCGGCGGAGTGGGAGAGCCTGTGCGACGGCTGCGGCCGCTGCTGCCTGCTCAAGCTCGAAGACGACGATACCGGCGAGATCCACCACACCGATGTCGGCTGCACCCTGCTCGACGCCCATGCCTGCCGCTGCCGCGACTACCGCAACCGCGCCAAGCGGGTGCCGGACTGCGTGCGGCTGACCCCGGAGGCGGTGCGCACCATCCCCTGGCTGCCGCCGACCTGCGCCTACCGCCTCGTGCGCGAGGGACGCGACCTGCCGGCGTGGCACCCACTGAAGACCGGCCGCAAGGCGAGCGTCCACGAGGCCGGGATTTCCGTGCGCGGGCGGGTCGCCGGCAACGAGGAAGAGTTTTCCGACGACGAACTGGTCGAGCGCATCGTCGCTTGGCCGGACGAGGCTGCCTGAGCGCGAGCGCGGCTTCCGCGCAAGGCCGTTCGCTCCGCCCCGGCCCGAACGGGCGCAGTTCGCCGAGCGCCCGCAACGTCCCGTCACCTCTGCCGGCTTGATCCCCGTGCCGCGGCGCGGCAGAGCAGGGGCGCACGCAATCGTCCGCCGCCTCCGCAGGTTCGCTCGCCCGGAGAGCCCCCGACAAGCAAGCGATCGGCCGGGATGCCCGACAGCCAAACCCCCTCGCAAACCCCCTCGCACGCCCCCTCCGACCATGCCCGCGCCGGTGCCGTCTCACCCGGCCCGGTCCGCGAACGCTACGACGCCCTGGCGGCCTCGGGCGCGATCGAGCGCGATCCGGCGCAGATCCGCCTCGTCCAGGCCCTCGACCGGCTGGTGCAGAACCTGGAGCGCCGCCGCCGGGCGAAGAAGGGGAGCGCGCTCGGCTGGCTGTTCGGCCGCAAGGACGACGATGCCGGACCACCGAAGGGGCTCTACATCTGGGGCTCGGTCGGCCGCGGCAAGACCATGCTGATGGACCTGTTCCACGAGGCTGCGCCGGGCCCGAAGCGCCGGGTGCATTTCCACGGCTTCCTCGCCGACGCGCACGAGCGCATCCACGCCCACCGGCAGGCGCTCAAGCGCGGCGAGGCCAAGGGCGACGACCCGATTCCGCCGGTGGCGGACGCCCTTGCGGCGGAGGCGACGCTGCTCTGCTTCGACGAGTTCACGGTGACCGACATCGCCGACGCGATGATCCTCGGGCGCCTGTTCGGGGCGCTGTTCAAGCGCGGCGTGACGGTGGTGGCGACCTCGAACGTCGAGCCCGACCGGCTCTACGAGGGCGGCCTCAACCGCGCCCTGTTCCTGCCCTTCGTGGCGGAGCTGAAGGAGCGGGTCGAGGTGCTGCGCCTCGATTCCCGCACCGATTTCCGCCTGGAGAAGCTCGGCGGTTCCTCGGTCTACCATGTCCCGGCGGACGCGGCGGCGCAGGCCGCGCTCGACGCCGCCTTCAAGGCGCTGACCGGCCGGGCCAGGGGCACGCCGGGCGCGGTCAAGGTGAAGGGCCGCGCGGTGCCGGTGCCGGAGGAGGCGGGCGGCGTGGCCCGCTTCGGCTTCGACGATCTCTGCCGCCGCCCGCTCGGCGCGTCGGACTACATGGCGCTGGCCGACGCCTACCACACGCTGATCGTCTCCGGCATTCCGGTGATGGGCGAGGCCGAGCGCAACGAGGCCAAGCGCTTCATCACCCTGGTCGACACGCTCTACGACGCGCATGTGAAGCTCGTCGCCTCGGCCGAGGCCGAGCCGACCGGCCTCTACACCGCGGCGCAGGGCCGCGAGGCCTTCGAGTTCGAACGCACCGCCTCCCGGCTGATCGAGATGCGCTCGGAAGAGTATCTCGGCACCCCGCACGGGCGCTCGCCGTCCGAGTCGAGCGAGGGGCTGGCCGAGACGTGATACCAACCGGCGATGATCCCGGCTCATCGCCGGTTGCCCGCGCGAAGGCGCGGCGGCGGGCGTCCGCCGGACGCAGGGAATCCGACCATCGGTCGGATTCCCTGCAACTCGGTATGAGCCGTCCCTATCGCGGCGCCTTCCGCGGCAGCGGCCGGCTGAGATAGGGCGAGCCGGGCACGAGGAAGCGCCAGGGCGTCTCGGCGCCGCGGGTGATGCCGATGCGGGTCGTGGCCGCGACCGGGACCGGCGCCTCCGGCGCACCCCAGGCGAAGGGCGCCCGGTCGAGGGGCAGGCCGTCATGCGACAGGTCGATGCCGAGCGCCTGGGCGAGCCGGCCCGGCCCCGCGCAGAGCAGGCGCGGCGCGTCGAGCCCGCGGCGGGCGCGCATCCCCGCCAAGCCCTCGCTCGGCGCCAGCGCCCGCAGGAGCACGGCGCTGCCGGTCTCGCAGACGAGGTTGAGGCACCAGTGCAGGCCGTAGGAGCGGTAGACGTAGGCGCGTCCCGGCGGCCCGAACATGCTGGCGTTGCGCCGCGTCGGCCCGCCGAAGCTGTGGGAGGCCGGGTCGGTCCGGTCGTAGGCCTCGGTCTCGACGAGGGTGCCCCCGACGCCGTCCACGAGCAGGGTGCGGCCGATCAGGTCGGCGGCGACCGTCGCGGCGGGCCGGTCGAAGAAGGCGGGGTCCACGGCCGGTCCCTCCTCTTCCGCGTCAGGAGGCCTTCCGCTGCAGTTCGGCGCGCACGCGGGCGATGCCCGGCGGCTTGAGTTCGAGCGCCAGCCGCACCGCGTCCTCCAGATAGGCCTGGGGCGTCATGCCGGCGCGGCCCGCCGCCCGCGAGACCGCCGTGGCGAGGTCGGCGCCGAGCGCCACCTGCACCGTCTCCGCCTGCCGGCCCGGCGCGGCGGGCGCCGGATCGGCCGGCGGCAGGACCGGCTGGCCGAGCGCTTCCCGGCGGCCGAGGGCCGCGAGGCGGTCGGCGCGCTCGTTGCCGGCCTCGCCGGCATGGCCCCGCACCCAGGTCCAGCGCACGTCGCGGGCGCTCGCGAGCGCATCGAGGCGCTGCATCAGGTCGATGTTCTTCACCGGCCCCGTGGCGGTGCGCCAGCCGCGCGCCTTCCAGCCGCGCATCCACTCGGTGACCGACTTCACCACGTACTGGCTGTCGCAGCGCATCTCGATCGCCGCGCCCTCGGGAAAATGCTCCAGGGCGCGGATCGCCGCGGTCAGTTCCATGCGGTTGTTGGTGGTGGCGCGCTCGCCGCCGTGCAGCTCGATCGTGCCGGTGGGGTCCTGGATCACCGCCCCCCAGCCGCCGGGGCCGGGATTGGGGTCGCAGCCGCCATCCGCGTAGACGATGGTTCGCATGGGTGTTCAACCGCCCTGTGTTCGGAGCACCGGAAAAGGGGCGTGCCTCGAACCCGGCCCCCGCGCATCGTCTTTTTTCCGAAAGCCGGAGGCCACCTTTCGGGACGATGCTCTAATATTTGGCCACCACCGGCGCGGCCAGCACCGCCTGCGCCGGCGGTTCGGTGAGCCCGCAGCGCGCGGAGGCGTCGGCCGGCAGCAGCGGGTCGAACAGCGCCCGCCGGCCTTCGAGGAAGGCGAGCGCCTGCTCGGCGGACGCGGCCTCGCGGCCGGGCATCTCGGCCAGAAAATGTTCGAGCGCGTAGCGGTAGCGGGCGATGCGCAGGCTCGTCTCCAGCCGCACCCAGGCGACGAGGCAGCGGTTCTCCGCGACCCGCATCGCCGCCTGCCGCACATCCCCATCGTCGAGGCTTTCGGAGAAGGGCAGCGCGCGCAGGCGCACCCCGTCCGCCGCGAAGACCCGTCCGGCCAGCGCCGCGAAGGGCGGGATCAGGCGGCCGTCGGCGACCGCGTCGTCGGACAGCCGGCGGTAGCGCGAGACCGGGGAACGGAAGGCCTCCGAGATCAAACCTTCGTGATAGGCCGGCACGGCGTCGCGCCGCCAATCCGGCGGCAGCACCCGGGCGCGGGTGAGGTTGGCCAGCGCATCCTCGAAGGCGGCGCGGCCGTCCGCCGGCATCAGGAAGCGCCACGCACGGTCGCGCAGGGTCGCCTCGTCGTCGGTGAGCGGAGAGGCCGAGGCGGGTTCGCCGCGCTCGCGGGCGGCCAGCGTTCCCGTGGTCTCGACGAGCCCGTTCCAGGCGCTGCGCGCCGGACGCCCGAAATCGCCCTCCTGTGCACAGGCCGCCAGCAGCAGCGGCACCAGAAGGGGCGCGAGAACGCGAGGCCCGATCCGCCTCACGAGCGGCAGCGCTTCGGAACCGGGGCGGTCTCCGCCTCCGGCAGCCGCTCGTAGCGCACCCCCGTGAACAGCAGGATCCGGCCGCGCGGGGCATCGTCCGCCCCGCGGCGGAAGCGGCGGGGGGCGCCTGTGACGAAGGGCACGACGGAGCCCGCCGGGCCGCCCTCCCGGTGAGCCGGCGCCGCCCGTTCGAGCGAGGGCGAAGCCAGACAGGTCTTTGGCGAATTCGTGTTCGAAGGGGTCATGGGCTTCGAAGGGGTCATGGACCTCGTCCCGTCGGTGTCTGTGGCGGCCGGCGCCCGCCCTTTGGGTCTCTGCGGGACGAGCCGGCGCGGGACGGGCCCGCCCCGGCCGAGCGATCTGGCCGCAAGCTCAGCACGACGTGGTTAACGGACTGTTGCGAAGCCGGCCGCTTCCGCGCGATCCGGCGGGAATGCGGCCGTCGCGGCACGCGCCCCGCCATCCGGCACACTCCTTGCTTGGCTGCCCCTGCCCATGGCGGGCGTTTCCTCCCTTGACTTCGGCCCCGCGCGAACGATCGCCGCGGGGCCTTTTCTTTTCGCGGGACGCGGAAGCGGAGCCGGCCGGCGCGGGACCGCGCGCAGGACGGCGGCGGCATGCTGCGCTTGCTAACACGGGGGGAGGACCGATATGCGGTGCCAACCCAACTTGGATCGAGCGAAGGACAAGGCAGGATGCGTCCGGACTTCTCACGATTTGGCGGCCCGGTGCGCGGCCTGTCCGCCGCCCTGAGACTGACTCCCCTCGTCCTGCTCGCCCTGGCGGCGGCGAGCCCGGCCCAGGCCCAGCGCGAGGACCAGGGGCTGCAGCTCGGCTGCGCCAACGACTATTTCCGGCTCTGCGCCGGCGTCGATCCGAACAGCCCGGACGCCGAGGCCTGCATGACCCGCAACCGCCCGCGCCTCTCGCCGGAGTGCAAGGCCGCGATCGGCGATTACGACCGGCGCACCGGCGGCGCCTCGCAGCCGCGCGGACAGCGCTGAGGCCGCAGCGCGGCCCATCATCCTCGAAGGGGCGGGCGGGCGATCGGTCCCGCCCCCCCTTCCCGGCGGCAGGCGCTCCGCAGACCTGGGGACGAGCATGGCGTTGACCGTCGCGGTCCAGATGGACCCGATCCAGTCGATCCGCATCGCGGGCGACACCACCTTCGCCCTGATGCTGGAAGCGCAGGCGCGGGGGCACAGCCTCTACACCTACACCCCCGACCGCCTGTCGATGCAGGGCCGGCTGGTGACGGCCTGCGCCGCACCGGTGAGCGTGCAGGACGTCGAGGGCGCGCACGCCGCCCTGGCGCCGCCCGAGCGCATCGACCTCGCAGGGGTCGACGTGGTGCTGATGCGCCAGGACCCGCCCTTCGACATGGCCTACGTCACGGCCACCCACATGCTGGAGAAGATCGCCGGTCGCACGCTGGTGGTCAACGATCCGGCCGAGGTGCGCAACGCGCCCGAAAAGCTGTTCGTCCTCGACTTCCCCGAACTGATGCCGCCGACCCTGATCTCCCGCGACCGGGCGGAGATCGAGGCGTTCCGGGCCGAGCACGGCACCATCGCCATGAAGCCGCTGCACGGGCACGGCGGCGCGGCGGTGTTCCGGGTCTCGCAGGAGGACCCGAATTTCGGCTCGATGTTCGACCTGTTCTCCGCGACCTTCCGCGAGCAGTGGGTGGTGCAGCGCTTCCTCGAGAAGATCACCGAGGGCGACAAGCGCATCATCCTCGTCGACGGCGAGCCGATGGGGGCGATCAACCGGGTGCCGGCCAAGGGCGACATCCGCTCCAACATGGTGCGCGGCGGCGCGGCCGGGGCCTCCGAACTGACGGAGCGCGAGCGCGAGATCTGCGCGACGATCGGTCCGGAGCTGCGGCGCCGGGGCCTGATCCTCGTCGGCATCGACGTGATCGACGGGCATCTCACCGAGATCAACGTGACCTCGCCCACCGGCATCCGCACGATCAAGCGGCTCGGCGGTCCCGACCTCGCGGTCTCGGTCTGGGATGCGATCGAGGCGCGGCTCGCCGCCCGCCGAAGCGCCGGCGCCTGAGGACCGTCCGACACGACGCCGTTTGTCCGAAAGCCGGCGGCGTCCTCCGAAGGAACCTCAACGGAACACCCGCAGCCCGACGCCGATCAGGGCGAGGCCGAGGATCAGCAGGGCGCCGCCCAGGGTCTCGGCCAGCGCCGTCCGCTCGCCGAACCGGTGCGCCCGGGCCGCCAGCCCGACACCCGCGGCGAGGCAGACGGCGCTCGCGATCGTCAGCACGGGCGCGCCGCCGAAGGGCCGACGCTCCGCCGTTCGAAGCGGCTCGCACCGAGAGCCGCGCCCTGGATCCGATATCCAGGACGACGCTCCAGCGTTCTCTTCGGCACGCCCTCGAACGGGCGCTTGGCAGACGGCACGACCATCGATCTCGGCATCGGGCTTCGGCTCGCCTTCGCGCGAGCGGGGATCATGAGGGATCACGGGCGCGGCGCGGGGCCCACGCCGTGATGGGGCGAGTCAAGCTGCGGATGCTCCCGGTGCGATCCTGGCGACCGTCCTCGGCCATCGGCGCCCCGGTCTCGCGAGCTTTAGCGCGCCCGGGACGGCTCCGACTGCGAATTTGTGCTGAGGCGATCTGTCATGCACAGTTCTTCTCGACGATCCGGATCAAATTTCGCCTCTGCCATCTGCATTCATCCCCGAATTGCAATGATAACAGAAGTTGTATTTGTTATCAATTGCACATCAAATATATAATTTTGACAAATGTCCGAACGACAACAAATCATTTCACCATTTCAAAATCAACATATTGCCGTCATGATATCACATCGATGGAATTGTCCGAACATCATATCTTCGTGAAAACGATAGACCTTCAAAAGAATCGAACCCGATACGACCTTTTGCCAGTCACGCTTCTTCCCGCGGCGTCGCGTTGAGTTCCGCCCAATCGAGTTCCTCCTCCAGCACGAAGTAGGCGTCGTCGCCGATGCGGCCGCTCCGGCGCAGGGCGAGGAGCCGGTCGCGCGCGGCGCGGATCGCGCGGCGGCGCGGCGCGTCGGTCGGCAGGCCTTCCGGGGCGAGCCCCTCCTCGTGGGCCTCGGCCTCGGCCAGGGCGGCGTGGAACTCCCGGCGCAGGGCATCGGCCGCCTCCGAGTCCTCGCCCTTCAGGGTGTCCGCCGCGGCCCCGTAGGCCTCGGCCCGCGCCCGGCCGACCTCGCGTCCGACCGGGTCGGCGTCCTCCAGCCCGAGGCGGCCCAGGATCGGGCGCAGGGTCAGACCCTGGACGACCAGGGTGCCGATCACCACGCAGAAGGCGGTGAGCACGATCAGGTCGCGATAGGGAAACTCGGCCCCGCCGGGCCCGCCTTCGGGCAGGGCCAGCGCCGTGGCGATGGTGACGAGGCCGCGCATGCCCGACCACGCGACGGCGAAGCCGGCACCGAGGCCGAGATCGCCGGTCGAAGACGCCTCGCCCGAGGCTCGCGGGCCGCCGAAGCCGAGGCGGCGGACGGCGCTCGCCGGCAGCACCCAGGCGATGCGCATCAGGATCACGGTCGCCACCACGGCCGCGGCGACGGCGGCGCAGGCGAATTCCTGCTCCGGGGTCATCCGCTCCAGGACCGGGCCGATCTGCTCGCCGATCAGCACGAAGGCGAGCACGTTCAGCACGAAGATCGCCGTCTCCCAGACCGCGTTCGAGATCACCCGCAGCCGCGGCGGGGTCTGGCCCGGGGCGCGGCGGGCCACGGTGATGGCGAAGCTCACCACCGTCAGCACGCCGGACAGTTCCGCCGCCTCGGCCACGATCCAGAGACCGAAGGCGGCGGCGAATTGCAGCACGATCGCGCTGGACGGCTCCTCGACGCGGCGCATGATCCGCAGGTAGGCGAGCGCGGCGAGCGGCCCGGCCACGAGGCTGCCGACGACGCCGATCAGGAAGGTCGGCGCCACCTCGGAGAGGGAGAAATGGCCGGTGACCGCCGCCGCCACGCCGAGCCGGTAGATCAGCAGCGAGGCGGCATCGTTCAGCAGGCTCTCGCCGCGCAGGATGGTGGCGAGGCGGTGCGGCAGGGAGACGTGGCCGAGCACCGAGAGGGCCGCCACCGCGTCCGGCGGGGCCACGATCGCGCCGAGCACGATCGCGGCGGAGAGCGGCATGTCCGGCACGAGCCACATCGCGACCGCCGCGACCGCCGCCGTCGTGGCCGCCACGGCGCCGACGGCGAGCCCGGCGATCGGGCGCGCATTGCGCCTGAGGTCGCGCAGCGAGGTGCTGTAGCCGGCATCCATCAGCACGGGCGCGAGGAACAGGGCGAGCGCCAGATCCGGGTCGAGGCTGAGGCTCGGCACGCCCGGCACGAAGGCGAGGCCGACGCCGCCGAGCGCCAGGAAGGCGGGATAGGGCGCGCGCAGGCGCCGGGCCAGGGCGGCGAGCAGCACCGCCCCGACCAGGACGCCGACGATCCAGTGGAACACGAACATGGAAGGGACGGAACGCGCGCTTTCCCCGGCCGATGGTGGCGGCGGCGAAACGCGGGGCGGCCGGGTTTCTTTCCGAAATTCGGGCCGGCGCGTCTCAGGCCGACGCGTCTCGGGCCGGCGTGTCTCGGGCCGGCTTGGCGGCGATCAGGTCGCGCAGGGTGGTGATGGTGGAGGAATCGGCCACGCCGTCGATCCGGGCCGGCCGGAAATGGCGCTGGAAGGCGGTGACGACCGCATACATCGCCGCGTCGAACTCACCGGTGACCGGCTGGTCGTAGCCGTAGAGGGCGAGCATCGCCTGGAGCGCCTCGACCGGCTCTCCGGTGTCGCCCGTGGCGAGGAAGCGTCCGTCGCGCACCGGTGCCGGCGGCACCCAGTGCCCGACGCCGGCCCGCGCCAGTCGCTCCCAGGGAAAGACCTCGCCCGGATCCTCCTTGCGGGCGGGCGCCACGTCGGAATGGGCGAGCACCCGCGGCGCGGGGATCGCACGCCGGACGACGATGTCGCGGGCGAGCGCCGTCACCGCCGCGACCTGCGCCTCAGGGTAGGGCGGCAGGCCGCCGGCATGGCCGGGATGGGCGATCTCGATGCCGATGGAGCGGGAATTGATGTCGCGCGCCCCCGCCCAGGCCCCCGCCCCCGCATGCCAGGCCCGGTCGGCCTCCGGCACCATCTGCACGATGTGCCCGTCCTCGAAGACGAAGTAATGGGCCGAGACCTCCGCGGCCGGATCGCACAGGCGCTCCAGCGCCGCTTTCGCCGTCGGCATGCCGGTGTAGTGCAGGATCAGCATGTCGAGGCCGCCCGCGGCCCGCACGCCGCGGTTGGGCGAGGCGACGACGGCGGCCGCGAGCGGGCTGTCGGGCACGAAGCTCACGTCACGGCCCCCGCTCGGCGGCGATCCGGTCCCAGGCGGCGTTGATGGCGGCCAGCCGTCGCGTCGCGATGGCCACCGCCTCCGGCGGCAGGCCGCGGGCGAGCGCCCGGTCGGGATGGTTCTCGGCCACCAGCCGCCGGTACCGCGCCTTGAGCGCCGCCGCATCGGCCGACGCGTCGAGGCCGAGCACGAGGTAGGGATCGTCGGCGAGCCGCACGTGCCGGGCGGCGATCCGGCGGAAGGCGGTCTCGTCGAGGCCGAAGATGCCGGCCACCGCGCGCAGGTAGCGCTCCTCCCCCTCGTGGATCGCCCCGTCGGCGGTGGCGATGTGGAACAGGCCGTCGAGCACGTCCTCGAGCAGCGCGGGCTCGCCGCCGAAGGTCGAAGCGAGCTGGCCGGCATAGGCCTCGAAGCCGTCGGTGGTCGCCTTGGCGAGGTCGAACAGGCGCTGCACGCTCGCACGCGCCTCGGGCTCGACCTGCACCACCCGGCCGAAGGCCTGGACCTCCGACTCGGTGACGACGCCGTCGGACTTCGCCATCTTGGCCGCCAGCGCCACGAGGCCGGTGGTGAACACCACGTCCCGGGGCGTCGGCCCGAACGGCGCGCCCGCACGATCGACGAGGAAATGGCCGGCCACCCCGCCGATCAGCGCCCCGATCGGACCGCCGACCAGCACGCCGATCCCGGCCCCGCCGATCTTGCCCCACAGGCCGGTGCTCATCGGGAGTCGCCTCGGGCCGGGTGATCGGGATGGAAGGGGTCGAACGGGGGCAAGGGGGGTTCCGGCATCCGCGGGCGGGATCGCCCGTCGCGGTTTTAACGCCGCAAAGCGCGGTGCGGCGCAAGCCCGATCCCGGGCCGCAAAAGCGAAGGGCCGGGGCAACCGCCCCGGCCCTTCGCTGCCAGCTCTGCGTCGCGATCAGCGGCAGTAGACGTTGCCGTACTCGTCGCGGAAGGTGCCGTAGGGGCAGCGCGGCGCCGTCGCGGCGCCGGCGATGGCACCGCCCGCGCCGCCGATCGCGGCACCGGCGAGCGCGCCGCCGGCCCGGCCCGTGGCGAGGCCGCCGACCGCGGCACCGAGGCCGGCACCGAGGGCGCCCCCGCCCAGAGCCCGGTCCTGGGGCGTGTTGCAGGCGCCGAGCGAGAGCGCGAGGCTGCCCGCGAGGGCGGCGGCAATCAGTCTCTTCATGGTGGTCCGAACTCCCTTGTGCATCGGCGATCGGGCCTTCTGCCGGCGCGGAGCACCGAACGGCCTCGGTTTTCACCGGCGGTCATCGACGGCACATGAAACGGCCAAGATTAGGGCGGGTTGCATCGGGGCATGACATTTCGCCCGGCGCCTGCCATCTCAGGCGCGCCTGTTGCAAATTCGCCGAGTTCCGGCCCGCCCACCGAGGATCCCCATGCCCAGAGCCAGCCTGATCGTCCGCAAGGCCGCCGTCCGGCCCGATCTCGTCGTCGACACGGTGACCCTCGACCACGCCGCCCGGGGACAGGCGCACGCCCACCTGACCACGGCCGGAGGCGTCGCGATCGACCTCGCCCTGGACCGTGCCGCGGGCCTGGAGGACGGCGACGCGCTCAAGCTCGACGACGGGCGCCTCGTGGGCGTGCGTGCGGCGGAGGAAGCGCTGCTGGAGGTTCGCTCCGGCAACCCGGCCCGCCTGATGCGCCTCGCCTGGCAACTCGGCGGCGAGCACGTTCCCGCCGAGGTCGGCGCGGACGTGCTCTACGTGCCGGCGGGCGCCGCCGAACGGGTGCGCGGGGCCGGCTGCACGGCAACCTCGGTGAACCGCGCCTTCAAGCCGGAAAAGGCCGCCCACGACCACAGTTGCTGCGGGCACGACCATCATCACGGCCACGGTCACGAGCCCCACGCCCATCACGAGCCGGACCATCATCACGATCATGAGCACGGCCATCGTCATGAGGGCCATGATCACGAAGGGCATGCCCACGGGGCGGGCGGGCACGATCACCACCACAAGCACTGACAGGAGCGCAGATCGTCCCGGCTGCGGCCCACCGCCCGAGCGAAAGGCGGAACGAGCGAGACCGGGACATCGCCGATGCAGCGGCGCGGAACAGAGGATCCACAGAGCCGTTTCCCCGACGATATCCTCGTCGGGGAAGGTCGTGAGCGAGATCAGCGTCCTTCAGAACGACGACGGCCTGTGGGCCGTCACCGCACCGAACCTCGTGGTCACCGGCCTGACCCGAGAGGCGGCGGTGGCCTTCGCCGAGAGCTATCGCAGGCTTCACGACGGGCACACCCCTCCGAGCCCTTAGAAGCGGGCTCCGCCCGTTGCGCGGGAGCGCCGCACGACGTTCGACAACCCCGGCCGTCGGCACACATCGGCTCAAAGGTTCAAGCGGCGGCAGCGTCGTCCGCTGCGGGTGATGCGTCCCCAGCAGAAGGCACTGTGCAAATCTGCAATTTTCCGCGCATGTCGGGAGTCCCGCCCTTGTCGGAAAGCAGAATTCCACCTATTGAAAATCATAAGTTAATCGTGTCGCTCACGAGACATTCGTGAGCAAGACGGATCATAAGGCCGATCGGCCATAGGGAGCGTTGCGTGCAAGTTCAGGCGAGCCGGGAAGACCGTGTCAAAGCGGTGACCGCGGCGATCTCGCGTCTCGACGCCAGCAACAGGCAAGTGCCCGGCATCGGCCGTCTGCCGCACGATGTCGCCCGTGCCCTGGCCGAACAGGTCGTCGATGCCGTGATCGCGGCCGACGACAGGGAAACCCGGCTGCGGCGCTGACACTTCAAAGCCGTCGAACAGTCGTTGAGAACGGCGCGAACCAGCGCATGTCGCACGGTTCGCCGGGCCGCCCCTCGTTCGGCCGAGGACGTCCGGCATTGCTGACGCCTCCTTAAAATTCTAGGCGTGTGCCGTGCGCCCGGCATGGAACGGGTATGGCAGCGTATCGGTCCGGACGTGACGGTCGAAGACAGACAGATCATCACCGCGCAGGCGTGGCGCTTCAGCGTCGCACCGATGATGGATTGGACCGATCGGCAGTGCCGGGCGTTCCACCGCATCCTCTCGCGCCGGGCCCGGCTCTACACCGAGATGGTGACCACCGGCGCCGTGCTGCACGGGGACCGGGAGCGGCTGCTCGGCTTCGATGCCGGCGAGCAACCGGTCGCGGTGCAGCTCGGCGGCTCCGATCCGGACGATCTCGCCGCGGCGGCACGGATCGCGGCCGATTACGGCTATGCCGAGATCAACCTCAATGTCGGCTGCCCCTCCGACCGGGTGCAGGAGGGCCGCTTCGGGGCCTGCCTGATGCGCGAGCCGGGCCTCGTCGGCGATTGCGTGGCGGCGATGAAGGCCGCGGTCGCCGTGCCGGTGACGGTGAAGTGCCGCCTGGGCGTCGACGATCAGGACATCGAGACGGCGCTGGACGCGGTGGTCGAGGCTGCGGTCGCGGCGGGCGTCGACGGGCTCGTCGTGCATGCGCGCAAGGCCTGGCTCAAGGGCCTGTCGCCGCGGGAGAACCGCGACGTACCGCCCCTCGATTACGGCCGCGTCGCCCGACTGAAGGCGGCCCGGCCGAACCTGCCCATCGCGGTCAATGGCGGGATCGCCGACATTCCCGCCGCCAAGGCCCGGCTCGCCGAGGTGGACGGCGTGATGATGGGCCGGGCCGCCTACACCGACCCCGCGCTGCTGCTGGCCGTCGATCCGGAGCTGTTCGGCGAGCCTGCGCCGGCGGCCGACGCCTTCGCCGCGGTGGAGGCGCTGGAGCCCGCCATCGCCGAAGGGCTCGCCCGGGGCCTGCGGCTGCACGCCCATACCCGGCACATGCTCGGCCTGTTCAACGGGCGGCCCGGGGCGCGCGCCTTCCGTCGGCACCTCGCCACCGCCGGCATGGCGCCGGAAGCGGACCTGACGACCCTGCGCGAGGCGGTGGCCAAGGTCTCGCGCGAGCGGGCTCCCTCCGCGCGGCAGGCCGCCTGAATCAGGCGGCGCGGCGCGCGCGCCCGTTCCAGATCGCGAGAAGGTCCGGCAGGTCGCTCGCCGGCACCGGCGGGCTGAACAGGTAGCCCTGCACCTCGTCGCAGCCCTCCTCGCGCAGGCGGGCGAGCTGCTCGGGCGTCTCGACGCCCTCCGCGGTCGTGGTCATGCCGAGGTTGGAGGCGAGGCTGATCACCGCCCGCACGATGAAGCCCGAGCCCTGCTCGACCGTGAGGTCGCGGATGAAGGACTGATCGACCTTCATCTTGTCGAAGGGGAAGCTGCGCAGGTAGCTGAGCGAGGAGTAGCCGGTTCCGAAATCGTCCATGGCGATGCGCACGCCCAGGCCCCGCAGCCCGTGCAGGATCGCCACCGTGGCGCTGCCGTTCACCAAGAGCACGCTCTCGGTGATCTCGAGTTCGAGGCGGCGGGCGGGCAGGCCGCTCTCGGCGAGCGCCGCGTTCACCGTTCCGATCAGTCCGGAGGAGATGAACTGCGCCGCCGAGACGTTGACCGCGACCTTCAGCCCGTCGGGCCAGCCGGCGGCCTCGCGGCAGGCGCGGCGCAGCACCCACTCGCCCAGCGGGACGATGAGGCCGATCTCCTCGGCGAGCGGCACGAACTCGGCGGGCGAGACGCGGCCGCGGGTCGGATGGGTCCAGCGCAGCAGCGCCTCGAAGCCGCAGATGCGCTCCTGCGCGAGGTCGTAGATCGGCTGGTAGTGCAGGTCGAACGCCTTCGCTTCGAAGGCGGCGCGCAGGTCGAGTTCGAGGGTGCGCCGGGCCTGGAGGCGGGCATCCATCTCCGCCTCGAAGAACCGGAACACACCGCGCCCGTCGCCCTTGGCGCGGTAGAGGGCGACGTCGGCGCATTGCATCAGCCGCTCGGATTCCAGCCCGTCGCCGGGGGCCAGCGCGATGCCGATGCTGACGCCGACGATGACCGAATGGTGCGTCAGGGCGTAGGGCGCGCTGACCACGTCGAGGATGCGCCGGGCCAGCGTCGCGGCGTCCTCCGGGCCCTCGACCGCGGCCTGGATGATCGCGAACTCGTCACCGCCGAGCCGCGCCACGGTATCGACCGCGCGCAGGCAGGCCTTGAGGCGGTGGGCCACCGCCCGCAGAAGCTCGTCGCCGACCGCGTGGCCGAGGGTGTCGTTGACCTGCTTGAAGTTGTCGAGGTCGAGGCAGAGCACGGCGAAGCCGGTCTCGTGCCGGGCCAGGGTGATCGCGCCCTCGACCCGCTCGCGCAGCAGCACGCGGTTGGGCAGGTCGGTCACGGCGTCGTGCCGGGCCATGTAGGCGATGCGGGCCTCGGCGTTCCAGCGCTCGGTCACCTCCTCGTAGAGCGCCACGAAGCCGCCGCCGACGATCCGCTGCATCTCCACGGCGACGATGCGGCCGTCGGCGAGATGCTGGGTTTGAATGGATGCGGCATCGCCTGCGACCAAGTCGCCGGCCTCGGCGATGCATTCGGCCTCGTCGCGGTCCGGATGGGTGCCGGCCAGGAAATTGGTGCGCAGCACCTCCTGCGCCGGCATGCCGGGCGTCACGGCCCCCGGAGGCAGGCGGTAGATCTCGTGATAGCGCCGGTTGACCAGCAGCAGCCGATGGTCGGCATCGTAGAGCAGGAATCCCAGGGACAGGGTGTCGAGCGCCGCGTTGAGCCGCGCGACGCGATCGGCCAGATCCCGGCTGCGGGCGGCAGCCTGCTCCCCGGCGAGGGCGTCGCGGGCCGTGCGGAGCGCGGCGGTCGTCACGACGACGGCGTCGAGATCCGCGAGGCCGGTGGATGCGATCCCGGCCGGCGGAACCGGGTCGAGGGCGATCCGTCCGGCGATCTCCCCGGCGGCCTGCACCGCCCGGGTCAGCCCGCGGGCGAGGCGGAGCATGGTGAGGGAAACGAGGGCCAGCGCCGTGGTGCCCGCGCCCGCCACGATCGCGACGCGCAAGGGTGGAGCGGCGAAGAACGAACCGGCGAGCGCGGTACCGGCGAACCCTGCGACGATCAGGCACAGCCGGAAGCCGGCGTACAGCACGCGCGCACGGATCGTCCCGTGCCCCCCTGCCCCGCTTCGCGAGGCCGGCTGCCGGACCGCGTGACGTTCGGCCTGCCCCTGCATCGGTATCCCGGTCCTTTCCCTTCTCCGATGAAATGACAGATCGGGTTAAGATCGGCTTATACCAAGCGGCACTGATCCCGACCGATGGTCGGGATCAGTGCGTCCGGCGGATGGCCGCCGCCCCGCGGTCGCGGGGGCAGCCGACGATGAGTGATCCTCATCGCCGGCTGGTATCAGAGCCTCAACCAGAGATGAGGCCGGCGCGCATCGTGGCCGGTCAGAACTTGCCGAGCAGCGGGAATTCCTGGCTGAGGGTCGACTCGGCGGGAAGCGGGGCTTCGCGGCGGCGGGGCTTTCGGTTGAGCACCTGCTTCAGCTTCGTCTTCAGGAGGTTGATGTCGAACGGCTTGAGGATGAAGGCATCCGCGCCCGCGACATGGGCGTGGTTGATGTCCTCGAAGTCGAACGAGGTCTCGGTCAGGATGAAGGGCGTGTTCATCAGGGCGTCGTCGGCCCGGATCTCCCGCAGGAGCTGGAGCCCGTCCATCGGCTCCATGGCGAGGTCGGAGATGACGAGGGCGTAACGACGCTCCCGCAGGCGGATGAGCGCCTCGGCACCGTCCGCCACGCCCTCGACCTCGGGAAACCCGAGTCGGGACATCAGTTCGATGATCAGCCGCAGGAGCTTGGGCTGGTCGTCGACGATGAGGATGGGAAGCGTATCGCTCATGGCATCTATCGTCGCGTCTCAACGGATCTCGGATGGAGGAGCCGGGCGCCCGGCCCGCTCAAACGAACAGGTGATCGATGCCCTGCTTGGCCATCGATTCGGCTTGGAGGGTGACGGCCAGCCCGTGGATGGCGCTGCCCTTGGGCGTGCCCCGCTGCAGCATCGGCAACAGGCCGGATTTCGCGAAATGCGGCTCGTTGGCGGCGCTGCGGCTCACCGTGGTGAACGAGTTCACGAACTCGCGCTTGGCGATCTCGCGCCATTCCACGATCTGAACGTCGCGGTGACGTGAATCGGCGGCGATCCGATGGAAGGTTTCGTTGACCGATTGGCGGTCGCCCTCGATCACCTGGATCGCGAAATTCTGGTCGATGATCAGAAAGCTCGTGATCACGGAAAATTCGTTCTTCTTCTGAGCCTGACGCGTGATGTCGCCGATCTGCTTCGTGCGCAGGGTCGGTTCGTTCGAGATGGTCAGGCGGGAGAAGTAGATCAGGTGGACGAGGCTCGTCCTCTTGTTCTTCATGGAACTCGTCCGACGCGAAGGCTCGGGCCTCACCCTAGCGGCTGCGGCGATAACGGGCCGTAAACGCGGCCGGACCCGGCAGAATCTGCCGCGCTGCCGCCTCCCGCCGGTCCGAAGCTGCCGGGTCGGGCCGGATCCACCCTATATGTTTCAATGACTTACGTTTGGCACGCGGGTTGCGCCCGCCGCTTCAGCCACACCGCCCCGGGCGGCCCCGTCGAGCGAGCCAAAGCCATGGACGTCTTTTCCGCGCTTCAGACCGCGGTCTCGGGCCTGAAGGCGCAGTCCTTCTCGCTCAGCAACATCTCCGGCAACATCGCGAACTCGCAGACGACCGGCTACAAGCGCACCGACACGAGCTTCGTCGACATGCTCGCCGACCGCGACGGCCAGAACCAGACGGCGGGCTCGGTCGCCGCCTATTCGGAACTCACCAACTCGGTCCAGGGCAACAAGGTCTCGACCGGGGTTTCGACCAACATGGCGATCGACGGCCAGGGCTTCTTCGCGGTGCGCAAGAAGACCACCGACGCGGGCGGCAGCGAGAGCTTCTCCACCGCCGACCTCTACACCCGCCGCGGCGACTTCGCCCCGGACAAGGACGGCTACCTCGTCAACGGCGCGGGCTCCTACCTCGTCGGCGCGAGCCTCGACCCGGTCTCCGGCCAGACCACCGGCACCGGGCCGATCAAGATCTCCAACGCGATCATCCCGGCCAAGGCGACGACGACGATCACCTACTCGGCCAACCTTCCGAAATCGCCCGCCACGACCAACGCCGCCACGACGGGCGGCGTGCTCTCCGCCTTCACCGACGGCACGGACGCGCGGGTGACGGCCGCCAACGGCAAGACATCCGGCACCGTCTCGCAGGCCAACGCGCAGACCTTCATCGACAGCAGCGTCGCCGGCCCGTCGCTGACCGTCTACACGTCGTCGGGCGCCCCGGTGAGCGTCCAGACCCGTTGGGCCAAGGTGGCCGCCGCCGACACCGCGACCGGCACCAGCGACACCTGGAACCTGTTCACCGCCGACAAGACCAGCGGCACCGCCAATCAGACGAGCTGGACCAATGTCGGTCAGGCCTTCACCTTCAGTGCCAGCGGCCAGATGACCGCGCCGACCGGCACCACGGTCCCGATCGGCAACCTGACCGTCGACGACGTCAGCGTCGGAAAGATCGACCTCGATCTCGGCGGCGGCCTGACCCAGTACGCCTCCGCCACGGGGACGGTGACGACCAACGACCTGAAGCAGAACGGCTACGCCTCCGGCTCCCTGAACTCCGTCGAGGTCGGCGAGAACGGCGTCATCAGCGGCAAGTATTCCAACGGCTCGGTGATCGGGCTGGCTCGGGTCCAGGTGGCGCAGTTCGTCAACCCCGACGGGCTGAAGCCGGATTCGCTCGGCAACTACCAGCAGACCGTCGCCTCGGGCGAGGCGATCGTCGGGCTGAAGGATTCCACCGTGGTGGGGGCGAACGTCGAGCAGTCGAATACCGACATTGCTGCGGAATTTTCCAAGATGATCGTTACCCAACAGGCCTATTCCGCCAACACCCGCGTGATGTCGACGGCGCAGACGATGATCTCGGACCTGCTCAACGTCATCCGCTGACGGTGGCTGGAGCCTCGCCCCGAAAGGTGGCTGCCGACTTGTCCGAAAAGACGATGCACGATCGAAAACCGAGAGCCTCGTCCTGGATCCGATATCCAGGACGAGGCTTTGATGTCTCTCGCAAAACTCCCGCCGCACCGTCGTCGCCGGAGCGAGAACGGCCGGTGACCGTGCGTTTTGCGAGGCACTCTTAAAGGAAGGACGGACGCCTTGGCTCTCGACGCGTTCAGCACGGCCACCGCCGGCCTGCGGGTCACGCAGTCCCAGATCGGGGTCGTCTCGCAGAACATCGCCAATGTCGGCACGGCAGGCTACGTCCGGCGCACGCTCTCGCCGGTCACGTCGGGTTCGGGCAATGCCGGCGTCGCCACCGGCACGGTCGGCCGGGCGATCGACGCCGCCGCGCTCAAGCAGCTCCGCTCCGAGACGTCGGGCGCGGCCTACACCTCGCTGATGTCCAAGACCCGCACGCAGCTCGATTCGCTCTATGGGCAGCCCGGCTCCACCTCGGCGCTCGACGGGGTGTTCAACAGCTTCACCCTCTCGCTTCAGACGCTGGCCGCCAATCCGACCTCGACGGCCGCCCGCGCCACGGTGATCAGCGCGGCCAACGATCTCGCCGCGCGCATCGGCAGCGCCGCCAACGGCGTCCAGGCCCTGCGCTCGGGGCTGGAGACGCAGCTCGCGACCGACACGGACAAGGCCAGCGGCCTGCTGGCGCAACTGGCCAAGCTCAACACCCGCATCGTCGCGACCGCGTCCGACGACCCGAGCCGCCCCGACCTGGAGGACCAGCGCGACCAGGCGCTCACCAGCCTGTCGGGCCTCATCGACATCAACGCCGTCACCCAGAGCGACGGCAGCGTGAGCGTGCTGACGGGCTCCGGCGTCACCTTGCTCGACCGCTCCAACGCCGCCTCGCTGAGCTTCAATTCCCGCGGCACGCTCTCCGCCAACGCCCTCTACGCCAGCGACCCGTCGCAGAGCGGCGTCGGCACCATCGTCGCGACGACGCCCGGCGGCGGCAAGGTCGACCTGCTCGCCTCCGGCGCGATCCGCTCCGGCTCGATCGCGGCGGCGGTCGAACTGCGCGACACCGTGCTGCCGCAGGCCCAGCGCCAGCTCGACGACCTCGCGGCGGGCGTGGCGCGCGCCATGTCCGACCGCTCCGTCACCGGAACGGCCCCGAGCGACGGCACCAAGGGCGCCCTCGACATCGACCTGACCGGCCTCTCGGCGGGCAACGCGATCACCCTGACCGTCCAGGACCAGAGCGGCACGCAGCGCAACCTGATCCTGATGCCGTCCTACCAGACGCCGCCGGCCGCGGTGTCCGCCGCCGGCACCGACGACGCCAACGCCACGGTCATCCCCTTCACGATCCCGGAGGCCGGGGCGAACCGCGACCCGGCCGCGGTCCGCAGCGCGATCGCGGCGGCCTTGGGCGAAGGCTACACGGTGTCGAGCGTGCCGGGCGGCGCATCCGGGGCGGTGCGCGTCACCTCGACCGGCAGCGCCACCCTGGTCTCGGCGAGCGCCAGCGTCACGCAGGTGACCGCGGCCAGCGACATCAAGGGGTCCACCACCCAGCTCCCCCTCTTCGTCGACGGCGCCTCCTCCGCGCTCTACACCGGCTCCTTCGACGGCGGCTCGCAGCTCACCGGCTTCGCGCAGCGCATCGCCGTGAACCCCGCGGTCGTCGGCAGCGCCGGGAGCCTCGTCGGCATCACCGGCACGGGGGCCGGGACGAGCACCGGCGACGCGACCCGGCCGCAAGCGCTCTACACCGCGCTGACGAGCACGCAGCGCACCTTCTCCTCGTCGAGCGGCATCGGCGGCGTCAGCGCCCCGACCCGGTCGAGCGTCGCCGACTTCGTCCAGGGCGTGATCTCCGTGCAGGGCGCGGCGGCGGCGGCGGCGCAGGATCTCGACGAGGGCCAGAGCATCGCCCTCTCGACGGCGCAGGGCCGCTTCGCCTCCGCCTCGGGCGTCAACATCGATCAGGAGATGTCGAACCTGATCGCGCTGCAGCAGGCCTATTCGGCCAATGCCCGCGTGCTCACCGCCGCCCGCGACATGATCGATACCCTGCTCAGGATCTAGAACACCGGCCTGGATACCGGATCCAGACCCATGCCCTGAACTTCTGTTTCAGCATCGTCCCGAAAGCCGGAAGCCACCTTTCGAGACGATGCTCCAAGCCCGGAGCCGCCGATGACCATCACCGCCTTCGCCGCAGGCACCTATCGCTACGATCGCCAGTCGGCGAGCCTCGTCGGCATGAAGGACCAGCTCGACGGGCTGGCCCGGCAGCTTTCCACCGGGCGCACCGCCGAGACCTATGGCGGCCTCGGCGCCGGGCGCACGACGAGCCTGAGCGCCCACGCGGCGATCAGCGCCCAGGACGGCTACCTCGCGGCGATCACCTCGGCCGAGACTCGGGTGAAGCTCACGAGCGCCAGCCTGACCCAGCTCAAGTCGCTCTCCGACAGCACCCGCTCGAACCTCACCGGCATCGTCGCGTCACGCAACGAGACGCTGCCCGCGACCAGCGTGCAGCTCGCCGCCAACAATCTCTCGGCGGCGATCGACGCCCTGAACCAGCAGGCGGGAGGCGTCTACGTGTTCTCCGGACGCGCGACCGACACCGCGCCGGTCGTCTCCGAACAGACCCTCCTGAACGGCGATCCCTCGGCGGGGCTCGACGGGCTGAAGGCCCTGATCGCCGAGCAGAAGAAGGCCGATCTCGGCACCTCGGGCAACGGGCGCCTGACGCAGGGCATCGGCGGCCGGACCGTCACGCTGTCGGAGGATTCGAGCGCCGAGGCGCGCGCGAATTTCGGCTTCTCCCTCGTGTCCGCATCGAGTTCGAACAGCGGCGCCATCAGCGCGGGCGTGACCGCCGGAACCAAGGCGGACGTGTCCCTCGGCTTCGCGCAGCAACCCGGCGACGGCGATCAGGTCCGGGTCGTGGTGCAACTGGCCGACGGCAGCCAGAAGACCCTCGACCTGACGGCGCGGGCGGGCGAGGCCGGGAACGCGGCGGGCGCCTTCGCCATCGGAGCGAACAAGGAGGAGACCGCCGCGAACCTGAAGAAGGCGCTCGGCGGAGCCGACATCGCCAGCGTGCAGAGCGCGAACCCGCCCGGCGTGACCGCCGCCTTCGCCGGCGGCAGCCCGGGGACGGCGACCGTCTCCGTCGGCACCAACCCCGCGGCCGGCGACACGCTCACGCTCAAGCTCGGCATGCATGACGGCACCACCAGGACCATCACCCTGACCGCGGCCGCCACGGCCGACGCCACCTCGGCGACGACCTTCGCCATCGGCGCGACGCCGGAGGCGACCGCCGCCAATCTCTCGCAGACCCTCCAGAACGCCCTGAAGCAGGCCGCCGGCACCGACCTCTCGGCGAGTTCGACCGCCCGCGCCTCGCTCAACTTCTTCGAGGGCTCGCCGGCGGCGGGCCTGAGCCCGCGGCGCGTCTCGGCCGACGGCAACGGCTATGCCGAGACCGCGAGCAGCAAGACCGTGATCTGGTACCAGGGCGACACCGCGCCCGATGCGCGGGCGACCGCCACCGTGCAGGTCGGCACCAGCCGGACGGTGGAGATCGGCGCCCAGGCCAACGAGGAGGCGATCCGCCGGACGCTGGCCGGGATCGCCGCGGTGGCCGCCGAGAGCTTCACCACCGGCACCGGCACGGTCGAATCGGAGCGCTTCAAGGCGGTGTCCGACCGCGCCGCGGGCCTGCTGAAGGCAGGGGACGGCCAGCAGAGTCTGGAGGAACTCGGCACCGATTTCGGTCTCGCCGCCAGCAGCATGAACAACGCGAAATCGGTGGCCAACACCACCAAGGCGACGCTGCAGGATTCCCTCGACGGGGTCGACACCGTCTCGACGGAGGAGGTCGCGGCCAAGCTCCTCAGCCTGCAGACGCAGCTCCAGGCGAGCTACAAGGTCACCTCGATGCTGTCCGAGATGAGCCTCGTCAATTATCTCCGCTGAACCGCGAGGCTCCGAATCCGGATCGACACGGCAAGCCTTCGGGCTGCCGATCCGCCCCGTCCGGTCCTCGCGTCGTCCTTCCGGGGCGCCGAAGGCGAACCCGAGTTCGCAGCCCTGATGCCGTTTCCGATCGATCGCTTCGGGTTTGGCCACTCTCCGTCCTCGCGAGCGGCCGCGAAGCGATCCAGGGCGCGACAGGTCCGGAAAGGGCGCGCCCTGGATGGCCACGGCTTCGCCTCGCAAGGACGCAGGACAGGCCGAACGCATCGACCGGTATCGTATGACAGAACCGGCCCCCGAAACGAGAGCGGCCCGAGGGTCATCCCCTCGGACCGCTTCGGCGTTCTACTCCGCCGCGTTCGGTGTATCGGCCGGCTCAGGCGCCGCCGCCTCGCCCTCGGCACCCTTGTAGCGGGTCCGGCGGCGCCGAGGCTTGGGCGCGGGCGCCTCGTCGGTGGCCGGTGCCGGAGCGACCTCGGCGGCGGGTGCCGCCTCACGCGGTTCCGGGGCGAGGCGCGCGGTTTCGGTCTCGACGGGCGGCGCGGGATTGCGGGTCGCCGTCATCAGGAAGGCGGGCAGGGCCGACGGATCGGCCGCCTCGGCCGCGGCGGCGCTGCTGCGCCCGCGTCCGCGCCGCGGAGCCGGGCCGTCGGGACGAACGGGCGCCGGCTCGGACCGGGGCTCCTGACGGGGAGAGTCCGGGCGTGCCTCCTGACGCGGCTCCGGCCGGTTTTCTTGGCGGTTCTCCTGTCGAGCCTCGTGCCGATTCTCCTGGCGCGGCGCCTCGGGCTGCTCGCCCTCGAAGCGCGCGGCCTCGCGCCGGTTCTCGCGGCCCTGGCCCCCGCGACCGTCCTGCGGCGGCTGGCCGAAATCCTGCCGGTAATCCTGGCGCCGATCCTGCCGGAAGTCCTGCCGGAAGTCTTGGCGGTGACCGTCCTGGCGGGAATAGTCCGGCCGATCTTGGCGTTCCTGGCGATCCTGCCGGGGCTCGCCGCGGTTGTAGTCCGGCCGGTTGCCCTCGAAGCGCTGGCCCCGGTCGTTGCGGTCGCGGCCCTGGAAGCGCTGATTCCGGTCGTTGCGGTCGTTGCGGTCGTTGCGCTGCTGGCGGTTGTCGAAGTCGTGGCGCTCGAAGGGTTGGGGCTGCTGGCCCGGATCGCCGTACTCGTCGCCGCCGTAGCCGTAGCCCTGGCGGCCGCCCTCGTTGCCGGCCCCCTGACCCTGGACGGTCTCGTCGTCGCCGTCCTCGTCCTCGTCGAAGCCGTTGCGGGCATAGCCCTGGCTGACCTGCGGACGGCCGGGCTCCTGGGCGCCGGTGATGATCCGGAAGTAGTGCTCGCCGTGCTGGAAATAGTTCTCCGCCGCGATCGGGTCGCCGCTCGCCAGGGCGTCGCGCGCGAGTTGCGCGTACTTGTCGGCGATGTGCTGGGCGGTGCCGCGGATTTTGACGTCGGGACCGTTCGATTCGTAGGAACGCGTCAGCGGATTCGGACCCTTGGGCCGGTTGCGACCCCGCATCCGTCGATTCTGGTTTGGTCTCATCGGCCTCGATTGACCCTCGTTACCTGTCGCTCAGCATGACTGACAGCGCCGGAGCTTCGCTCGCGGCGGCGCGGGCCGGGCGCAGGGCACCCGAGCGCACGCATCCCCGCGATGTTGACCGCTCGTCCGGTGGCTACGCTCTGTTCCGGCGCGCCGCGAGACATCCCTCGACTGTCAGGTTCGATCCCACCGAGCCTGGCCGCGACTGCCGGAGCGCGCCCGCTCGATGGTGGGAAGACCGTCCGAGGCCGGAGGACACGGTCAAAACCGATCCTGCCGATACCGTCTTGAAGAGTGCCTCACAAAACTCCCGGATCTCGGGAAGTCCCCTTGGCCGGGAGGGCGCAGCGGGCGTTTCGTGAGAGACGCTCAACGGGCCGTTGGCGGTCTGCATATCCAAGCTAGTGACTGACGCCCTCGACAACAAGCATTTTTTCGTGGCCAGGGCAGCTTATGCCGGATTTCTGCGGGTTCGGCGGCAATTCGCACCGCGCGCCCCGAGTCTGAGAGCCTGTTCGACTGCGGTGATCCCATCTCGACCCTCATCCTGAGGTGCCGGAGCGCAGCGGAGGCCTCGAAGGGTGCTCCAGGGATCCGCGCGGGATCTGGAACACCCTTCGAGGCCGCTTCGCGGCGCCTCAGGATGAGGGTGGGGATGGGAGTTATGGCTTTCCTCTTGCCGTTGCCTGACGAAGACACGGCGGCCGGTCAAACAGGCTCTGAATCCGCCCCCTCGAACCGTCACTTGCCCGCCAAGGATGGCCGAAGCGTGACGACCCGATCGTTGCCGGCGAGATCCCGGCCGACGCAGAGATCGGTAAAACCCATTTCACCGGCCAGGGTCGTCAGGGCCTCCCCCTGATCGTAGCCGATCTCAAGGACGAGCGCGCCCTGCGGCGACAGCAGAGACGGGCGCCGCACGATCTCGAAAAGAATCGCCCGGTAGGCGTCGAGCCCGTCCGCCCCGCCGTCGAGGGCCGCCCTCGGGTCGTGCAGGCGCACCTCCGCATCGAGCGTGGCGACGACGGGGGCGGCGATGTAGGGCGGGTTCGAGACGATCAGGTCGAAGGGACCGGCCAGTGCGTCGAGCCAGGAGCCGCGCAGGAAGGCGGCCCGCTCCCCGACGCCGTTCGCGTCCGCATTCCGACGCGCGACCGCCAGGGCGCCCTCCGCCCGGTCGAGGCCGATGCCGATGGCGCGGGCGCGCTCGTGCAGCAGCGCCACGAGGATGCAGCCGGAACCGGTGCCGAGATCGATCAGGCGCAGCGTTCGCCCGCTTTCGGGAAACAGGCGAAGGGCCGCCTCGACCACGCTCTCGGTGTCGGGCCGCGGTACCAGCGTCTCGGGCGACAGCGCGAAGGGCAGCCCCCAGAACTCCCAGGCCCCGAGGATCCGCGCCACCGGCTCGCCCGCGAGGCGCCGCGCCGCAGCCCGACCGAGCGCTTCCGCACCGGCCTCGCCGAGGGGCTCGCGCCCGTAGAGGGTCAGGTCGAGGGGGGTGAGCGCAAGCGTGTGCAGGGCGAGGAAGCGGGCATCCGGGCGGGCGTTCGGCAGGCCAGCCTCTTCGAAGGCCCGAACGAGGCATCGCAGGGCCGCCTCGCGGGAGAAGGTGGGATCGAAGATCATGCCAGACAGCATGAGACGTATCCGCGCTCCGCCCCTCTCCCCTCCGCGGGAGAGGGTTTCATGCCGCCGCGCACCCTCAAGGGATCACGCCATCCCCTCGGCGGCCAGCAGCTCCGCCTGATGCTCGGTCACCAGCGCGTCGATCACCTCGTCGAGCGCCGGGCCGGCCATGACCTCCTCCAGCCTGTAGAGGGTCAGGTTGATGCGGTGGTCGGTGACGCGCCCTTGCGGGAAATTGTAGGTGCGGATGCGCTCCGAGCGGTCGCCGGAGCCGACCTGCGCCTTGCGGTCGGCGGCCCGCGCCGAATCCTTGGCGGTGCGCTCGGCGTCGAACAGCTTCGCCCGCAGGAGCGCCATCGCCCGGGCGCGGTTCTTGTGCTGCGAGCGCTCCTCCTGGACGAACACCACCACGCCGGTCGGGATGTGGGTGATGCGGATCGCCGATTCCGTCTTGTTGACGTGCTGGCCGCCCGCCCCTTGCGCCCGCATGGTGTCGATCTTCAGGTCGGCCTCGTTGACGACGATGTCGACCTCCTCCGCCTCCGGCAGCACGGCGACGGTCGCGGCGGAGGTGTGGATGCGCCCCTGGGTCTCGGTGTCGGGCACGCGCTGGACGCGGTGCGCCCCGCTCTCGAACTTGAGCCGCGAGAACACGCTGCGGCCCTTCACCTCGGCCACGACCTCGCGGTAGCCGCCGACCGTGCCCTCGCTCTCCGAGATCACCTCGACGCGCCAGCCCTTCGACTCGGCGTACTTGGCGTACATCCGGAACAGGTCGCCCGCGAACAGGGCCGCCTCGTCGCCGCCGGTGCCGGCTCGGATTTCGAGGATCGCGCTCTTCTCGTCGGCCGCGTCCTTGGGCAGCAGCATGAGTTGCAGCGCGCGGTGGGCCGCCTCCAGGGCCTCCTCGGCCTCCGGCTTCTCCTCCGCCGCGAGCGCTCGCATCTCGGGATCGCCGCCGGGCTCGTCGATCAGGGCGCGGATGCCGGCGAGGTTGGCCTCGGTCGCCCGGTAGTGACGGATCGCGGCGACGACGCCGTCGAGCTCCGACAACTCGCGGGAGAGCTGCACGATGCTCTCGGCCTCGGCCGAGCCGGCGGCGAGCTGCGCCGTGACGATCTCGTGCCGGGCCAGGATGGCATCGAGGCGATCGGAGGGAATGGGGGTCATCGCCCTGACTATACTCGCGACGGATCTGACACGTTGACGGGTGGGTTTGAAAATCCGGGTTGGCCGGACGGCGTGTCAGATAGGCACGCCGTTCGCCTTGGCATAAGCCGCGAGCGCGGGCCGGATCGAGGCGCCGTCGGTCACGCGGGTCAGCTCGGCCTCGATCAGCGCCGCGACCTCGCCGGCATGGGCGGAGAGCACCATCGCCTTGACCGGGCCGATCGAGGCCGGGGACATCGAGAAATCGCGGAACCCGAGGCCGATCAGCGCCAGCGCTTCGAGCGGCCGCCCGCCGATCTCGCCGCAGACGGTGGCCGGGCATCCTTGCGCGGCCGAGCGCTCGGCGATCAGGCGGAAGGCGCGCATCGCCGCCCCGCACAGGGGATCGAAGCGGTTGGCCACGCGCCGGTTCTCGCGATCGACCGCGAACAGGAACTGCATCAGGTCGTTGGAGCCGACGGAGAGGAAGTCGGCCTCGCGGGCGATCTCGTCGATCTGGAACAGGAGCGAGGGCACCTCGACCATCGCGCCGAGGCGGCAATCGCTGGGCAGCCTGTAGCCGTGGCGGCGTAAGTGCGCCTTCTCGCGCTCGACGATGTCGCGGGCGCGGATGAATTCCTCGACGGTGGCGACCATCGGGAACATGATCTTGATCGGTCGGCCCGCCGCCGCCTTGAGCAGCGCGCGCAACTGCACCCGCAGCAGCGCCGGCCGGTCGAGGCCGATGCGGATCGCCCGCCAGCCGAGCGCCGGGTTCTCCTCCTCCAGGGCCGGCATGTAGGGGAGGATCTTGTCGCCGCCGATGTCGAGGGTGCGGATCGTGACCGGCAGATCGCCGGTGGCCGCGTAGACCGCTTCGTACAAAGTCTGCTGCTCGGCCGCCGAGGGCATCCGCTCGGCGATCATGAACTGCAGTTCGGTGCGGAACAGGCCGACGCCCTCCGCCCCGGTCTCGTGCAGATGGGTGAGATCGACGAGGAGACCCGCATTGAGGTGCAGGCCGATCTTCACGCCGTCGCGGGTGACGGCGGGCACCTCGCGCAAGGCGCGGTACTGCTCCTGCCGCCGGGCGCGCAGGCGCACCATCTCGGCATAGGACGCCTCGACCTCCGGCGTCGGCCGGATCTGCACCTCGCCCGAAAGTCCGTCGACGATGATGGCGTCGCCCGCGTCGCACAGGCTCGTGGCATTGGCGATCTCGCCGACCGCCGGAATGCCGAGCGCGCGGGCGACGATGGCGATGTGGCTCGTCGGCCCGCCCTCTTCCAGCACCACGCCGCGCAGGCGCCCCCGGTCGTAGTCGAGGAGCGCGGCAGGGCCCATGGAACGGGCCACCAGGATCGCGTTCTCCGGCAGGCCGCCGCCGTTCTGCCCCTCCTGGCCGACGAGGCGGCGCAGCAGGCGGTTGGCGAGGTCGTCGAGATCGTGCAGGCGATCCCGGAGATACGGGTCGCTCTGGCGCAGCATCCGGGCGCGGTTGTCCGACTGCACCCGCTCGACCGCGGCCTCGGCGGTCAGGCCCGACTGGACCGCCTCGCGCATCCGCCGCAGCCAGCCCTTGTCGTGGGCGAACATCCGCACGGTCTCGAGGATCTCGCGGGACTCGCCCGAGCCGATGCCGTCGCCGCGCTCGACCAGTTCGTCGATCGCCGAGCGCACGTCCTCGATCGCCGCCTCCAACCGCTCGACCTCGCGCTCGACGTTCTCGGCGATCAGGGTCTTCACGACGATGCGCGGCTCGTGCAGCACGACGTGGCCGAGGCCGATCCCGTCGGCGAGCGCCACGCCGCGCTGGCTCACCGGGCGCCGCGCCGCGGTGCCGGCGCCGGGCGACAGCGCCTGCAGCTCGCCCGAGGCGATCAGTTCCGCCAGCACCATGGCGGTGGTCTGGAGCGCCTCGATCTCCTCCTCGGAATAGACCCGGTAGGTCTTGTTCTGGACCACCAGCACGCCGAGCGTATTCCCGGCCCGCAGCAGCGGCACGCCGAGGAAGGCGTGGTAGATCTCCTCGCCCGTTTCCGGCCGATACGAGAACGCGGGATGCGACTGCGCGTCGGAGAGCGCCAGCGGCTCGGCGGTCTTGGCGATCAGGCCGACGAGGCCCTCGTCGGCGCGCATGCGGGTGATGTGGACCGCGTCGCGGTTCAGACCCTCGGTCGCGAACAGTTCGAGGGTGTTGTCGTCGCGCACGACGTAGACCGAGCACACCTCGGCGATCACGTTCGCCGCGATGAGGACGACGATCCGGTCGAGACGCTGCTGCGGACTGACCGGCTCCGCCATGGCTTCGCGGAGCCGGCGCAGCAGCAGGCGCGGGCCTCCGGGCGCAGCGGGCATCGTGTCGTCAATCCGGGTCGGCCGGCGCAACCCTGGCTTGTGAGCCGCGGGCCGGCGCCGACAGGAACGGTCAGGCCTGGTCGAGGCCGTATAGCGAGTGGAGCGTGCGAACGGCAAGCTCCGTGTAGGCGGCGTCGATGAGCACCGAGAACTTGATCTCGGAGGTGGTGATCGCCCGGATGTTGATACCCTTCTGCGCCAGCGCCCGGAAGGCCTTGGCCGCAACGCCCGCATGCGAGCGCATGCCGACGCCGATGGCCGAGACCTTGACCACGTCGGTGGCGCCCTCGATCCGGCCGAACCGGATCGTGTCGCGCTGGGCGTCGAGGATGGCGCGGGAGCGCTCGTAATCGGCCGCCGGCACGGTGAAGGTCATGTCGGTGGTGGCCGTCGCACCGGCTTCCTTGTCGCCGGACACGGTCTGGATGATCATGTCGACGTTGATGTTGGCATCCGCCAGCGGGCCGAAGATCGCCGCGGCGATGCCGGGGCTGTCCTTCACGGCGCGCAGCGTGATCTGGGCCTCGTCCTTCGAGAAGGCGATGCCGGTGATGATCTGCTGTTCCACGATTTGGTCCTCGTCGCAGATGAGGGTGCCCGGCCGCGCGGCATCGGGGGGATCGAAGGAGGAGCGCACCGTGGTCGGCACCCGGTGCACCATGGCGAGCTCGACGGAGCGCACCTGGAGCACCTTGGCGCCCAGCGAGGCCATCTCCAGCATCTCCTCGAAGGTCACGCGCTCCATGCGCCGGGCCTTCGGCACCACCCGGGGATCGGTGGTGTAGACCCCGTCCACGTCGGTGTAGATGTCGCAGCGCTCCGCGCCGATGGCGGCGGCGATGGCGACCGCCGAGGTGTCCGAGCCGCCGCGCCCCAGCGTCGCGATCCGGCCGGTCTCGGCGCTCACCCCCTGGAAGCCGGAGATCACGGCGACCTCGCCGCGCCTGAAGCCGGCGTCGAGATTCGCGGGATCGATCCCCTCGATCCGGGCCGAGCCGTGCGCCTCGGAGGTGCGGATCGGGATCTGCCAGCCCTGCCAGGAGCGAGCCTTGATGCCGTGCTTGTTGAGCGCGACGGCGAGCAGCCCCGAAGTGACCTGCTCGCCCGAGGCGACGACGGTGTCGTACTCCGCCGCGTCGTAGAGCGGGTCGGCGTCCTTGACCCAGGCCACCAGCTCGTTGGTCTTGCCCGACATCGCCGAGACCACGACGGCGACCTCGTAGCCGGCCGCGACCTCGCGGGCGACGTGGCGCGCCACGTTGCGGATGCGGTCGACGTTGGCGACGGAGGTGCCGCCGAATTTCATCACCAAACGGGGCATGTCGCGTCCGGTCTGCTCGTCTCTCTCCACGGGGCCGCCGCGAGGCCGGCGCGTGCCACCTCGCCGACAGGGACACGCCGGCAGGGAAAAGAACACGGCGCGGCTGTACCGGGGATGCGCCCGGCGGGTACAAGGGCCCCCCGGCCGTGTCAATCGGACGGGCGGCAGGTTGCAACGATACGAAAGTGGGCCGGATGACGGGCGCCTCGATCGACCGGGACGAAGTGGCGCGCTTCGACGCGCTGGCCGCGCGCTGGTGGGACGAGCGCGGGCCCATGGCGGTGCTGCACAAGTTCAACCCCGTCCGGGTCGGTTACATCCGCGACGAGGCCTGCCGCGTCTTCGACCGCGACGGGTCGGCGCCGTTCCCGCTCGAAGGCCTCGGCGTCATCGACATCGGCTGCGGCGGCGGCGTGCTGTCCGAGCCCCTGGCCCGGCTCGGGGCGCGGGTGACCGGGCTCGACCCGGCGCCCGGCAACGTCGTGGCCGCCCGCGCCCATGCGGCGGCCGAGGGCCTTTCCATCGCCTACCGCGACGAGACCATCGAGGCGGTGGCGGCGCGCGGAGAACGCTTCGACATCGTGCTCGCCATGGAGGTGGTGGAGCACGTCTCCGACCGCGCCGGTTTTCTGCGGGCGGCCTGCGAGACGGTGAAACCGGGGGGCCTGCTGTTCGCGGCGACCCTCAACCGGACCATGCGCTCCTTCGCGCTCGCCATCGTCGGCGCCGAATACGTGCTGCGCTGGCTGCCCCGGGGCACGCACGACTGGGAGAAGTTCGTGACCCCGCGGGAGTTGATCGCCGACATCGCCGCGGGCGGCCTCACGGTCACCGACACCACCGGCGTGGTCTACAACCCTCTCGCCGATTCCTGGCGGGCGAGCCGCGACACGGGCGTGAACTACATGCTGGCGGCGCATCGCCCCGCTTGAACGAAGCCGTCGGGTGTTCGTTGACGAGATCTCCCGGCAGGAACGGAGATCCGCCAAAATGCTCGAAAAGCTGCCGCACGCCGTGGGCGAGGCCCTGTCCGGCGTGAGGGCCGGCACGGAGAAGGCCGCGTCCCGCACGGTCGCGGCGCAGGCACCCGCGACGCTGTTCGTGACGAGCGAGGCCTTCCCCGACAACGGACCGATCCCCGCCCGCCACACCGCCGACGGCGCGGGCCTGTCGCCGCCGCTCGCCGTCTCGGGCGTACCGACGGACGCCGCCGCGCTCGTGCTGTTCGTGGAGGATCCGGACGCGCCCTCCCCGCATCCCCTCGTCCACCTGATCGCCTGGAACCTGCCGCCGCAGGATCGGAGCTTTCCCGAGGGCGATTTCGCGGGCCCCGCGGGCGACGGCGCCCGGCACGATCTCGGCCGCAACTCCTTCCTGAAGGAGGGATGGCTGCCGCCCGACCCGCCGACCGGCCACGGGCCGCACCGCTACCTGTTCCAGGCCTTCGCGCTCGCCCGCCCCCCGGACCTGCCGGCTTCGCCGGGGCGGAGCGCAGTGCTCGACGCGCTTCAAGGCAACGTGATCGCCAAGGGTGTGCTGATAGGGACCTACGAGCGGGCGTGAAACCCGCCGAGCCGCCGCATTGCAGCATTCGCGGGGTACAACTCGCTGTTTCAGGCGCATGTCTCGGATAAAGCCGGAAGCCTCGCGCCCCGACCCTGCCGTTCTGATCGGGGCTCCGGGCGAAGCGTTCGGATCGACGTGGACGATCCGCGCTTCGTCGTTGCGAGACGATGGCGAGATGACGGCGCTCCTGACGGCGCGTGAAGTTCGACCCCTCGGAAGCCTCTTCCAGAAACGCAACGGTGCCGGAACCGGCTCTCGAGCGGCAAAAAATCCCCTCGCCGGCAGCGTCGCGACGCCTCACGATGACGTTGGTCTTGATAAAATCACCTGAAATCAAGATCATAGATAGCTCAACCCCCGCCACGCACGGCGCCGCTTCAGCCGCACCATCCAGCGGCAGGCCGGATGGAGGACGAGAGCGAGCGCCGCCGCGATCAGCCAGATCTGCGCCGGCGCAGCGGCCTCGACCCGGCCCGAAGCACCGGCAAGGCCGAGGGCGGCGAGGCCGTCGTGGAACAGGCGCAGGGTCCACAGGTGCAGCAGGTAGAAGAACAGCGGCGCCCCGCCGAAGGTGGCGAGCCAGCTCAGACGGCGCTCCGGCAGGCGCTCGAACCCGGCGAGCAGCAGCAGGCCGGGGCCGAGGGTCGCGAGCAGGAAATCGGCCGAGGGCGGGTACTTGGTCAGGTTGACGAAAGAGAGGGCGAGCGCGACCCCGTCCTTGGCCGCCTGCCAGGGGCTCGGATCGCCGTAGCCGTCGAGGCCTCGCAACGTGAGGAAGGCGGCAAGGCTCGCGAGACCGAGGGCGACGAGGCGTCGGCGGCGGACGGCCGGATCGAAACCGGGCGCGTAGAGCGGTACGGTTGTCGGCGGCGATGGCGCGGATCTCGGCGGATTCGCCCTCCAGCGTGCCGGTGTTGAAGTGGGTGGCGAGCCGCATCCGCCAGTCGGCGCTGAAGCGGTGGTCGATCCGCACCTGCATCGTGTCGTTGGTCTGATCGGTGCTCTGGCCCGGCTCGCCGAGGAAGCGCGAGATCGGCAGGAGCCCGAGCCGCCCGTTGAGGGCGATGACGCCGCGGTCGAACACGATGCGGTTGCGCAGGAACTCCGTCTCGACGGTGATCCGCGTGTCCGGCGTGATCTGCCAGCTCAGGACGGGAGCGACGAGGAGCCGGTCGCCGTCCACGAAATCGCGAAAACTGCCCTGGCGTCCGGCGGCGAGGTTGAAGCGGTAGAGAAGCGTGCCGTCCTCGTTCAGCGCGCCGCCGGAATCGACCGTTCCGCGGAACTGTCCGAACGAGCCCCACAGCCCGCCCATCTCGACGAAGCGTTCCGCGGTCGGCTGCTTGGTGATGACGTTGACGAGCCCACCCGGATCGCTGCGCCCGAACAAGCCGCCGCCGGGGCCTTTCAGCACCTCGATGCGCTCGACGTTCTGCGCGTCCGGCGGAGGCGGCGTGCCGCGGTTGAGCGGAAAGCCGTTCTTGTAGATCTCGGAGGTCGTGACGCCGCGGATGGCGTAGCTGAACACCGAGAGGCCGCCGAAATTGTTCTGCTGCGCCACGCCCGGCGTGTAGTTGAAGACGCGGTCGACGCGGGTGGCGGCCAGATCGGTGATGACCTCGCGGGGCGCCACGGTGACGATCTGGGGCGCGTCGCGCTGGGGCGTGTCGGTCCGCGTAGCGCTCACCGCCCGGTCGGCGCGGTAGCCCGGGGTCGGGCCGATCAGGCCGATCGTGCCCGCGGCCGCCGTCCGGCCCTCGGGCACACCGTTGCCGATGCCGCGACCGCGGCCTTCGCCCTCGACCGCCAGCTCCTCCAGCGTGACCGCTTCCTGCGCCCGCGCCTCCGGGCCGGGCATGCCGGCGCAGAGCAGCGCCGCCAGCATCCAGTGCGGCCGCCGCCGGCCCGGCGCATCGGAGCCGGCCGGCGAGGCATCGAAGGTGTACAGGCTCACGGGTCAGCATCCTCGCCTCGGCCTTCCCGGTGGACGGCACCAGTGACCTTCGGCGACGGGGACTCGCCGCTCACGGCTGCGGGGGCAGCTCCGGCTTCGCTCGGGCGAGCTTACCGAATCCCCTCTTGCCGAATTCCCTCTTGGCCCGCGGATCGCCATCCGCAGGAACCTTGGCCGCGCCACCTTCGCTGCGATGCGGGAACGGGTCAACATGCCGGCAGGCGAAATGTAACAACATCACATATCGTGTGGCACGAGGGGTACATCGGCCCGGCGGCAAACCCCATGCCGTCGGCGGCTCCATCGTCTCACGCATCAAGGCCGACGAGCCTGGGACAGGAAGATCACGACGCGCATCGTGCCGGCTCGCGATCCGACCCTCGCCAAGCGTGCGAAGCCCCAATCAGCCTCGCGAAATCGCACCGGCGTTTTTTGCCGCAGGTGATCTCGATTTAGGCAAGATTAACCAAGATCCCGTTCAATGACGAAGGCTTAAGGTTGATCCCTCCCTAAACGGCGAAGCCATCCCAAGCGTCATTTCAGCACGACTGTGCCGAGGATGACGGCGGGAGCCGTGCGGGAACCGCGTTGTCGAGTACCCGCCCGCATGGACATCGCCGAGCTCGTCCAGAACCGTTCCGCCCGGCCCGTCCGCCGTCGGCGCCGACCGCCCGTCGCGGCGCTCGCCCTCACCGCCCTCGGAGGGATCGCGCTCGCCGGAATGCTGCAGCCGCAGGATTCCGCCCCCGCCGTGGAGACCGTCCCGGTCTCCGGCGCGGCCGAACCGGCGGAGCCCGAGCCGGCCGCGCCCGGTGCGCTCGCCTGGATGCTCGATCCCGCCCCCGTCCTCGATACGGCCGCACGCGGCTTCGTCCAGCCGCCGCAAGCCTCCGCCTTCCGGGCGCCCGCCGCGCCGGAGCCGGTCGCGACCCTGGCCGCCCTTCCGGACGCGGCAGCCCGCGGCGCGGTGCCCGCCGCCCAGCCTCCGGCTCCGCAGGCCGCGGCCCGGGTCGCGCTCACCGTGCCGCTGCCCGTGCGGCGTCCGGAGGAATTCCGCTACGAGCCGCGGACGCAGACCGCCCGGGCGGCGACGGCCCGGATCGCGACCGCCGCCACGGCGCGCGCGTCCACCGAGCCGACCCGCAGCGTGTTCAGCGCCGCGGTCACCGACAACCGCAACTTCCTCGAAAAGATGTTCGACCTGCCCGGCTCCTCGGCACCCGCGCCGGCCTCGCAAACCGCGATGGCCTATGCCGGGCTCGACAGCGGCGCGGTCGATTCGGCCGCGCGGCGGCGGCTCGTCCCGGGCCCGGTCTCCGAGCCGGGGGTGGCCGTCTACGACATCAGCGCCGCCGCCGTGACCCTGCCGAGCGGCGAGGTTCTGGAGGCCCATTCCGGCCTCGGCGTCGCTCAGGACAACCCGAACTACGTCCATGTCCGGATGCGCGGCGCCACCCCGCCCGGCGTCTACGACCTGCGGGAGCGCGAGGCGCCGTTCCACGGGGTGCGGGCGATCCGGCTCACGCCGGTGGGCGGCTCCGCCGCCATCCACGGCCGCGACGGCATCCTCGCCCACACCTACATGCTGGGCCCGAGCGGGGCCTCCAACGGCTGCGTCGTGTTCAGGAACTACCCCCGCTTCCTCCAGGCCTACCTGCGCGGCGAGGTCCGGCGCCTCGTCGTGGTGCCCGGCACCGCCCCCGGCGTCTTCGCCGGCCGGCGCAGCGCCACGCCGCGCCGCTCGGCCTCCGCGGATTGAGGGATCCCGAAGGGATCATCCCTTTGGCGGGGTATCGGGGCGGCGCCCCGATACCCCTTCACCAGGGCTCCGCCCTGGACCCGCGAAAAGGCTCGCCTTTTCGAAATCCCGGACTCCCGGCACGGTGAACCCGTCAGTCCTTGGCGACGGGCCTGATCTTGAGCTGGTCGATCGCCCAGCGCCACGTCCCGTCCGCTTGGCGGCGAGCCGATTCGACGGAGAGCGCGCCGTTCGGCAGCCGCGCGAAGGTGAGCGCGAGGTCGCCGTTGCGGAGCGCCGGCAGGGTCTCGGGTTCGGGGAAGTCCGACTTGCGGGCGAGCAGATCGGTATAGAAGCGGCGGATCTCGTCGTGGCCCGTCGCCACGACATCGCCCGCGGCGACCACGGCCAGCGGCTCGTACAGGGCCACCAGCCCCTCGGCGTCGCCGGCATTGGCCCGTTCGTGGAAGAGCCGGGCCAGATCCTCCGGCTCCCGGGCCACGTCCCGTTGCGTCTCGCTCATCGCTTGCGCCTCCCTATCTATCTCAGGCGGTTGCCCCGCCCGTCCCGCACCGCGACCGCCACCGGCACCCCGGCCTTGACGCTCTCGGAGACGGTGCAGAACCGTTCGAACTGATCGAGCACCCGATCGAGCCGGTCCATCGACTCGGCGTCGGCCCCCAGCGCGATATCGACCTCGATGCCGACCAGGCGCAGGCGGCCTTCCGCGTTGCGGGCCACGCGCCCGATCGCCTCGGCGCTCACACCCCCGCCCTCCTGCCGGTACTTGCCCAGCGCGAAGGCGAGGCTCGCGCACAGGCAGTTGCTCACCGCGGCGATCAGAACCTGCTCCGGCGACGGGCCGGTCCCGCCGCCGGTCGGCTCCGGCTCGTCCGTCAGAAGGGGAACGAAGCTTTCGCCGAACTCGATCCGGAAGACGTAGGCCTCGACCTGCCGGATTCGGATGCTGTGCTTGTCCGACATCGCGCGCCGCCCTCCCCTTGCTCAACCGCCGGCACGGAAACCCGTTCGAGCCGCGCGGTGCGCCTTGACCTGTCATTCGTATTTGGTATACCAGATGCCAATTGACGAGCCACCGCAAAGAGCGGCCTCGATCCGGGAAGCCAAGGAGGCAGCGCCTGCCATGACCCAACGCGGCATCCTCGACGCGACCTCCCTCTCCCCGGCGGCTCGAGGGGCCGTCCCGAACCTCGCAGCACGGCCGGGCGGCTGAGCCGGCGGCCAGGGGGAGGGAAACGGACAGGGAAGGAGCCGAACGATGGTCCCGTCACAGACCTTCGACACCTCCGGACTCGTCTCGGCGATCGGCGACGCGGTGGTGATCTCCGACGCGGATGGCCTGATCGTCACCTGGAATCCGGCCGCGGAGCGGATCTTCGGCTTCTCGCAAGCCGAGGCGCTTGGGCAGACCCTCGATCTCATCACCCCGGAGCGTCACCGCCGACGCCACTGGGAGGGTTACGCCAAGACGATGCGGACGGGCGAGACCCGCTACGGCACGGCGCTGCTCAAGGTGCCGGCCCTGCACAAGGACGGGCGGGCCCTGTCGATCGCCTTCACCGTCGCGCTGCTGCACGGCGCGGACGGCGAGGTCACCGGCATCGCCGCGATCATTCGCGACGAGACCGAACGCTTCCGGGAGGAGCGCGCCTTGCGCCGCCGCGTGGCGGAGCTGGAGGAGGCCCTGGGCCCCCTCGTCCACGCCTGAGGCGCGCTCCGCACGTCCTTCGGAGATATTGCAGCAAATTATATTTCCAAGCTTTCAACCAACGACCCGAAACGACGTCGAAAGAGGGAGAAAACCAAGATGAATCAGCCGCTCGAAGGGATCAGGATCATCGATTTCACCCACGTCCAGGCGGGTCCCGCCTGCACCCAGCTCCTCGCGTGGTTCGGAGCGGACGTGATCAAGGTCGAGCGCCCCGGCGCCGGCGACGTGACCCGCAACCAGTTGCGCCATGTCGAGGACGCGGACGCGCTCTACTTCACGATGCTGAACTCCAACAAGCGCTCGCTGACGCTGGACACCAAGACCCCGCAGGGCAAGGAAGTCCTGGAGAAGCTGATCCGCGAATCCGACGTGATGGTCGAGAATTTCGGCCCCGGCGCCCTCGACCGCATGGGCTTCACCTGGGCCAGGATCCAGGAACTCAACCCCGGCATGATCCTCGCCTCGGTGAAGGGCTTCTCCGACGGCCACCATTACGAGGACCTGAAGGTCTACGAGAACGTGGCGCAGTGCGCGGGCGGTGCCGCCTCGACCACCGGCTTCTGGGACGGCCCGCCCACCGTGTCGGCCGCCGCGCTCGGCGATTCCAACACCGGCATGCATCTCGCCATCGGCATCCTCACCGCGCTGCACGCCAAGAACAAGACCGGCAAGGGCCAGAAGGTCGCCGTGTCGATGCAGGATTCGGTGATCAACCTCTGCCGGGTGAAGCTGCGCGACCAGCAGCGCCTCGACGCCGTCGGCTACCTCGAAGAGTACCCGCAATACCCGCACGGCGAGTTCTCGGACGTGGTGCCGCGCGGCGGCAACGCGGGCGGCGGCGGCCAGCCGGGCTGGGTGCTCAAGTGCAAGGGCTGGCAGACGGACCCGAACGCCTACATCTACTTCACGATCCAGGGCCACGCCTGGGCGCCGATCTGCAAGGCGCTCGACAAGCCCGAGTGGATCGACGATCCGGCCTACAACACCCCCCGCGCCCGCCAGGACAAGATCTTCGAGATCTTCGCCATCATCGAGGACTGGCTGGCCGACAAGACCAAGTTCGAGGCGGTCGACGTCCTGCGCAAGTTCGACATCCCCTGCTCGCCGGTCCTCTCCATGAAGGAGATCGCCGCCGATCCGTCGCTGCGCGCCAGCGGCACCATCGTCGAGGTGCCGCATCCCAAGCTCGGCTCGTATCTGACCGTCGGAAGTCCGATCAAGTTCTCGGACATGAAGGTCGACATCAAGGCCTCGCCGCTGCTCGGCGAGCACACCGACGAGGTTCTGGCGGGCCTCGGCTACAGCCCCGAGCAGATCGCCGCGATGCACGAGGCCCGCGCGGTCTGAACGGGGTCGGCGCACACGAATGGCCGGTCCCTTCGGCCATGATCCTCCCGGGACGGGGCATCGCCCCGGGAGCGCTGGACCGGGCATGGCGCCCGGGTTTTTTCCTCCTCCGATGACTTGACCGGGCCGACCCCGTCGGTCCGGTTTTTCCGTCTTGCGGGCATCCATACGCCTCGCCTCCGGCCACGGGTGTTCGTTCCTCTCGCCTCGAACCTGCGGTGCCCGGCCGGTGATGCGACTGCTGCTTCCTTTCCTGCACCGTTTCCGACCCGAACAGGCGCCCGTCAGCGCCCGCGAGCGGGTCCGCGCCGCCTGCGGGGCGCTCGCCGGCCTCCTCGGAACCGGCCTCGTCACCCGCGCGGCGCTGGGGACGGGGGTGGAGCTGCCGGCCCTGATCGCGCCGATGGGCGCCTCGGCCGTCCTGCTCTTCGCCGTGCCGTCGAGCCCGCTCGCCCAGCCCTGGGCGATCTTCGGCGGCAACCTCGTGGCCGCGCTCGTCGGCGTCACGGCCGCCCTGTACGTGCCCGACCCGCTGATCGCCGCGGCGCTGGCCGGGGCCGGCGCGATCGCAATCATGATGGGCTTGCGCTGCCTGCACCCGCCGAGCGGCGCCGTGGCGCTCACCGCCGTGCTCGGCGGGCCGGCGATCCACGATCTCGGCTACGGCTTCGTGCTGTGGCCGGTCGGCGTCAACACGGCTCTGATCCTCGGCGCGGCGATCCTGTTCAACAACCTGACCGGCCGCTCCTACCCGCACGTCGCGCAGGCCGCGCCTGCGGCCCCGGCTCCGGCGGGCCGCTTCGGGCTCAGCTCGCCCGACATCGACGCGGCGCTCGAAGATTTCGATCAGGTGCTCGACATCGGCCGCGGCGATCTGGAGACGCTGCTGCGGCGCGCCCAGCTCAGCGCCGTCATGCGCCGTTCCGGACCGGACACCTGCGCCTCGATCCTGACCCGCGACGTGATCGGCATCGCCCCGGAAGCCCCCTTGCGGGAGGCGCTCGCCCTGCTGCGGCGCCACCCCATCAAGATGCTGCCCGTCACCGACGAGAACGCGCGGGTGCTCGGCGTCCTCACCCAGACCGACCTGATGGAAGGCGGAGTGGGACGGGCGGTGCCCCCGCCTCGGCCTCGCCCGGCGCTGGCAACTGACACTCGGCCGGGGCCGCGCCCCGCACGGCTGCGCCGCCGACGTGATGACCACCGAGGTCGAGAGCCTGCGGCCGGACATGTCGCTCGCCCAGGTCGCGGCGCGCATGGCCCAGAGCGGCCACCACCACCTGCCGGTCGTCGGCGGGGAAGGCCGCCTGATGGGCGTCGTCTCCCAGAGCGACCTCGTGGCGGCACTCCTGAGCGAGGCGGCCGCCCGCAAGACGGCGCCGGCCGCGGCGGACCCTGGCGAGCGCCCGCCCGCCGGGCTCGCCGCAGGAATCGCGTAACCGAATCGCTTAGCCGCCTGGACGCCGACCGATGGTCGTCTTCCCTGCGTCCGGCGGACGCCCGCCGCCGCGCCTTCGCGCGGGCAACCGGCGATGCGTCGGGATCACCGCCGGTTGGTCTCAGAGCCTGTTTGAGCGGCTGGCGTGTCTTCGTCAGGCAACGGCAGGGCAAGAGGAAAGCCATAACTCCCATCCCCACCCTCATCCTGAGGCGCCGCGAAGCGGCCTCGAAGGGTGTTCCAGATCCCGCGCGATCCCTGGAGCACCCTTCGAGGCCTCCGCTGCGCTCCGGCACCTCAGGATGAGGGTCGAGATGGGATCACCGCTGTCAAACAGGCTCTCACGCGAAAAAGTCGTTCAGGAAGAAATCGACGGCCCGGGCCACCACGCTCGGGTCATAGGCGTGCGGACCGTCGTACTCGACGTAAGTGAGGTCGTAGCCGGCCGCGCGCAGCAGCCGGGCATGGGTGCGCCCGCTGCGGTCGATTCCGATCTGCGCGTCGCGCGTCCCGTGCGACAGGAAGACCTTCGGGGCGCCCGCCTGCACCTGCACCGACAGGAAGCCGGCGGACGACACGATCAGGTGGCTGACCCGGTCGCCGTTGGTGAGCCCGAGCGAGAGCGCGTAGCTGCCGCCGTCCGAATGGCCGGCGAAGGCGAGGTGGCGCGGATCGATCAGGAAGCGGTCGGCGACCTCGGCCAGCGCCCGGTCGAGGCGCTCCCGGTCCGGCCCGTTACCGGCGATGACGAGATCCCAGGTCGGATGGAGCGATTGCGGCGCGAGCAGCAGGAAGCCGCGCTTGTCCGCATGGCCCTCCAGCATCGGCAGGATCTTTTCCGCGCCGCCGCCGCCGCCGTGGAACAGCACGACCAGCGGCGTCGGCAGGCGCGCATCGATGTGCTCCGGCACGCGGATCAGAGCGTCGCGGGTCTCGAACAGGCCCAGCGCGTGGCGGCCGGGCGGCAGCGGCGGCTTCGTCGGCAGCCGCGGCAGGAAGGCGAGCCGGCCGGCGAGGCGGGGATCGAGGGGAATGTTCGGATCGAGGGCGGAGGCCATGGAAGATCCCTGTGATGGAACTCGACCCAAGCCCCTCATACCAAGCCCCTCATACCAAGCCCCTCATGCCGAGCCCCTCATGCCGAGGTGCCCGCGACAGCGGGCCTCGAAGCACGGCTGACCGGTTCCCCGGAACGCTCCAGTTCAGGTTGTCTCGGAGCCGCCGTCGCGCGTGCTTCGAGGCTCCGCTTCGCTCCGCACCTCAGTCAGAATGAGGAGCGAGGGTGCCTGCCGGACAAAAGAGGATCGCGGCACCCGTTTCGGGCACCACGATCCGGTTCGAGGGTCGGGTCAGGCCAAACGGCCCGCGCTTCACTTCTTCTTCAGGGTGCTCTGCGGGTTGAGGCTGCCGATGTTGCCGCTCTCGCTGCCGGCGGTCGGGTCGATCACCGCGTTGATGAGCGTCGGCTTGCCGGAATCCATGGCCGCGTCGACGGCCCGCTTCAGTTCGTCCGGCGTGGTGACATTCACGCCGACGCCGCCGAAGGCCTCCATCATCTTGTCGTAGCGGGAATCCCTGACGAAGACCGTGGTGCCGGGGTCGCGCCCGGTCGGGTCGGTGTCGGTGCCGCGGTAGATGCCGTTGTTGTTGAAGATCACGATGCAGACCGGCAGGTCGTAGCGGCAGATGGTCTCGACCTCCATGCCGGAGAAGCCGAAGGCCGAGTCGCCCTCGACCGCCAGCACCGGCTTGCCGGTCTCGACGGCCGCCGCGACGGCGAAGCCCATGCCGATGCCCATCACGCCCCAGGTGCCGACGTCCAGGCGCTTGCGCGGCTGGTACATGTCGATGACGCCGCGGGCGAGATCGAGGGTGTTGGCGCCCTCGTTGACGAGGATCGCGTCGGGCCGCTCCCTGATCACGGTGCGCAGCGCGCCCAGCGCCGAGTGGAAGTCCATCGGCGCGGCGTTCCTCATCAGCTTCGGGGCCATCTTGGCGATGTTGGCCTCGCGCTTGGTGCGCAGCGTCTCGAGCCAGGCCGCGGACGCGCCCTTCCAGTCCTGGCGGATGCCGGCGAGCAGCGCCTCGACGCAGGAGCCGATGTCGCCGACCAGCGGCGCGGCGATCTCGACGTTCGAGTCCATCTCGCGCGGCTCGATGTCGATCTGGATGAAGCGCTTGGAGCCGGGCTCGCCCCAGGTCTTGCCCTTGCCGTGGGAGAGGAGCCAGTTCAGGCGCGCGCCGACCAGGAGCACCACGTCGCTGTCCTTCAGAGCGGTGGAGCGCGCCGCGCCGGCCGAGAGCGGGTGGGTGTCGGGCAGGAGGCCCTTGGCCATGCTCATCGGCACGTAGGGGATGCCGCTCTCCTCCACCAGCGCGCGCAAAGCCGCGTCGGCCTGAGCGTAGGCCGCACCCTTGCCGAGGATGATCAGCGGACGCTCGGCGCTCTTCAGCAGGTCGAGGGCGCGGGCGACGGAGGCCGGAGCCGGGATCTGGGCCGGGGCCGGATCGATCACCTTGACCAGGGACTTCGCCCCGAGCGCCCCGTCGATCACCTGCGAGAACAGCTTGGCGGGCAGGTCGAGATAGACGCCGCCGGGCCGGCCGGAGACCGCGGCGCGGATCGCGCGGGCCACGCCGATGCCGATATCGGCGGCGTGCAGCACGCGGAAGGCGGCCTTGCACAACGGCTTGGCGATGGCGAGCTGGTCCATCTCCTCGTAGTCGCCCTGGCTCAGGTCGACGATCTCGCGCTCGGAGGAGCCGGAGATCAGGATCATCGGGAAGCAGTTGGTGGTGGCGTTGGCGAGCGCGGTGAGGCCGTTGAGGAAGCCCGGCGCCGAGACGGTGAGGCAGATGCCGGGCTTCCTGGTGAGGAAGCCGGCGATCGCCGCCGCGTTGCCCGCGTTCTGCTCGTGGCGGAAGGAGATGACGCGCATGCCCTCGGCCTGGGCCAGCCGCCCGAGATCGGTGATCGGGATGCCGGGGACGCCGTAGATGGTGTCGATGCCGTTGAGCTTGAGCGCGTCGATGACGAGGTGGAAGCCGTCCGTCAGGGCGGGCTCCTCGTGGGGCACGGCGCCCGCGGTGATCGCGTCGATGTTCTGGGCCTGGACGGTCATGCGGCGTTCTCCCTCTCGGTGCGGACTTTTGGTGCGGACGCTCTCGTCCGGCGCGGGGCCCGATGGCGTCGGGCCGGGCTCGTTTCGCGTCTCTCGCGGCGCGCGGACCGTTCGCCGGGCGGCCGGTCTTGTGCGGCACGAATGGCATACCAAATACCAAAAGCCCGGTCAAACGAAACGCACGACGTTCGCCCCGCGCGCCGGAGGCGCCGGGGGACCGGGACGGGACAGGGGACGCGGGGCGCCGCGAGATCCAAGGGTTCAGGCATGACGCGTCGGGAGTCGGATCCCCCGGCGCCCCGCGGCCGTCGCCCCCGCTTCGGGGAAGGCGGCCGATTTTTCGTCGACGGTTTCTGGTTACGCTCGGCACGGTCCTGAAGCGCGACCCGGCCTCGTAGTGGGCCGGCGGCCAGTCTGGCCTCGGGCCCTCCGCTCCCACCGGGCGAGCCCGGCGCGAACGAAAAACCCTTGCCCGTACGCGACGCCCGGGGCGCGGCGACCGACCGCGACGCGGGAACCGACCCTCCGCCCGTGAGCCTCGCGCGGCCGGTCAGCTCCGCGAAAAGCCCCCTGTCGTGGACACCGGACCGGCCCCTGGCGGACCCGCCCCGGTGCCGGCGGCGAGCACGTGAGGATTAGGATTTATTTGCTATGTTGTCAAGTATTTTCCTGCGCTCTTGGGCTTGCCGCCGCCCGAGGGCGGGCAGGTCGTTGCGGGCGCAGCCCTCGTGCCAACGGGCAGAGCCCTGCCGCATTCCATCTCTCCCCTCATCCTGAGGGGCCGGAGCGCAGCGGAAGTCTCGAAGGGTGCTCCAGGGATCGCGCGGCGGGATCGGGAGGATCCTTCGAGGCCCGCTGACGCGGGCACCTCAGGACGAGGTGGAGGACGGGAAAGACGCGGTCAAACAGGCTCTGAGACACGAGCGCCGCAGGCCAGACCGGGAAGCCGCACATCCGCCGATGGAAAGCGCGCCGGGCGGATGACGCCCGGCGCGCTTTTTCATCGTGGAGCCTGTCGGCCGGGAGCGTCCCCGGCCGACAGGCGGGCTCAGTGGAGGGCGGCCAGCCTCGGCGCGCTCAGGCGAGCTTGACCGCACGGGCCTCATCGGCCTCGGCCAGTTCCGCCTCGGCCAGGAGGTAGCGCCGCCGCATCGGCTTCAGCACGAACACGGCGAGCGCCGCGGCCAGGATGTTGAGCCCGATGATGAGGCCGAACACCGCCGACCAGCCCTTGGCCGCCGCCAGGACGCTGGCGAAGGGCACGAGGAAGGCGGCCGTGCCCTTGGCGGTGTAGAGGAGCCCGGCGTTGCTCGCCGCGTATTTCGAACCGAAGGTGTCGCCGCAGGTCGCGGGGAACAGCGAGTAGATCTCCCCGAACACCCCGAAATACATCGCCGTGCACAGCACGAACACGGCCGGGTTGCGCCCGTAGGCCAGCAGCAGGATGCAGGCGGCCGCCGCGATGGTGAAGGCGATGAACATCGTGTTCTCACGGCCGATATGGTCGGACACCCAGCCGAAGAACGGCCGGCCGAAGCCGTCGAAGATGCGGTCGAGCGAGATCGCCAGGGTGAGCGCCGCCATCTGCAGGCCGAACAGGCTGATCGGTACGTCCGCCACCTTGAAGTCGTGGGCGATCGGGGCGATCTGCGCCGCCGCCATCAGGCCGCCGGAGGCGACCATCACGAACATCGCGTACATCACCCAGAAGACCGGGGTGCGCACCGCCTGTTTCGGGCTGCGATCGACCTTGGTCTGCGGCAGGCGCAGGCTCTTGCGCCGGATCGGCACGGCGACCGACGGCTTGCGCAGCAGGAGCGAGAGGAGAACGACGACGGCGCCCTGGCCGATGCCGAAGGTGAGGAAGGCCTGGGCATAGCCGCTCGACGCGATCATCTTGGCGATCGGGATCACGGTCACGGCCGCGCCCGCGCCGAAACCCGCGGCGGTGGCGCCCGCGGCGAGGCCGCGGCGGTCCGGGAACCACTTCAGCGCGTTGCCGACGCAGGTGCCGTAGACCGAGCCCGCCCCGATGCCGCCGATCACCGCGGCGGCGTAGAGCAGGAAGAGCGAATCCGCGTAGGCGTTGAGCGTCCAGGACAGGGCGATCATCACCCCGCCGAAGAAGACGACCACCCGCGGACCGTAGCGATCGACGAACCACGTCTCGATCGGCACCAGCCAGGTCTCGGTGGCGACGAAGATCGTGAAGGCGAACTGGATCGCGGTGCGCCCCCAGTGATGCCGCTGATCGATCGGATCGACGAACAGCGTCCAGCCGTACTGGAGGTTGGCGATCATGGCCATGCAGAGCACGCCGAAGGCGAGTTGCCACCACTTGGCGGAAGGGGCATCGAGGCGTGCGTCGTGCGGTGCCGCTTGGTGTTCCATCCGGTTTCTCCCGTGACGTTCTTCGTAGGCCGGCGCGCCGCATCATGCACAATGATGCTAGGCATACAATATACCAAAATGACGAAGATGCGCTTGCGCGGCTGCGGCATTCCGGCGGGCGGGGATCGCCGTCCAGGCAGCCGACCATGGGAAAGCGCGTGCCGGGCGTTCTGCGCCGCGGCACGCGCCATCGATCTCCGTGAGGAAGTCGGCCGGGAGCGAGGCCCGGCCGGAATGCCCGCTCAGAGCGCCTCACGAAGACTCCCGGTCACCGGTCGTTTCCCCTGAGGGCGCGTCGGCGCAGCGGGAGTTTCGTGAGAGACACTCAGTGGGCCGCGGCCGGTTTCGTGGTCAGCGCCGCCGTTTCCTTGGTGTAGGACTGCCGCATCGGCTTGAGGACGAAGATCGCCATCAGGGCCGCGAGGATGTTGAGCGCGGCCGCGGCCAGGAACACGGCGTGCCAGCTTCCCGTCATCGTCGTGAGGAGGCTGGTAGAGGGCACGATCAGCGCCGCCGTCCCCTTGGCGGTGTAGAGCAGGCCGGCATTGGTGGCGGCGTATTTCGAGCCGAAGGTGTCGCCGCAGGTCGCCGGGAACAGCGAGTAGATCTCGCCCCAGGCGAAGAACACGAGCCCGGTGAGGATCACGAACAGGATCGGGTCGTGGCCGAACTGGCTCAGCAGGTAGATGCCCACGCCCTCGATGCCGAAGGAGAGGAACATCGTGTTCTCGCGGCCGATATGGTCGGAGATCCAGCCGAAGAGCGGGCGCGTCACGCCGTTGAGCACCCGGTCGATGGTGGCGGCGAAGGTCAGCGCCGGCAGGGTGATGCCGAGCAGGCTCACCGGCACGTCGGCGATGTGGAAGTCCTTGGCGATGGGCCCGAGCTGGGCGGTCGCCATCAGGCCGCCGGCGGCCATCATCACGAACATCGCGTACATCACCCAGAAGACCGGGGTGCGCACCATCTCGGCCGGCGTGAAGTCGCGCCGGCTCTGGCTGACGCGGGCGATCTCGGGCACCTGCCCCTTCTTCGGCGCCGCCAGGAACAGGGCGATCAGCATCACGACCAGGCCCTGGCCGATGCCGAACCAGAGGAAGGCCGACTCGTAGCCGTAATGGTGGATCACCGCCTGGATCGGCACCACGGTCAGCGCCGAGCCCGCGCCGAAGCCCATGGCGGTGAGGCCGGCCGCGAGCCCGCGCCGGTCGGGGAACCACTTGAGCGAGTTGCCGACGCAGGTGCCGTAGACCGCGCCCGCGCCGGTGCCGCCGATGGCCGCCGCGACGTAGAGCAGGGTCAGCGACCCGGCGTAGGCGTTCATCACCCAGGCGATGCCGCACATCAGGCCGCCGGCCAGCGTCACGACCCGCGGGCCGTACTTGTCGACGAACCAGCCCTCGATCGGCACCAGCCAGGTCTCGGTGAGGACGAACAGGGTGAAGGCGACCTGAATCGCGGCGCGATCCCAGCCGTGCCGCTCCTGCATCGGATTGACGAAGAACGTCCAGCCGTACTGCATGTTGGCGATCATGCACATGCAGACGATGCCGAACAGCAATTGCAGCCAGCGACCTGTCGGGGGCGCGGTGGGCGGCGTCGGGGGATGGGTCATGAGCGCCTCTCCTTGGACAGCCCGATTGTTCGGGCCTTTTCTGTACGTAATTTGCTTCAAAATACGCTGGAAGTTTTTAATTACATCTCGAATCGTCAATATTATACTGCGATATTCCGCACCAGAGCCTGATGCCCGGCATCAGCCATCGCTGCTGCGGACCTCGCCTTTCGTCTCCCGCCGACGCCCGGGCGGTGGAGGCGTCACAGCGGCGGCCGGGCTCTCGGGGAGAAAGTCCGGAGGATGACACGGCGACGTGCGCCGCGCCGGTCGGCGGCTCGATCGTGCAGATTCGCCATGGATGCCGGCATCATAATTCAAAATCCGGAATTGACAACAGGTATTCTGTATACCAATCTGCTGCCCAAGGAGTGCCCCGGTCGAGAGACACTCTCGAAAGGAGGAGCGCCGTGTTCGAGACGATGCGCCGGCCGTCGGACGCCCCGGGCGTCCGCACCATCCATCGGGACCGCTCCGTGGCCGAGGCCGCGCAGCTCCTGGCCCAACCGGGAACGGGGGCGCTGGTCGTCGTCGAGGGCGACGGCGACGCGACCGTCACGGGCCTCCTCACCCCGCGCGACATCTTCCGCGCCGTGGCGACGGAGGGCCCCGAGATCTACAGCCGCTCGGTCTGGCTGATCACCGACCACGACTTTCCCGCAATCGACATCGCCGCCTCGGCGCAGGAGCGGCTGCGGACCTTCTGCGAGCGGAAGGTCGACCACATCGCCCTGATGGATTCCTGCCGGATCAGCGCGATCCTCAGCATCTGGGACTGTGCCGGCGAGGCGCGGGCGGGCGGCGCGCAGGCTTGACCGCATCGGTGGAGGCGCGCGGCCCCGCTCGTGGGCCACCATGAATGTGCAGGACGCTCCCGGTCGCCGGCCCGTCTCGACGGGAGCGGGCCGAGCGTCGTTCAAGGCAAGTGTCGTTCGAGGCAAGATCCGAAAAGGTCGGAAGACAAACCCGGAAAGGCGCCCGACATGGAAAGCCCGATGAAACATCTGACCGTGGTCGAATGCCCGATCGTCTTCCCGGGCGAGAACGAGTTCGGAGCCTCCAGCATCGACATGCTGCCGCGCCTCGGCATCGCCGGCGGGCTGGAGAGCCGCCACATCCGGGTTCTGGACGAGCGCATCGTCGCGGTGTGCATCTGGCGCAGTTCGTTCTGCGCCAAGCTGTTCTTCGACGCCGCGTGGCACGGGCGGGCGGCCACCCTGTGGGGCGAGGCCTACCGGATCCGCTTCGAGGCGATCGAGAACGCCACCGCCGCCTGAGCCGGACCGGGTGTGCGCGATGGCCGGCGTCGAAGGGCCCGGCGCGGCATCCGGGCCGAGATCGGCCTTCGACGCCTGGAACCCGGGGCTCGAACCGGGCCTGCCGCGCGCCCTGCGCCCGCTGGCCACGGTGTTCCGGCCCGAGAACGTCGCGCTGACGCTCCCGGACATCCTCGAACTGTCCGACCTCAGCGGCCTGCCCGCGACGCAGCTCGCCCCCTTTCGGCCCGAGCGTCTCGCGGTGCACGAAGTGCTGATCCGGGTGATGGCCGACATCTCGGTCCCGGTGGGCGAGGTCTACGCCGATCTCGGGCTCAACTTCCGGCGCATCGTCGGCACGCTGCTGCGCGAGGCCGTCACGCCCCGCCTCGACACGGTCTCGGCCACCCTCGACGCACTGCGCGCCGAGGCCGACGCGGTGCTGGAGCGCGAGCTGTCGGCCCTGTTCGACGAGACACCCGCGCCGACCCACGCGCCCACCTCCGGATGGGGCGGCCTTTTCCGCCGCCTCCATGCGCGCGCGGCGCCCGCCCCGCCCCCGCCCGGGGACGGGCAGGCCGACATCCTCGCGCGGCTCGACGCCCGGTGCGCGGCCTGCGGCGAAGCCGACAGCCCGGAGGGCGCGGCACGCGAGGCCCTGCGCACGGTGTTCGGGCACGTCATCGCCCGCCAGGGCATGCTGATCCGCGATCGCCGGCTGCTGCGGCGGCTCGCCGGCATCCTCGTGACCAACCGCTGCGGCAGCGACCGCATCGGCGCCCTGATCGCGCCCTGGATCGAGGCGGCGGCCGAGGCGCAGGGCTACCACAGGCCGGCGCCCCAGGCGCGGCCGGTGGTGATGACCGTCAAGGGCGCCTCGGCCTCGGGAAAGAGCACGATCCGCCCCTATCAGCGCGGCCTCGCCGGCCAAATCTCCACGGAGTGGACCGACTTCGCGGTGATCACGCCCGATGTCTGGCGCAAGTTCCTGCTCGACTACGACAGTCTGGGCGAGGCCCGCCGCTATGCCGGCCCGCTCACCGGCCACGAGGTCGAGATCGTCGATGCCAAGCTCGACCGCTACATCACGCGCAAGGCCGCCGCGGGGCGCATCTCGCACCTGCTGATCGATCGCTTCCGCTTCGACAGCTTCTCGACCGAGGCCGGCAGCGACGGCGCCGGCCAGCTCCTGACCCGGTTCGGCCATCGGGTCTATCTGCAGTTCATGGTGACGCCGCCCGAGGAGACCGTGGAGCGCGCCTGGAAGCGCGGCGAGGAGTTCGGGCGCTACAAGGCGGTCGAGGATCTGCTCGCGCACAACGTCGAAGCCTATACCGGCATGCCGCGGCTGTTCTTCACCTGGGCCCTGCGCCGGGACCGGCCGGTCTTCTTCGAATTCCTCGACAACGGCGTGCCGAAGGGCGCGCGGCCCCTCACCATCGCCTTCGGCACGAACGACGCGATGACGATCCTCGATGCCCGCGCCCTGCTGGCGATCGAGCGCTATCGCCGCATCGACATCCACGCCCGGGCGGCGGCGGACATCTATCGCGGCATCGCCGAAGGGCCGGAAGCGGATGCGGCCTTCCTGCGGGAGGCTCTACGCCGGCTCGCCGTGGTGTGCTTCGCCGATCGCCGCAGCGGGCGGGTGTTCGCGCGATTCGAGCGGGGCCGCCTGACCGGTCTCGATCCGGCGGGGCTCGCCGCGGCACGCGCGGACGCGGAGACGGCCCGAGCGCTCACGGCCGCGGGCATCCCGGAGCGGGCCGGCGGCCTGCCGCCGCTCGACGACGTGTCGTGTCCGGCCGGGACGGCGACGCTCGGAGCCTGGGGACCGGCGCGTGCCTGAAAACCGGTTCGACCGACCTGTTCCGGCGACACCGGCGGTCCTCATCGAGGAGATCTGCGCCGACAGCCTCACGCGCCGGGGCTGCGACCTCGGGTTCACGCTCTTGCAGACCCTCTTGCAGACCTTCCCCTGTCCCTCGCCGCCGTCGTTCCGGGGCCGCGCCGCGGAACCCGGAACGACGGCTGTCCGGTGCTGCGACGGCAACGCCGCCAGGCAGGCTGTGGGGCCCCGTGATGCCGCTTCATGCTGCATCGCGACATTGCGAGGCGTCTGTCACATCGCCGCCGACCGCAGGGCTTGCGCGACAATCCCCGGGGGCTCACCGTCATAGGTCTATTCCTCATGCGCACGGCGCATGTCTGCATCTGGTATTTTGTACTTCATATCCCACAAAGCATGGGCTATCTCACGCTCGTTCGCAGCGCACCATAACCCAGCCCCTTGGAGATCCTCATGCTCGCCACTTGGCTCGCCGCTCTCCTCTTCCTGTTCGCCGTGCAGTCCCTGCTCGTCGTCAAGCTTGCCGACCGCCTGACCTCGGACGCCGCCCAGAATGCTCCGGCCGGCCGCAGCGTCGAGGCGCCGGACGCCGCCGACCGTTACGCCCGCGCCGCCTGAAGCCGGCTCACCCGGGGGGCCGACGGGGTTTCGCGACGCGCGAAGTCTGCGACGGCCAGTTCGGGCGTGACCGGGGGAATACCCGACACGGCGAAGCACGTCTCCGCTGCACGCGGCGTCGCGTCGAGAAAGGCCTTCATCTCGGCTTCGGAGCAGTGACCGAAAGCCTCCGTGAGATAGGCGAGAGCGTCGTCGGCCATCACCGCTTCCTCCGGTTGCCGGCTCGATGAGCGGACCGTCGCCGGTCGCCGAGCCCGATCGGCCTTCGGATATATGGCATACCAGACACCATGAAATCAAGCTCCTATGCGTCCGCGCATCGGAAAAATAGTGCCGGCACCGATCACCAGGGCTGCGACCTCGGGGCGACGGAGATGTGCGCTCCGAATGCGGCGTCGCGGCCACGATACCGGACCAGCGTCAGCCCGCGGCGCTGACAGGCGAACCCGGACCCGAAAGGGGCGCGCCGGAGGCGTGCCGTCCACGACGGGCCGCGACGCTCGGCTGGAATCGCGCGTCACGGGTGGGTTTCCGGGTTCCGCGGCGCGGCCCCGGAACGACGGCGGCGAGGGATCGGAGCGCGGCGGCAAGAGCGCTCACCCCGTTCGGAACCCTGGCTATTCCGCCGCGATCCGGTGCACGCCGCCGACCGCGCCCGAGCCCAGGATGTCGCCGATCTCGGCCTCCGGGCAGCCGAGCACCTCGCGCAGGATCTCGTCGGTATGCTCGCCGAGCAGCGGCGCCCGGGTCACCTCGGTCGGGCTCGCCGACAGCTTGATCGGGTTGCCGACCGTCAGATAGGCGCCGCGGGTCGGGTGCTCGACCTCGACCACCGTGCCGTTCGCCCGCAGCATCGGGTCCTCGGCGATCTCACGCATCGACAGGATCGGCCCGCACGGGATCTCGTGGGCGTTGAGGATCTCCATCGCCTCGAACTTGTCGTGCTTCATGGTCCAGGCTTCGATGCGCGTGAAGATCTCGTTGAGATGCGGCAGGCGGGCCTTCGGCGTGGCGTAGGCCGGATCGGTCTTCCAGTCCGGCTCGCCGATGATGTCGCAGATCGGCCCCCAGACCGCCCCTTGCGTAATGAAGTAGATGTAGGCGTTGGGGTCCTGCTCCCAGCCCTTGCACTTGAGGATGCGCCCCGGCTGGCCGCCGCCGGAATCGTTGCCCGCCCGCGGCACCGCCTCGCCGAAGGGGACGCCCTCGCCGTACTGGCTGTACTCCATCAGCGGGCCGTGGCCGAGGCGCTGCTGGTCGCGCAGCTTGACCCGGCAGAGGTTGAGCACGCCGTCCTGCATGGCGCAGTCGACCCGCTGGCCCTGCCCCGTCCGGGTGCGCTGGTAGAGGGCGGTGACGATGCCGAGCGCGAGATGCAGGCCGGTGCCGGAATCGCCGATCTGCGCGCCCGAGACCATCGGCACGCCGTCGCGCCAGCCGGTGGTGGAGGCCGCCCCGCCGACGCATTGGGCGACGTTCTCGTAGACCTTGCAATCCTGGTAGCGGCCGGGCCCGAATCCCTTCACCGAGGCCAGGATCAGCCCGGGATTGGCGGCCCGGAGCCGCTCCCAGGTCAGCCCCATCCGGTCGAGCGCGCCGGGGGCGAAGTTTTCCACCAGCACGTCGCACTCGCCGACCAGCCGCCACAGGATCGCGTTGCCCTTGGGGTTCTTGGCGTCGAGGGTGATCGAGCGCTTGTTGTGGTTCAGCATCGTGAAGTAGAGGCTGTCCACGCCGGGAAGATCCTGGAGTTGCTGGCGCGTCGCGTCGCCCGCCCCCGGCCGCTCGACCTTGATCACGTCGGCGCCGAACCACGCCAGAAGCTGCGTGCAGGTCGGTCCCGACTGGACATGCGTGAAGTCGAGGATGCGGACGCCCTCGAGTGCCTTGCCCGATGCCTTGCCCATCGCGGGTCTCCTCCCCGGGAGAGTGGTTCCTTCGGCGCGACCGGCCGATGGCGTCGATCGGAGGGCACCGTCGGGAAGCCGTGCCGGTCTTGGGTAGCGCGCGGACTTGGGCAGCGCGCGGAGCAGGAACGTCCAGGGAAGGCTGCCCTGCACCCGGCGAACGCCGTCGGCATCGACTTCACGGCCCCCTTCTGGCATACCAGATGCCAGACGTCAAGGTTTCGGGCTCCGTGCGTGCGATCCGCACGGGCTCGTGAGTGGAATTCAGAAGGCATAAGCGGGGCGCATGGGTGCGGCCGCCTTGTCTTCCGAAAGGCGAGGCGCCATGCTCGAACGGCTCGATGCCCCATCTCCGGACCCGCATCCGCATCGGCATCAAGGTCGATCCGAAGCGATGGAAAATTTCTCGATCAAGCCGATCGTCCCGGCGACGAGCCTGCGGACCCTGGCCTACGAGGCCCTGAAATCCGCGATCACCAACATGGACATCTACGGCCAGTCCGGGGATGTCCGGCTCGACGAGCGTGGCCTGTCGCAGACGCTGGGCGTGAGCCGCACGCCGATCCGCGAGGCGCTGACCGTGCTGGAGCAGGAAGGCTTCGTGCGCAACGAGCCCCGGCGCGGCGTGTTCGTCGTCAAGAAGACGAAGCGCGAGATCGTCGGCATGATCCAGGCCTGGACGGCCCTGGAGAGCATGGCCGCGCGCCTCGCCTGCACCCACGCCTCGGACGAGGATCTGGCCTGCCTGCGCCGCTCCTTCCCGGAATTCTTCGAGGGCAAGCCGTCCGACCACCTCGACGAGTACTCGGAAGCCAACATCCGCTTCCACCAGAAAATCATCTCGCTGGGCCACAGCGGGGTCATCAAGGACCTGTGCAGCAACCTGCTGATGCATGTGCGCGGCATCCGCAACACGGCCCTGCGCCAGGGCGACCGCGCCTCGAAGTCGATTCAGGAGCACGTGCGGATCATCGAGGCGCTGGAGGCCCGCGACGCCGAGCGCGCCGAACGCCTCGTGCGCGACCACGGCCTCGGGCTCGCCGACCACGTCCAGCGCTACGGCGACCACCTCGAATAGCCGCCCCTTCGGCCGGCGGAGGCCGGGGGCGGGCGTCCGGCAATCCGTTGCGATGCCGGATTGCTTCGGCTCAAGCCTCGCAATGACGGGGAGCAGATACCCCACACCGTCATTGCGAGCCGTCAGGCGAAGCAATCCAGTGCGCAGCGGGTGTCGGATAAGGCGTTCGTGTCGAACGGGGACGTCGATCGGACGACAAGCCTCCGGCCTGTCCGTGCGCATCCAGATCGCGGACGCCGCCTGACTCCGGCGCTGGAAACCGGGCCTGTCCGGGTCATCGTCCGACGACGACGGCACACGGCCCTGCGTCACTTTTTAATTCACCCCAGCGGTCTCCCGAAGGGTTCGTTCATCGGGCGTTCCTAGTGACGAAGCGATGGTGCCGGCCGAAAGCCTGACCATTGGACCCGCCCGCGGATCCTTCGTGTCGCCGACGCCGGACAACGCCCTTGAAGATCGCCGTCATCGCCCATCTCAAGTTCCCGATCGGCCAGCCCTATCTGGGCGGCCTGGAGATGCACACGCATCACCTCGCCGGCGCCTTGCGCGCGCGGGGGCACCGGGTCACCCTGTTCGCCTCGGAAGGGTCCGACCCGGTGCTGGTGCCGAACCCCGTCTGCCCGCCCACCGGCGACGCCCTCGACGATCCCGACCTGTGGGAGCGGATCGAGCGGACCGAACGCGCGGCCTACGAGCGGATCATGGAGGCGGTGGCCCGCGGCGGCTTCGACATCGTGCACAACAACAGCCTGCACGACCTGCCGCTCCGGGCGAGCCACACGCTCTCCGCGCCGATGACCACGGCCCTGCACACGCCGCCCTTCGACTCCCTGGCCGAGGGCGTGCGGGCGGCCAAGCCCGGCATGATCTTCGCGGCCGTCTCGCCCTCTCTGGCGCAGGAATGGCACGATCTCGTGCCGGACGCCCGCGTCATCGGCAACGGCATCGATCTCTCGACCTTCGCCTTCCGCCCCGAGGCGGACCCGGCGGGCTACGTGTTCTGGTCCGGGCGGATCGTGCCGGAGAAGGGCACGCACCTCGCCATCGACGCCGCCCGGGCCGCGGGCCTGCGCCTGCGCTTCGCCGGTCCGCAGCCGAATCCGCGCTACTGGGCCGAATGGATCGCCCCGCGGCTCGGCGAGGGCGTGACGTATGTCGGTCATCTCTCCCACCGGGACCTCGCGCGCCAGCTCGGCGGCGCCCGGGCGGCCATCGTCTCGCCGCGCTGGGAGGAGCCGTTCGGACTCGTCGTCGCCGAGGCCCTGGCCTGCGGCACCCCGGTGGCCGCCTTCGGCCGCGGCGCGATCCCCGACATCGTCGACCGCCATTCCGGCGCGCTGGCGCCGGCCGACGACGTGTCGGCGCTGGCTCGCGCGATCCAGCGCGCCGTCGATCTCGACCGCCGCGCCTGCCGCCGCCGGGCCGAGACGCTCTACGACGCCCAGGTGATGACCGACGGCTACGAGGCGCTCTACCGCGAGATCCTGACCGGCGTCCCCGCCGGCCGCGCCCCCATCCTCGAACGCCCGGCGGCCTGACCGATGCGCGCGAGCCCCGGCCCCGCAATCGTCTGCGTTCCCGCCCGCAACGAGGCCGAGCGCCTGCCGCGCCTGCTCCGGGCGCTGGCGGCGCAGGAGGACTTCTCGGCAACCGCGCCGCTGAAGGTCGTCGTCCTCGCCAACAACTGCGGCGACGGCACGGTCGAGGCCGTGCGCGCCCTCGAAGCGGCGGGCGCCCTCGACGGCCTCGCCCTGCGCCTGATCGAGGCGACCCTGGTCGGCGCGGAGGCGCATGTCGGCACCGCCCGCCGCCGCGCCCTCGATGCGGGCGCCGCGTGGCTGGAGGCGGAGGGCGCGCCCGACGGCGCCCTCCTCACCACCGATGCCGACGCGCGGCTCGCGCCCGGTTGGGTCGCGGCGAACCTGCGCGCGCTTCGAGACGCCGAGATCGTCGGCGGCCGGCTCGTCATCGACGACGAGGGCGAAGACGGGGGCGAGGCCGATCCCGCGCTCGCCGCCTTCCACGCCCGGGTCGAGCGCTACTGGTCGGGCGTGCGGTCCCTCGAGGATTGGCTCGATCCGCCGCCCCACGACCCGGCGCCGCGCCACGGCGACCATACGGGAGCAAGCCTCGCGCTCAGGGCCTCGCTCTACCGCGCGGTCGGCGGCCTGCCGGCGATCCCCCGCGGCGAGGACAACGCGCTGGTCGCCGCCGTGCAGCGGGCCGGCGGGCGCCTGCGCCACTGCCCCGACGTGGCGGTGCGCGTCTCCGCCCGCACCGCCGGCCGGGCCGAGGGCGGCATGGCCACCGAGATGCTGCGCCGCGCCCGCGTGGTGCGCGAGGGCGAGGCCTACCGCCTGCCGACGGCCGCGCACTGGCAGCGGATCATCCTGCGCCGGGCCGCCCTGCGCCGCGCGTTCCGCGCGGGCGCCGCGCCCGCCGCCCTGTCCGCCCTCGGGCTCGACGCGGCCGACCTCGCCGCCATCGACGCCGCGGCCTGCGCCAACGACATCGCCTTCGTCGAGCGCGCCCAGGCCCGCCTCGACGCGCGGGACGGACCGGCGCCGGAATGCGGACTCGACGAGGCGGTGGCGGCCCTCGAAGGCCTCGCCGCCCTCGGGCGCGATCGGGCGGCGTGACGTGAGCCCCTGCGGCGCGGCTTCCGCATCGCCCCGCCCTCAGACGGATCTCGCATGACGCGTCCGGTCGGCTACTACGTCCACCATCAGGGCGCCGGGCATCTCCAGCGGGCCATGGCGATGGCGCGGGCGCTGGGCGCGCTCGGCCGCCCCTGCACGCTGATGGGCAGCTTCGCCGGCCTCGACGTCTCGGGCGCGCCCGGTCCCGTCCTCGACCTGCCCGACGATCGGCTGGACCGGACCTTCGACGGGCAGGACGGCGCGGGCGGGCGCCCGGACTGCTTCCACTACGTGCCCCTGAACCATCCCGGCATCCGCACGCGCATGGGCCGGATCGCCGCCTGGGCGGCGCAGGCCGATCCGGCGCTGATGATCGTCGACGTCTCCGCCGAGGTGGCGCTGCTGGCCCGCCTGCTGTCGGTGCCGAGCCTCGTCGTGCGCCTGTCCGGCACCCGCACCGACCGGCCGCATCTGGAGGCGTTCCGCGCCGCCTCGCGGCTGCTCGCGCCCTTTCCGGAAGCGCTCGACGGCGGCGACGGACCGGGCTGGGTCCGCGAAAAGACCCTCTACGGCGGCTTCCTCGGGGCGGCCTCGGCGGCGGCCTCCGACGAGGACGGGCGCATCGTCGTGGTGTTCGGCCGCGGCGGCGAGGGCGGCGACCGCCGCGCCCTGGCGCGGGCGGCGCAGGCCGTGCCGGAGAGCGAGTGGCACGTGCTCGGCCCGGTGACGGGGGCGGGGGCGGGGGCGGGCGACATCCCGGGAAACCTGCACCTGCACGGCTGGATCACGGATGTGCGCCTGCACCTCGCGCCGGCTTCCCTCGTGGTCGGCGGGGCGGGCGACGGTCTCGTCACCGCCGTGGCGAGCCTCGGAAAGCGCTTCCTCTGCCTGCCCGAGCCCCGCGCCTACGACGAGCAGGAGGCCAAGGCCGCCGCCCTGGAGCGGCTCGGGGCGGCCGTCGTCCACCGCGGCTGGCCGGATGCGTCCGCGTGGCCCGGCCTCGTTGCGCGCGGCCTCGCCCTCGATCCGGGCATCGTCCGGAGCCTCGCCGACCCCGGCGCGCTCGCCCGCACGGCCGCGGCCATCGAGGCGATGTGCCGACAGGGGGGCTGACGGGCCGGTCTACCGCGCAACGCCGGAGCACCGTCCGTCCCGAAGGCGATCGATCGCCTTTCGGGACGATGCATTGGAGCCGCTCCCGATCACGTTGCAATCGGGAGCGGCTCCAAGCTCTTGCATGCAACGCGCGCTCTCAGAGCCTGTTTGACTGCAGTGATCCCCTCTCGCCCCTCATCCTGAGGTGCCGCGTGAGCGGCCTCGAAGGGTGCTCCAGATCCCGCGCGCGATTCCTGGAACACCCTTCGAGGCCTCCGCTGCGCTCCGGCACCTCAGGATGAGGGTTCAGGATGGGAGTAGGATCTTCCTCTCGCCTTGCCGTGGCCTGACGAAGACACGGCGGCCGGTCAAACAGGCTCTCACGCCGAACCGGTGTCCACTTCAGCGGAGAGCGCTCTAACGGAGGTAGACCGGCGGCACGCGATGCGCCTTCAGCGCCGTGGCCACCGCCCCCTCCCCGCCCGGCGCCACCACGGCACCGAGCCCCAGGGTGAACGGCAGCGGCGGCGCGCCGAGCAGGGCGAGATAGGTGTCCGGCATGTGCTGGTGCAGCGTCTCGATCAGGAACGCGATCGGCGTGCAGGCGATCGTCGGCGGCCGGACCTGCCCTGCGAGCGGGACCGGCGTCCCGATCGCCGTGTAATCGTAACCCCGCAGCCGCCACGCGGTCGCGTGCAGGGCGAGGTCGAGCAGCACGCCCCCCTGCGGGGCCGGCTGGAAGAAATCGCGAGTCGCCAGAACGTCGTCCCAGCCGTAGGGCACGCTGTCCAGGGTGTTGTAGCAGCGCGTCACCCGCCCATCGAGGGATGTGCCGGGCCCGAACAGGGCCGCGAAGGCGCCGTTGCCGGGCGTCATGCCGGCGAAGGTGGCGACCTCGGGCGTTCGGGCCGGGCCGCGGCCGGCCAGCCACAGGGCCAGGACGGGCGCGAGGGTGCCGCCGAGGCTGTGGCCGGTGATGGCCAGCGGCGCGTCCGGAGCCCAGCCGTCGATCGCCTGCACCAGGGGGGTGCCGGTCTCGTCCCGCAGCGCGATCAGACTGGAGAACCCGGCCCAGGTGCCCCCCGAGACCTGGGGACCTGTCCCGCCGGGATCGCACGGGGTCCCCGACGGCCAGGCCGCCATCGGGCCGAAGGGCGAATCCTGGCTGCCGTCCTCCCAGTAGGCCGGCGAGAACGGGTTCGGATAGGTGCCCCGGATCGCGACGGCGTAGCCGCCGCTCCGGCGGTCGCGCGCCGCGAACGCGAAGTTGACCGGGACATCCTCGGCCGCGGCGATCCAGGCGACGTCCCAGAGCCCCCGCGTCAGAGGATCCTCGTCGAGGTAGCGCGGGATGTCGGCCGGGTGCCCGTAGGCGATCCCGGCCAGGGTCATCAGTTCGGCGCGGGAGAGGGGCATGGCGCAGGCCCCATCAGCCGGTCACGACCGGGCCGCCGGCGATGGGCACCGAGTAGGCCGCGGCGGCGACCGTCGCCAACGTCTGCTGATTGACGAAGACCTGCCGCACCGTGGCGGTGACCAGGAAGGAACCGCCGCTCGAAACGTTGAGCTGAACGGAACCGCGGTTGCCCGCCGCCTCGGTCGCGGCGAGCGGAGCCGCCACCAGACTGAGCCCCGTGGCGACATATTGCACGCCGACGATGATCGTCCCTCCTGCCGGCATGAAGAATCCGATCCCCGGCGCAGCGGGGTTGTTGACGAAGGTCTGCGTGATGTCGGAAATATTCAAATTATTACTGATATAGTTGGCGGTCAGCTTGATCTTGCCGCCGGGCGGCGACGCGACGAAGGGAACGGTCGGCTTGTACTGCAACCCGAACGAGGCGCTCCCGCCGGTGTTGGTGATCTGGATGAAGGTTCCCTGCAGGATCAGCGGCACCTGCGTGAGGCCGGGAACGACCGACTCCCCCAATATCTCGAACGGCGCCAGATTGGTCCCCGCAGCCGCAGCATTCAGGGCGGCAAGGTCACCGTCGGGCAGGATTTCGTCGGGGGAAGGTGCGTGAGAGTCGGACGGGGCGATGATCAACATGGCAACAGCTCCTGATGAAGACTTCGACGCATGCCGATGAATGGCTCGACGACAGGTCCGTCCGGATGCGCCCGGAAAGACTGCAAGACCAGCGAAGCCGTGATTGTCCCGAGCACACCGCAATCCGGAAAGATCGGCCCGGGGCGGCGAATCGCTGCTCTTCACGAGCATTATACTTCGTCCGATCTATGCGCAACTCAAGGTGTAATATTTATTCGAAATTCGCGGAAATATAAATTTGAGGTTTCCATTTTTACCCGTTGACCTGCGGCCATGCGGCGTCGGCGTCCCGTGACCGAATCGCGGCCGCACGATCGACCGACGCCGCCCCCTCTTGCCCTGCCCCCTCCTGCCCCTTCGGCCATGGCGCCGCAGCGTGGATCGCCCAGGGCTCGACCTCGGGTTCACCCCCTTGCGGGTGGCCCTCAGAGCCTGTTTGACCGGCCGACGTGTCTTCGTCAGGCCACGGCAAGGCGAGAGGATAAGCCCTGCTCCCATCCTGAACCCTCATCCTGAGGTGCCGGAGCGCAGCGGAGGCCTCGAAGGGGGCTCCAGAAATCGCGCGGAACCTGGAGCACCCTTCGAGGCCGCTCACGCGGCACCTCAGGATGAGGGGCGAGAGGGGATCACCGCAGTCGAACAGGCCCTCAGAACGGCCGCTCCGGCGGCACGCGCGCGGCGGCGACCTCCTCCGGGCTCGGCCCGCGCAGGAGAGTGATGTCGGGCTCGCGCTCCACGCCGATCAGGCCGAGTCGGGCGAAGGCGTCGAGCCAGCCGTCCATCGGCCAGAGCCCGTGCCGGGCGCGGAAGCGGCGGGCGTTGCGGACGATGTCGGCGAAGTGCTGGAGCGGGGGATCGCAGGAGAGGTGGTGCTGGTGGAAGGCGGGCGGCGCACCCGCCAGCAGCACCGGCACGCCGATCTCGGCGGCGCGGAAGGCCAGATCCGTGTCCTCGGCGCCGTAGCCGTCGTAAGTCTCGTCGAAGCCGCCGAGCCGGTCGTAGGTCGCCGCGCGCACCGCGAAGGCGAGCGACCAGAACAGGCCGGCATTCTTCGTCTCCGCCACGCCGCTCTCCGGAAAATCCCGGGCCGGATGCAGGAAACCGGTGCGTGACAGCCCGGCCTCGGTCCAGCCGTCGCGCACGGCGCCGGCCGGCAGGTAGCGGATCGGCCCGCAGACCAGGGCGTCGTGCGCCGCCGCCGCCGCGGCGAGGGCCGGGACGAGGCCGGCGGAGGGGATGCAATCGACGTCGAGGAAGACGAGGACGTCGCCCCGCGCCGCCGCCCGGCCGGCATTGCGCGCGGCGGCGAGCGGCAGGCCCGGGCTCGGGAAACCGACGCGGCGCAACGGGAACGGCGTCTCCGGCAGCGGTGCCGGGTCCGAGCCCATCTCGACCACGACGCATTCGGCCGGGCCATCGCCCAGGGCAGCCCCGCGGGCGAGCCCCTCGATCAGGCGCGCGAGGTGGGCATCGCGCCCCTTGTTGAGCGTGACGACGCTGGTGGTGCTCACGGGTCTTCGTCCGGGACAGGCTTCTCTCGGGCCCGTCCTGCCAGCCTCAACCTGAAACCCGGATGAAGGCGCGGCCTCAGCGCAGCGCGATGTACCACTCGTGCGGGCCGCAGAGCCGGTCGATCATCGCCGGCTCCAACCGGAAACCGGACGGATCGTCCGCGATCAGGCCGGAGACCTGCGAGGCGTGCGCCTCCACCGCCCGGCGCTTGGCCGCGCGCTGGTCCTCGACGGCGAGGCGAAACCCCTCCGGCGCCGGTCCGACCTCGCGCTCCGGCGGCAGGGTCCAGCCCCAGACCGGGTAGGCGTAGGCCGCGATGCCGGGAAGCCGGGCGCGGGCGAGATCGACGATGGCCGCCGACGCGGTGTGGTCGCAATGGGGATCGTGCCGCCACGTCACGAACAGGGCGCCCGCCCCGGCCGCCCGGGCGATGTCGGCGATCGCATCCGCCGCCGTCTCGGCGCCCGCGCCCGCGCTCGGCACGCCGCCATCGGGCAGGCGCAGGAAGCGGACATGCCCGGGCCCGAGCCCGAGTTCGGCCATGGCCTTCACGGTCTCGGATTCGCGCAGGCTCCGCAGGCGGTCGTGCGGATAGGCCCTGGAGTTCGGATGCGAGCCGCAGCCGTCGCTGACGACGACGACGCGCACGGCGCGACCGTCTGCAAGGCCCTGCGCGATCAGCCCGCCGCAGCCGAGGCTCTCGTCGTCCGGGTGCGGCGCGACCACGACGAGGGCACGCCCCTCCGGCACCAGGGTGGCGAGATCGGCGACGGGCAAGGCCTTCACGGCCTCGAGGAAGGCGTCGGCGCGCATGGCTCCTCCTGTTCCTGTTCGGCTCTCTTGTCCTGTTCGGCTCTCTTGGCGCGGTAGCGCGCAAAACCCCTGGCGCGCAGGTCGCAGGCCGGGCAGGTGCCGCAGCCGTAGCCCCATGCGTGGCGCGTGCCCCGCTCGCCGAGATAGCAGGTATGGCTCTCCTCGACGATCAGGTCGACCAGCGCCCGCCCGCCCAGGCTTTCCGCGAGCGCCCAGGTCTGCGCCTTGTCGATCCACATCAGGGGCGTGTGCAGCACGAAGCGGCGCTCCATGCCGAGATTGAGTGCGACCTGCAGCGCCTTGATCGTGTCGTCGCGGCAATCGGGATAGCCCGAATAATCGGTCTCGCACATGCCGCCGACGATGTGGCGCAAGGACCGGCGGTAGGCGAGCGCGGCGGCGAAGGTGAGGAACGCGAGGTTGCGCCCGGGCACGAAGGTGTTGGGCAGGCCGTCCCGGGCGAACGCGATCGCGCCGTCGCGGGTCAGCGCCGTGTCGGAGATCTCGCCCAGAGCCGCGAGCGGGAGCGTGTGGTCCTGCCCGAGCCGGCGTCCCCAGGCCGGATCGAGGGCGGCCATGCCCCGCCGCAGGGCCTCGCGCCGGTCGAGCTCGACCCGGTGGCGCTGGCCGTAATCGAAGCCCAGCGTCTCGACATGCGGGAAGCGGTCGAGCGCCCAGGCGAGGCAGGTGGCCGAATCCTGGCCGCCGGAGAACAGCACCAGGGCGCCGTCGTCCCCGCCCGCCGCCGGGCTCGTGCCTGCGCTCGCCTGCGCCATCGCCTTCAATCGCCCTCGTACTCGGCCCAGGACAACGGCGTCTCGAAGATCCGCACGCTCGACAGGCCGGGGATCGCCGGCTTGGCGCGATGCCAGATCCAGGCCGCGATGTGCTCGGCGGTGGGGTTTTCGAGCCCCTCGATCTCGTTGAGGCAGTGGTGGTCGAGCCGCTCCAGGAGCGGCGCGAAGGCGCTCTCGATGTCGTAGAAATCGACCACCCAGCCGGTCCCGGCATCGACCGCCCCCGAAACCGTCAGTTCCACGCGGTAGGAATGCCCGTGCATGCGGTGGCAGCGGTGGGTTTCGGGCACGTTCGGCAGGCGGTGGGCCGCCTCGAAGGTGAACGCCTGGGTGATCTTCATGGAACTCTCGACCGTCCCGCCGACGAGGCGGGCACCGGGTTGACGGCGGCCGGCGGGTGCGACCGTCTCCGGGATATGTCACCGCCTCTGCCGAAATGCACCCTCTATCCGGTCTTCGCGGCCGCGAGCCCGCTCGCCGTGATCTACCGGCGCGGGATCAAACAACAATCGAGGCGACCGGTGAAACGGACGACATCACGCCGCTCCTTCGCGGCCAGTACGACATCGCGCTGCTCACCTACGAGAAGTTCGCGGCGGCCGCGCTTACCTCCCCCACGTGCTGCGCCGGACTGGTGTCATCGTGGTCGGCGAAGCCCAAATGATCGGCGACGAGGGCCGCGGCGCGAACTTGGAGTTCATCCTTACCCTGATCCGCATGCAGGCGGCGGATCGACGTCGAGCCTCAGATCATCGCGCTCTCGGCCGTGATCGGTGACACTAGCGGCCTCGAACGCTGGCTCGGCCATGCGACACACGGTTCGATGCACAAGGCTTCAGCGCAGGTAAGAGGGTGGGCTTAAATCGTTCCAACTGCGATTAAATTTATGGAGCGGGCGATCGGGATCGAACCGACGACATTCAGCTTGGGAAGCTGACGTTCTACCACTGAACTACGCCCGCATCCGACTGCTCTCGACGTGCAGTCGCACTTCGAAAGCCGGAAGGTGATCCCGGGAGCCGGCGGCTTCGGAAGCACCTCATTTTCATAAGCGATGGCCGGCGCCTGTCCACCCCTAAAATGCGCTCGCCGCCTCATCGGGGCGGCCGTGCCCCGGCGCTGCAGCCCGCGACCAGCCAGCAGATCAGGCCGGAGAACGGCGCCGGTCGCCAGCAGGATCGCAGCGAGGCGTACCTCCGCACGCGCCGCGGCCGTGCCGGCGGCAGCGCCTGCGCCGGCGCGGGCCAGCCAGGGCAGCAGCGCCGTGAGGCCGCCCGCCGCACCGCCGTACCAGAACGGCGAACGCAGCCCGAGCGTCTCGCCGATGAGGGCGACGAGCGCGGGCGGCAGGATCAGCAGGAGGCCGAGGGCCTGGGCGAGACCGATCACGGCCATCACCGCGAGGTCCGACAGGCCGGCGACGAGGCTGAGGAGCCCGAGCCGGCCGAACGCCTCGCGGAAGGCCGGGTCGAGGAGGATGCCGGCGCCGAGCGTCAGCGTTCCGGCGGGGATCGCCAGGATCAGGGCGAAGGCCGCGAGGAAGACGCGCCCCGGCATCGGCATCGATGGACCGGCCTCTTCGTCTCCCGTGCTTCGCCGGAGCGATAGACCCGGTGCGAGAGGCCGGCAACCGCTCCGTCCGGCGGCCGGGGTTGCCGCGCCGCGGGGACCGGATCCGGTGGGACGGGATCAGCAATCGAGGGTGGTGTCGCGCTCCCACTGGGTCAGGTGGCGGCAGTAATCGTCCCATTCCTGCCGCTTGAGCTTGAGGTAGCTCGGCACGAACGCGCCGAGCGCCTCGTTGAGGACGGAACTCGATTCCAGGGCGCGCAGCGCGTCGAGCAGGTTGAGCGGCAGGCGCTTGACGCCCTCCACCGTATGCCCGTCCGTGTACATGTTGATGTCGAGGCGCCGGCCCGGATCGCGCTGCTGCCGGATGCCGTCGAGGCCGGCGGCGAGGATGCCCGCCTGGAGCAGGTAGGGGTTGGCCGCGCCGTCGGCGAGGCGGAACTCGAAGCGCCCGCCGTCGGGGACGCGGATCATGTGGGTGCGGTTGTTGCCCGTGTAGGTCACGGTGTTCGGCGCCCAGGTCGCGCCGGAGGTCGTGCGCGGCGCGTTGATGCGCTTGTAGGAGTTCACGCACGGGTTCGTCAGCGCGGCGAGCGCGTCGGCCGAGTGGATCAGGCCGCCGATGAAGTGATAGCCCACCTGCGATAGGCCGATCTCGTCCGAGCGGTCGGCGAACACGTTCTGCCCGTCACGCCAGAGCGAGACGTGGGCGTGGCAGCCGGAGCCCGTCAGGTCCATGAAGGGCTTGGGCATGAAGGTCGCGCGGAAGCCGTGCTTCTCGGCGATCGAGCGGGTCATGTACTTGAAGAAGGCGTGCCGGTCGGCGGTGATCAGGGCGTCGTCGTAGTCCCAGTTCATCTCGAACTGGCCGTTCGCGTCCTCGTGGTCGTTCTGATAGGGCTTCCAGCCGAGGCTCAGCATCGCGTCGCAGATCTCGGTGATCACCTCGTAGCGGCGCATCAGGGCGGACTGGTCGTAGCAGGGCTTGGTCTGCCGGTCGGCGGTGTCGGCGGGCTCCGAGCCGCAGGGCGTGATCAGGAAGAACTCGCACTCGACGCCGCTCTTCATCTGCAGCCCCTCGCGGGCCGCTTCCTTGATCAGGCGCTTGAGGATGTTGCGCGGGCCCTGCTCCACCGCCTTGCCGTCCATCACGAGGTCGGCGGGCAGCCAGCCGACTTCCGGCTTCCAGGGGAGCTGGATCAGCCCCTCCGGGTCGGGCATGGCGAGAAGGTCGGCATCGGCCGGGCTCATGTCGAGCCAGGTGGCGAAGCCGGCGAACCCCGCGCCGTTGCGGCAGGTGCTGCCGATGGCGGCCGCCGGCACCAGCTTGGCGCGCTGGGTGCCGAACAGGTCGGTATAGGAGACGAGGAAGTACTTGATGCCGCGCTCCCGGGCGGCGATTTCGAGATCGTGCGTCATTGCAAGAATCCTCCCGGTGTCATCGGACCCACGTCGGTCTCACCCAAGAAAAAGGGCCGCCCCCTGAAGCTTTCGGGGGCGGCCCTCGCACGTCACAGGCCGGTCTTGCCGGGGATCCAGCCGGTGCCGGCCAGCGGCACCTGCGCCATCGCCGCGGCCTCGATGGTGAGCGCCACCAGATCCTCGGGTTCGAGGTTGTGCAGGTGGCTCTTGCCGCAGGCGCGGGCGATGGTCTGGGCCTCCAGCGTCATCACCGCGAGGTAGTTGGCGAGCCGCCGCCCGGCGAGTTCCGGATCGAGGCGCTTGGCGAGTTCGGGATCCTGCGTCGTGATGCCGGCGGGGTCGCGCCCCTCGTGCCAGTCGTCGTAGGCGCCGGCCGTGGTGCCGAGCGCCTCGTACTCGGCCTGCCAGCGGGGGTCGTTGTCGCCGAGCGCGATCAGCGCGGCGGTGCCGATGGCGACCGCGTCGGCGCCGAGCGCCAGCACCTTGGCCACGTCCGCGCCGGAGCGGATGCCGCCGGAGACGACGAGCTGCACCTTGCGATGCAGGCCGAGGTCCTGGAGCGCCTGAACCGCGGGGCGGATCGCGGCGAGCGTCGGGATGCCGACATGCTCGATGAACACGTCCTGCGTCGCGGCGGTGCCGCCCTGCATGCCGTCGAGCACCACCACGTCGGCGCCGGACTTCGCCGCCAGCGCGGTGTCGTAGTAGGGACGCGATGCGCCGACCTTGACGTAGATCGGTTTCTCCCAGTCGGTGATCTCGCGCAGCTCCTCGATCTTGATCGCGAGGTCGTCCGGTCCGGTCCAGTCCGGGTGGCGGCAGGCGGAGCGCTGGTCGACGCCGGGCGGCAGGCAGCGCATGCCGGCGACGCGCTCGGTGATCTTCTGGCCGAGCAGCATGCCGCCGCCGCCGGGCTTGGCGCCCTGGCCGATCACCACCTCGATGGCGTCGGCCTTGCGCAGATCGTCCGGGTTCATGCCGTAGCGCGAGGGCAGGTACTGGTAGACCAGCGTCTTCGAGTGGCCGCGCTCCTCCGGCGTCATGCCGCCGTCGCCCGTCGTGGTGGAGGTGCCGGCGAGGGTCGCGCCGCGCCCGAGCGCCTCCTTGGCGTTGGCCGAGAGCGAGCCGAAGCTCATGCCGGCGATGGTGACCGGCGTCTTCAGGTGGATCGGCTTCGAGGCGAAGCGGGAGCCCAGCACCACCTCGGTGCCGCAGCGCTCGCGGTAGCCTTCCAGCGGGTAGCGGCTGATCGAGGCGCCGAGGAACAGCAGGTCGTCGAAATGGGGCAGCGCGCGCTTCGCGCCGGCCCCGCGGATGTCGTAGATGCCGGTCGCCGCCGCGCGGCGGATCTCGGACATCACGTCGGGGGTGAAGGTCGCCGACAGGCGCGGCTTGGTGCGCGGAGGCTGGCGATGATCGGTCATCAGTAGGCTCCGGCGTTGTCGACGTGGAAGTGGTAGAGGGTGCGGGCCGAGCCGTAGCGGCGGAACTCGCTCGGGCTCACCTCGCCGGCGAGACCGGCGGCGGCGAGCTTGTCGGCGAGTTCCCGCAGGTGCTCGTCGCGCATCTCCTTCTCGACGCAGTCGGCACCGAGGCTCTTGACCGAGCCGCGCACGTAGAGCTTCGCCTCGTAGAGCGAATCGCCCAGCGCCTCGCCCGCGTCGCCGAGCACGGTGAGCGTGCCGGCCTGGGCCATGAAGGCCGACATGTGGCCGATCGAGCCCTTCACCACGATGTCGACGCCCTTCATCGAGATGCCGCAGCGGGCCCCCGCATTGCCGTCGATGACGAGGAGGCCGCCATGGGCCGTGGCGCCGGCCGACTGGCTGGCGTCCCCCCGCACGTGGACGAGGCCGGAGATCATGTTCTCGGCCACGCCCACGCCCGCGTTGCCGTTGACGAGAACGGTGGCGAGCTTGTTCATGCCGGCACAGTAGTAGCCGACGTTGCCCTCGATCTCGACGCTGACCGGCGCGTCGAGCCCGGCGGCGATGGCGTGACGGCCGTCGGGATGCGTGACCGTCCAGCGGGTCTCGTTGGTGTCGGGCCGCAGGGCGTGCAGGGCCCGGTTCAGCTCGCGCGGCGGCGCGGTCCGCAGGTCGAAGCTCGGCATCAGTGGCGCTCCCCGGATTCGCGTTCCCACGCGTAGACCTTGGCCGGCTCGGGCTCGAAGACGCGGGCCTTGTCGATGCCCGGCAGGCCGACCAGTGCCCGGTACTCGGAGCCGAAGGCGACGTAGTCGTCGGTCTCGGCCATCACGGCGGGCTTGCAGGCGATCGGGTCGCGCACCACGGCGAAGCCGTTCTCGGTGCCGACCACGAAGGTGAAGAAGCCGTCGAGATCGGTCAGGCTCGATTCGAGGGCCTGCTTCAGCGAGGCGCCCCCGCGCATGCGCCAGCTCAGGTAGCCGGCGGCGACCTCGGTGTCGTTCTGGGTGGCGAAGCTCAGGCCCTCGTGCCGGAGGCGGCGGCGCAGGTCGTTGTGGTTCGACAGCGAGCCGTTATGGACGAGGCACTCGTCGGTTCCGGTCGAGAACGGGTGGGCGCCGTTGGTCGTCACCGCGCTCTCGGTGGCCATGCGGGTATGGCCGATGCCGTGGGTGCCGGACATGCCCTCCAGGGCAAAGCGCTCGGCGACGGAGGCCGGCAGCCCGACCTCCTTGTAGATCTCCATGCGCTTGCCCGCGCTCACCACGTCGATGCCGGGAGCGTTGGCCTTCAGCCAGGCGCGGATCTCCGCCTCGCAGGTCGCCGGCACCGAGAGGACGGTGTGGGTGTCGCGCTCCGTGACCTCGGCAGAGAGGGCGAGCGCCTCCTCCAGCTTCGCGACCGCCGCGCGCAGGGCCGCCGGGCCGGGGCCGCGCAGGGTCAGCTTCACGCTCGCGCCGTCCGTCGCGCCGTCCGAACCGTAGACCGCGAAGCCCGCGCTGTCGGGGCCGCGATCGGTCATCGTCTCCAGCATCTTGGACAACAGCGCGCCGAGCTGCGGTTCAAGCCTCGGATTCTTGAGGAATAGTCCGACAATACCGCACATCGGCGTCGCCCCGTCCGTTCGTTCACTGTCGAAAGGATCGCACGGTGCGGCGTCGGCGTCAACTTTCAAGCACGAAAATTTCTTAAAGAGAAACGCCCTGCATCGGGAATGCAGAGGCGGGACGTTCCCTCCCGCCGTTGTCGTTCTGTGGTCCGGATCCGTCCTGGCGGGCTGCTCTTCGTCATTGCGAGGCGAAGCCGTGGCAATCCAGGGCGTGACCTCTCCGGAATAGGGGGCGCCCTGGATTGTACGTCTTGAGGGTCGGCCTTTGGCAGGTTGTGAGTGAGAAAGAGTCGACCCAAGGAGGGCAGCCGGCGCGATCGTTTGTGGATCGACTGCGAGGTCGCAAGCCATCCTGATCCGCCGGCTGCTTGTCCACGGTGTCGAGCACGAACGGTAGAGCGGGAGCGGCCCGCGCCTACAGTCCCGGCCGGCGCGCGACCTGCGCCAATCGCGCGTGCGAGGCCACCGGCGGCTACGAGCGGCCGCTCTGATCGAGGCGGCCACCGCCTCGGCCTGCCGATCCGCCGGTCCATCCCAGCCGCGCCCGGTCGTTCGCCAGGGCCAAGGCGAAGCGGTCCAAGACCGACCGGATCGACGCCGCCTTCCCGGTGGACGAGCCCGCCCCGCCGCTGCCCAGCCCGGCCCGCCCTGGCCGAGCTGATGACCCGCCTCGGGCCAGCTCAAGGATCAGCGCCAGGCCGAACAGGGCCGGGCGGAGCGGATCGAGAGCCCGATCGAACTCGGCAGCCTGAACCGGCGCCCCGTGGCCGTCCTGGTGGGCGGAGTTCCCCATCACCTGCCACAGCGGCGCGTCGAGCCGCCCGGCGAGCATCACCGGCGGGCGCAAGCCGGTGCGCGACCGCCTGTTCATGGCCGCCCTCAGCGCCCTCGTGCGAAAGTGCGTCACCACCCTCAACCCCATGATCCGCGCCGGAAAACCTTTCCAACACCCTTGACACCAGACACGCTCGATCGCTTCGCCGACGGAGGAGAGACCGAAGCATCCGCTCAAAAAGAAAGGGACGGCCGAAGCCGTCCCGATCCATCAGCGTCCGAGGAAGATCGAAGCCAGTCGCTGGAGCAGACCCCGCGGTGCGGGCGGAGGCTCGCTCTGCCCAGGACTGTCCCCGATCTAAGCGTTGGCGGCGAAGGGGTGCTGCGCCGAGTTGCGCTGCTCGGTGACCGTCGCGGCCTTCGGCTCGCCGTTCACGGCGCGCTGGATCGAGAGCTTGGTGGCCTCGTAGTTGTACTTCTGGATCTTGGCGTCGTCGGCCGCCTCCCAGTGGATGAACACGCCGACCAGCACGTACAGGTCGTCGGCCTCGTCGGCCGGGATGATGCCCTCGGCCACCGCATCCTGCACCGCCTTCGCGACGCCGTGCTGGGCCGGGCCGAACATCTGGACGGCCTGACGGGCGTCGTTGATGGTGACCTTGTTGAACATCAGCGTGTTCGGCTTGCACGGCAGGTTCGGCGCGATCACGGCGAGCAGGCTGGTGAAGCCGTGCTTGTTGTTCACGAGGCCGTTGCAGAAGGCGGTCTCGGCCGGCGAACCGCGCGGTCCGATGATGAGGTCGATGTGGGCGACCTCGTTGCCGTCGCCGACGAGAGCCTCGCCGACCTGAACCTTGGTGATCTTTGCCATTCGGGGTCTCTCCCTGGATTCCTGGAAAAAGGCCCGCCCTGAGAGAAGGCGGGGCCGGAAGCCATCCTTGTTCGCGGCGCCCGGCAGGGGGCCGAGCCGGTTAGCCCGGACAGCGGCGCGGACCCTACAGCGGGCCCTTGCGTCGAACAACCCGCGCAAGGCTCTGAAATCGGCGATTTTTTGTAAGTCGAAGGGCCTTGACGCGCGAACATTCGCCCCCCCCTCGCGGGCGAAGGCTCAGAGCCTGTTTGACGGCAGTGATCCCCTCTCGCCCCTCATCCTGAGGTGCCGCGTGAGCGGCCTCGAAGGGGGCTCCAGATCCCGCGCGGTTCCTGGAGCACCCTTCGAGGCCTCCGCTGCGCTCCGGCACCTCAGGATGAGGGTTCAGGATGGGAGCAGGATCTTCCTCTCGCCTTGCCGTGGCCTGACGAAGACACGGCGACCGGTCAAACAGGCTCTCAAACGGTCTCATACGCCATCCGGTTGATGACTTCGACCTGTCCTCCGCCCTTGCGAGGCTCGGCGCAAGCGATCCAGGGCACGCCCTTTCCGGACCTGTCGCGCCCTGGATCGCTTCGCGGCCGCTCGCGATGACGGAGGGGGGCGAAACCCGAAGCGATCAATCGGAAACGATCTCACCCCGGGCGACGAGCAGGGCGTCGAGGAACAGCGTCGCGACGGTGAAATCGGCGCTCGTGCCTGGGTTGAGGCCCGCCTGTTTCAGCAGCCGGTCGTAGGCGAGCAGCCGCTCGACCGGGGCCGCGGCGAGGTCGATCCCGGCGAGCTGCGCCTGCGCCTGCGCCCGCACCGCCTCGGCCCGCTCGGGCCCGTGCTTGCGGGCGATGTGGCTGTCGGCCACGCCGGTGAGATAGGCGAGGTGGACGGCCGTGGTGGTCCAGGGCGGGGCGAGTCCGCGCGCCCGCGCCCCGGCCAGCGCCGGCAGTCCGATCGCGAACAGGTCGCGAAACCCGTCCGCGTAGGCGCGGGCGATGCGGTCGCGCGAGGCGGCCTCGGCCATCGCCGCGCGCAGGGGCGGGAGCGGTCCTTCGCCGGCAACGTCGTGGCGCTCGGCCCTCCCGAGTCCGCCGGGACCGGCCCGGCGGATCGCCGCGAACACGTCGCGGGCATCCGAGGCGTCGAAGTCCGCCAGCACCGCCGCGAGACGCTCCGGGAACGGGCCGGCGTCCTCGGCGGCGCGGGCGAGCGGCGCGCACAGGAGCAGGATGCCGAGATTGGTGTTCTGGCCGACCGCGGCGAAGGTCGCCTCGACGCCGCCGCGCACCCGCCGCCCGACCCGCGCCCCCGATTCGGCGAGCGGCGGCGCCGACACTTCGGCGCTGGTCACGAAATCGGCCACCACCATGCGGTGGCCGGGGGCGTAGCCGTGGACGTTGCCGGGTTTCAGCGCGTCGAGTTCGGCGAGGCAGGCGGCGCGGTAGAGGTCGGCCACCGTCGCAGCCGGCAGGCCGGTGGGCGCCCTCATCCCAGTGCCGAGACCAGCCGCGGCGGGCGCATGGCGCGCACCGCGCTGAGGAAGCCGCGCGCCACCGCCCCGGCGATGTCGACCTCCGTCACCCGCTGCAGGCCCGACCATGCGGGCATGGAGTTCACCTCCAGCACGAGAAAGCCGCCTTCCCCGTCCTCGACGAGGTCGATTCCGGTGTAGTCGACGCCGATCGCGGCGGCGGCGGCTTCGGCGAGTTCGGCGGCGCGGGCCGGCACGTCCCAGGCGAAGGGACGGCCGCCCCGATGAACGTTGGTGATCCAGCCGTCGCCCTCGCGGATCATGCCGGCGATCGCCCGGCCCTCGCAGACGAAGACGCGGTAGTCGCGCCACAGCCCGTCGGCGCGGGGCACGTAGCGCTGGAGATAATAGACCCCGCTCACCATTTCCTGCGCCGGCAAATCGTCAGGGGTTTCGAGGAGCATCAGTCCCTCGCCCTGCGAGCCGAACAGGGGCTTGAGCACGATCGGCTTGCCCGGCCGGGCCTCGCGGGCGACGATCTCGGCCGCCGCCTCGCGCCGCGAGACGACGAAGGTGTCCGGGGTGGGCAGGCCCGCGCGAGCGATCAGCAGCGACGTCGCCGCCTTGTCGACCGAGCGCTCGATGGCGGTCGGTCCGTTCCAGACGGTGACGCCCGCGGCCACCAGCGCGTGGAGCACGCCGAGGCGCAGGGTGGTGGCCTCGAACGTGCCGCCGGCGATGGTGCGCAGGAGGACGCCATCCGGCAAGCCGTCCTCGAAGCCCGGGACGCGCAGCGGCTCGCCGCCGCCCGTCACGACGGCGACGTCGGCGAGGGAGAACAGCACCGGCTCGACGCCGAAGCCGCGCAGGGCTTCCCGCAGCCGCCCCTTGTGCCAATTGCCGTTGTCGGCCGCGAGCCCGATGCGCATTCGTCGTTCCAGTCGTTGGCCCTCTCCCCTGAAGCGGGAGAGGGTGGCCCCCGAAGGGGGTCGGGTGAGGGGCCGGCTCCGCACGATCCGGAAGCGTCGCTCCCCTCTCCCGCCTCGCATCGAGGCACCCTCCCCCGCTTCAGGGGGGAGGGGTGTTTGCGTGCTTGTCTTTACTACGCGAACGAAGCGTCCACGAGCCGCGGCTCCAGCCGGCCGCCGCGAAAAGTCTTGCCGGTCCTGACCGAGGTGACGATCGCCTCGGCCGGCGAGAACAGCGCGCCGTCGATCTTGTAGAAGTCGCCGTTCACCCGGGAAAAGATCTCGGCGAAGGGCGCGCCGTGATCGGCGGAGGTGGTGGAGGGGAGTTGCTCGGCGAGCCCCTTGGCGTCGGCGTCGTCGGCATCGACGAAGAGCTGGACCCGGCCGCCGTAGATGATCGCGTCGTTGGTGCGGCCCATCGCCTGGATGAAGTCCGGATGCTGTGGCGAGAGCGGGGCCGAGCCGATGCCGTCGAGGATCCTGTGCAGGTCGAAGCCGACGGTGTGGGCCTTGTGCAGCGCCACTTCCAGCACGCGGGCGACGACCTGGGTCGCGCCGGCGAGGCTCTGGGTCGGAGCGTAGATGAAGGTCACGTTCTCGGGCGCGATGCCGGTCTCGCGGGCGACCTTGTTGACCACGGAGGCCGGCGGGGCGCCGGCGGATTCGAGCACCAGGGCGGTCGCCGTCGCGTTGTCGCGGTAGCCGAGTTCGTTGTAGAGTTCCTCCACCACGGCGACCGCGCGGCCGGGGCCCGAGCCGAGGGCGAAGAAGCCGGAATCCCCCTCCTCGTCGGCGAGACTCCAGCCGGCATACTGGCTGCCGAGACAGGCCAGAACCGGGTCGGCGGAGTGGACGACGATCGAGTAGGGCCAGGAGGCGATCGGGCCGGTGGGGGCGATCGTCACCGTGCCGAGACCGCCGAGGCAGATCTCGGCGATGCGCCGGCCGGCCTCGATCGAGCCGCGGGCGTTGGCGCCGGCATCGACGGTGCGCGCGCCGTTCTCCCGGGCGACGACCAGGCGGAGCGTGGCCGCGTCAGCGACGAGGCTCTCGACCAGCGGCCCCGCCAGGGCGTTGAGGCTCGGCGCGGTCGTGTTGGAACTCATGACTGTTCTCCGTTTCCTCCAGCAGGGCGCGGACCGTCTCGATCCCCGACCGCAATTCGTTTCGGACCGCCGCCTCATCCGGCCCGGAGGCCGTCACCGTGCAGAGCGGCGCGCCGCGCTCGATGCGGCTGCCGGCCCGCGGCCGATCATGGACGCCGTTCGGCCAGTCGAGCGGCGGCACCGCCGCACAGGTGCGGGCCGCGTAACAGATCTCGGCGCCTGTCGCATCCTTCGGGACGGCCTCGATCGCAGGCATTCGACCGAGCGCGGCCTCGATATGCTGGATCAGGAGCGGCGTCGGCCGGCGGTCGAGCACGTCGAGGGTCGCGCCGGGGCGCGGGTTGATCTCGAGAAGCCACCAGCGTTCGCCGTCGATCAGCAGGTCGGCGCTGGCGAGGCCCGTCAGACCGGTCGCGCGCACGAGCCGGAGAACGGCCTCGGCGATCTCCGCGACGCGGGCCGCCGGAACCGGCCCGGCCGCGTCGCGGCCGCGGGCGAGCGCCCCGGCATAGCGGAACGGCCGCAGCGGCGAGGGCGCCTGCCACTGCTCGGTCAGCGCGAGCGGTTCGATGCGGCGCCCGTCGGACAGGACGTTCAGGGCGAAGGCGCGGCCGGGCATCCGGGCCTGGAGGTAGTGGCCGGGCGGGGCCGCGCCCGTCGCGCCGACGCGGATATGCGAACCGCCGCAGCCGCCCGCGCGCTTGAGGAGCCACCCGCTGCGCTCCGCCACCGGGCCGGCGGTGACCGCCGGATGCGGAATCGCGAGGCGCTCGCAGAGCGCGGCAAAGCGGAACGGGTCCTTCAGTGCCGCCACGACCCCGGGACTTGCGCCGAGCAGGCGGTGGCGGGCGGCGATCGCGGCGACGAGGTCCGGCGCACCCTCGAAGCCGCTGCCGAGCACGATCCCGAGTTCACTGCCGCCCGCCTCCCGCGACAGGTCGCCGAGTGCTGCCAGCACGCCGGCCCGGTCGCGGCCGCCCGCACCGAACCGGCCGGGCAGCGTGCGGTGTGCCTCGGCGAGCGCCAGGGTATCCGCGTCGCCGAACAGGTCGAGCACGAACGGCCGCAGGCCCGCCCGCCGCGCGGCCTGCGCCAGCGCCCGGCCGGACTGGGCGGCGATCAGGATTGCGCCGCCCTCGCGATGGCGAAGCGGGCTCGGCGCGGCGCTGGTACCGTTTCCGGTTGATCTGTTCGGGCTTTGCGTCATCGCGAGCGAATGCGAAGCGATCCAGGGGCGCGACCTTTCCGGAAAGGCGGGCGCCCTGGATCGCTTCGGCTGAAGCCTCGCGATGACGGTGAGGCGTCCCCTGGATCCGGGCACATTACATGGAAGCCGTGTCAGCCGGCGATCTCGACGGCGAGCCCGTAGGCGTCGCGGAAGTCGAGGGCGAGCGGCTCCTGCGCCTCCAGCATCGTCCGGAACAGGCGGCACTGGGTCTGGTACTTCACGTTGCCGACCGCGAGCGCGCCGATGCCGACGCCCTTGCCCACCGGCAGGGGTACGTCCCTGGCGTTCACGTCGATGCCGGCGATGCCGGCGGGCGGCACGGCGTTGACGTCGGAGGCGACGAGCAGCTTGGGCGCGGATTCGAGATCCTCCGCCGTCAGGATCGGGATGCCGGCCGGGCCGGCCGAGAGGATCACGTCGGCCTCGGCGATGGCCGCGCGGCGCGCCTCCGGCAGGGTGCCGTCGACGGCGCCGACCTCGATGCCGAAGCGCCACTTCATGGTGAAGGCGATCTTCGAGACGCGCTCCTCGCCGTCATGGCCGACGAGCACGCTGTGCGCGCCCTCCAGCGCGCCGATCACCGCGGCGACGTAGGCGACCACGCCCGCACCGCCGAAGACGACGATGCGCTTGCCCTTGAGGTCGGTCGAGAACTTCGCCTTGAGGGCCCGGGAGACCTCGGCGACCATGGCCGCGCCGGTGGTGAAGGAGCCGGCCGGATCGGCGAAGACGTGGTTGGCGAACGGCGGCACGAAGGCCTTCCTGGCCCGGTCCATCATGTCGAGCGCCGTCTCGGCGTTCTTGCCGCCGATGAAGATGCCGGTGCGCACGCCGTCCTGGGGCGCGCGGGAGAAGATCGAATCCTGGGTCAGCGAGACCACGTCGGCGAGATCGACGCCGGTATAGGTGACCAGCGTCTCGAATCCGGCATCGACCGCCATGTTCACGTCGAACGGGCTCATGTGCTTGAGCGGCGTCAGCATGTGCAGGATCGAGCGAGCCATGATGTTCGTCCTCCCGTGATCGCGCCCTTGCGGGGCGCTTCAGGTGCCAAACCGGAACGACCGGCGCCGGTCAAGCGCAGGTTTCCTTGAAGCGCCGGAAAAGAAAAGCTCTACGCTTCGGCGATCGCCGCGCCCGCGTTGCGCCCGCGGGCGACGACGAAGCGCAGGCGGCCCGGGCGGGCAAGCCGCGCGACCAGCGCTTCCGCCTCCCCCTGCGAGGGCACCAGCGCGAAGCCGGTCGGCCCCCAGGAACTCTGGCCGTAGCCGGGCAATCCGGCTTGAGCGATGCTCTCCAGCACCTCGGCCACCGCCGGGCTGGCGTAGCGCCCGCCCTGGTGGGGGGAGAAATGGTCGCCGATCCGCTTCTGGATCGCGGTGATGCCGGCGCCGAACCCGTTCGGCTCGGCGGTCGCGGCGGCCGGCAGCACCTGCATCAGCACGATCCGGCAGATCTCGGCGGCTTGCCCCGCATCGAAGGGCGGCAGGTCGCGAAACGCTTCCGTCTCGCGGGAGCCATGCACGCCGGTCATGGCTTCGTCGAGAATCAGCACGACGCGCCAGTCTTCCGGGTAGGGCAGCCGCGCGATCACCGGCGGCGGCGCGCCCGAGCCGTCGCGGCCGCCATCGACGATCAGGCCGCCCTCGGTGAAGGCCGCGAGGCCGACGCCGGAGCGGTTGCCGCGGTCGAGCACGTCGGCGAAGTCGGCCGGGGCGAAGGGCCGTCCGTTGAGGCGCGCCACCGCGGCGGCCACCGCCAGCGCGACCTGCGTGCCCGAGCCGAAGCCGGCATGGGGCGGGATCGCCTCCTCGACCGCGATGGCGACCGTCTCCGGCACGTCGAGATAGGCGGCGGCCGCGAGCAGGTTCGCCCGCACCCGCTCGGCCTCGGGGCCGCTGGCGGAGGCGCGCTTGGCTCCGCGTGCGACGAGTTGCACGGCGGGCGCATCGAGGGCGAGACCGATGCTGCCGAAGCGGCGCCCCAGCCCGCCGTTGAGATCGAGGAAACCGAAATGCAGGCGCGCGGGCGCGCGGACCCGGACGGCACCGCCGGGACGCGGCGCGCTCACGGTCTCACCCGTCTGGTCCGGGACCTCGGCCACGGTCTCATTCCCTTCCGCCGACGCGGCCGGCCCAGCCGGCGCACACGCGCCCTCACGGTGCGGGCGGCTTCTCCCATGCTGCGGTGCCCGCGACAACCTCGTCGGACACATCTCGGGCGATGCCCAGGGCTCCGAACCGGGGTCCACGGCTTTTGTCCCCCTTCCTCTTCCCCTGACCCGTCATTCCGGGCTCGCGCAGCGAAACCCGCAAATCCACCCGCGAGGCGCGGCTGGCATCGAGCGTCGAGCTTGGACGTGGAGTCCGGGCTCGCCCTCGGCGCCCCGGAGTGACGAAGGAGTTGGCCGACGGGGCGGATCGCATCGCGCGGGATGATCGCTGCGCCGGGAGCCGACCGACGAACGAAATCCTTAGGCCAAACTTCGCCGGGGGCTTGCGGGCTCCGGTTCGGGAGGGCAAAACCACCCCCGCTCCCTTCGCGGAGCCGGTCCGAGCCCCCGCCCTCGAACCCGAGCTCGGGATTTCGAGGCGATCGAGGCTCCACCAAGAGCGTCCGTGACGTTCTTCGGACATGACCGTCTTTCGCCCCGCCTCGACCGGGGATGCCCGAAGAAACGACGGTGAGGAAGCATGGCGGCCTGGGTGAAGGGAGGCGCGGCGGATGTGGACGCGGCGGTCGAAGCCGCGGCCGACCTGCTGGCCGCGGCACGCGTGCCGGTGCTGGCGGGCCTGAGCGCCGAAGTCTCGGCGCTCCGCGCCGCCTGCCGGCTGGCCGAGACGCTGGGCGCCTCGCTCGATCCCGTTTCCGGTCCCAGCGTCTACGCCGAACTCGGCGCGCTCGGCGCGGGCAGTGCCATGAACACGACCCGGGCCGAGACCGTCGGCCGGGCGGATGTGGTCCTGATCGTCGGCAACCGTCCCTGGGACGGCGACCTGATCGCCGAGATCGCCGCCTCCGCCCCGAGCCGGGGACGCGCGGCGGGCGCCGAGCGCGCCCTGCTCTCGCTCGGCGGTCCGCAGAACGGCGCGATCCGCCACGTCGCCTACGCGGCCGATGCCGGCGGCCTCGCCGTCTCGCTCGGGCACCTGCGCGCCTTCGCCAAGGGACACCTCGCGGGTGAAGCCGCCTATGCCGACCTCGCCAAGCGCCTGTTCGCGGCGCAGTACGGCGCCGTCGTCTACGACCCGGAGGAGGTCGGCGAACTCGGCGTGGACATGCTCCAGGGCCTGATCCGCGACCTCAACGAGTCCACCCGCTTCTTCGCGCTGACGCTGGCCGACCCGTTCCAGGGCCGCGCCGCCGTACAGCTCTCCGCCTGGACCACGGGTCAGGCGCCTCGGGTCGGCTTCGGCCGGCACCTGCCGGAGCACGATCCCTGGCGCTTCGACAGCGCCCGGCAGATCGCCGCGGGCGAGGCCGACGCCGCCCTGTGGCTCGCCTCGCTGCCCGCTCCGCGCCCGGACTGGCTCGGCCGCCTGCCCACGGTCGCCATCGTCGGCGAGGGCTCGCCCGAGGCCGCGGGCGAGACCGCGGAGGTCGTCATCACCGTGGGCGTGCCCGGCGAGAGCGTCGGCGGCGCGCTCTGGAACGAGCGGCGCGGCGTCATCGCCTATGCCGAGCCGAAAGCCGCCGCCGAGGCGCCGACCGCTTCCGGCGTGCTCGCCCGCATCCGCGACCGCCTCATCGAGAAGGGTGTCTCATGCTGACCCGTATCCACGGCGGACGGGTGGTCGATCCCACGGTCGGGCGCGACGCTGTCGGCGACGTCTGGATCGAGGACGGCCGCGTCGTCGCCGCGAGCGACCGTTCCCCCGACCAGACGATCGACGCCGCCGGCTGCGTGGTGATGGCCGGCGGCGTCGAGGTCCACTCGCACATCGCCGGCGGCAACGTGGTGATGAGCCGCCTGCTCCTGCCCGACCTCTACGTCAGCGAGTCGGCGCCCGACGGCCACCCCTTCGCCCATGCCGGCGGCTCGGGAAGCTGGATCGGCGCCAACTACGCGCGGATGGGCTACACCACCGCGGTCGAGCCGGCCCTGCCGCCCTCGAACGCGCTCGCGACCCATCTCGAACTCGCCGACATCCCGCTGCTCGACCGCGGCGGGCTGGCGGTGCTCGGCAACGACGACCACCTGCTCCAGTTCCTGCGCGACGGCGAGGGCAGGAACGCCGTTCGCGACCTCGTGCAGCAGACGCTGGCCCATGCGCGGGGCTTGGGCGTCAAGTGCATCAACGCGGGCGGCGCCTCGGCCTTCAAGGACGGCGTGCTGAAGCTCGGCCTCGACGACGAGATCCCCTGCTACGGGCTGTCCACGCGCACGATCATGTCGGCGCTGCTCGATGCGGTCGAAGAAATCGGCGTGCCGCACCCGCTGCACGTCCACTGCAACAACCTGGGCTTGCCCGGCGCCGACGACTCGCTCGTCGCGACGCTGGAGGCGGCGGAGGGGCGGCGCATCCACTTCGCCCACGCCCAGTTCTACGCCTACGGCGTGGTCGATCCCGAGAATCCGATGACCGGCGGATTCCGCTCGGCGGCCGAGCGCATCAACGCGGCGATGGAGGCCCACCCCAACGCGACCTACGACGTGGGTCAGGTGGTGTTCGGCCAGACGGTGACGATCTCGCTCGACATCCTGCGCCAGTTCGGCGGCCGGAAGGGGGCCAAGCCCAGGAAATGGGTGCTCTCGGCGGGCGATGCCGAGGGCGGCGGCGTGGTGCCGTTCCTCTACCGGCCGCGCGGGCCGGTCTCGTCGCTGCAATGGGCGATCGGCCTCGAACTGATGCTGCTCTCGAGGAACCCCGAGCGCACCATCCTCACCACCGACCACCCGAACGGCGGCGTCTTCACCGAGTATCCGCGCATCATCCACCTGCTGATGGATGCCGAGGAGCGGGCGAAGGAGATCGCGACGCTGCCGGCGGTCGTCGGCGAGCGTTCCGGCTTGGCCGGTATCGAACGCGAGTACACGTTCGGCGAGATCGCCCAGCTCACCCGCTCGGGGCCTGCCAAGCTCCTGGGCCTGACCGACCGCGGCCACCTGCGGGAGGGCGCCAAGGCCGATGTCGCGATCTACCGCGACGAGAAGGACCGCACGGCGATGTTTTCGCGGGCCAAGCTCGTATTGAAGGACGGGAAGGCGATCGTCGAGGACGGCGAGGTCGTGGCCTGGGGCCCGGGCAAGACGCTCTCGCTCGACGTCGAGGCCGATGCCGGCATGGAAAGGCGGGCGGACGCCTACCTGCAGGACCGCTTCGGCGCCGGGCTCGACACCTTCGCGGTGCCGGACGCCGCGTTCCCGGAGAACACCGGGACGTTCGAAGACGTGGCATGCCGGGCGTGATGGAACGGAATCGATGAGCGACCTCACCCTCAACGGCATCAAGGTCGAGGACACCTTCGCCGAGGCCTTCGACGTCGCGGGCACCGCGATCGTCGTCACCAACGACACGCCGAAATGGGCGATGATCGCGGCGACGGTGATGACGGGCTTCGCCACCTCGGTGATCGGCTGCGGCGCCGAGGCCGGCATCGATGCCGAACTGTCCCCGGACGAGACCCCGGACGGACGCCCCGGCGTGCGCATCCTGCTGTTCGGCTTCGAGCCGAACGGACTGAAGGACCAACTGCTCAAGCGCGTCGGCCAGTGCATCCTCACCTGCCCCGGCACCGCCTGCTACGCCGGCGTCGAAGGCCCCACGAAAATCAGGCTCGGCGGCGCGATCCGCTATTTCGGCGACGGCTTCGCGGTCGCCAAGCGGCTGCCGGATGCGCAGGGCAGGATGCGCCGCTACTGGCGGATTCCCGTCATGGACGGCGAGTTCCTGTGCGAGGATTCGACCCGCGCGGTCGACGGCGCGGTCGGCGGCGGCAACCTGCTGTTCCTCGGCCGCAAGCACGCCGACACCCTCGTCGTCGCCGAGATCGCGGTCGAGGCGGCGCGTGCCGTGCCCGGCGCGATCCTGCCCTTCCCCGGCGGCATCGTCCGCTCCGGCTCGAAGGTCGGCGGCCGCACCAAGGGCATGATGGCCTCGACCAACGATGCCTACTGCCCGACGCTCAAAGGTCGGGCCGGCTCGGCGCTGCCGCCCGAATGCGGCGTGGTGCTGGAAATCGTCATCGACGCGCTGACCTCGGCGGCCGTCGCCGAGTCGATGCGCGCGGCGCTGCACGCGGCGACCGAGATCGGCGCGAGGCACGGGCTGGTCGCGGTCACCGCCGGCAATTACGGCGGCAATCTCGGCCGGCACCACTACCACCTCCGCGACCTGTTGGAGAAACCCGCCGCATGAGGACTCCACGATGAGCACGCTGAGACTGCGCGGTGAGCCGCCGGAGCGCGTCGATCTCCTCGACGTCACGCCGCTGGCGCTCAGGGGCCTGTCCGAGGCCGAGGCGGGCCGGCTCGCGATCGGCACCAGCCGCCGCGGCCTGACGCTCGGCGACCTGTTCGAGATCCGCCTCGACGGCTCCGACGGCCTCGTGATCGAGGGCGGCTCGTCCCGGCTCGACCGGGTCGGCGCGGCGCTCTCGGAGGGCGCGATCCGGGTCGAGGGCGATGTCGGCCAGCGGCTGGCCGAGGGCATGGCGGCGGGCACGCTCACGGTGACGGGTTCGGCCGGCCCCTACGCCGCCACCGGCGCCACCGGCGGCACCATCACCATCGAGGGCGATGCCGGGGATCACGCGGGCGGCGCGGTCTACGCCGCCAGGGCCGGGCTCGACGGCGCGACGCTCGTCGTCAAGGGCCGGGCCGGCGACCATCTCGGCGACCGCATGCGCCGCGGCATGATCCTGGCGGCCTCGGCCGGCGCCTATGCGGGCTCCCGCATGATCGCCGGCACGATCGTCGTCTCCGGGGCGCTCGGCGACCATCCGGGCTACGGCATGCGCCGCGGCACGCTGATCGCGGGCAGCCACGGCGCCTTGCTGCCGACCTTCGTCGAGACCGGCACGCCGGATCTGGTCTTCGTCCGCCTGCTGGCCCGGAGCCTCAAGCGACTCGGCGCGGCCCAGGCCGGCCTGATCGGCGGCACGCTGCGGCGCTACTCCGGCGATCTCGCGACGCTCGGCAAGGGGGAGCTGTTCGTGCCGGCCTGATCGGCACGATTTCTCCCGGAGCCGCCGACAGGTCGCAGAAAAATGACTTGTAGACTTGCCACATCATCCTACCTTGATTCGGGCCGAGGCGCAGGGCACTGATCCGTTTCGCCTCTGAGAGCCTGTTTGACTGCAGTGATCCCATCTCGCCCCTCATCCTGAGGTGCCGCGTGAGCGGCCTCGAAGGGTGCTCCAGATCCCGCGCGATTCCTGGAGCACCCTTCGAGGCCTCCGCTGCGCTCCGGCACCTCAGGATGAGGGTTCAGGATGGGAGTAGGATCTTCCTCTCGCCTTGCCGTTGCCTGACGAAGACACGGTGGCCGGTCAAACAGGCTCTGACGAATCGAGGCCGCGCGTGTTCCTGCTCCTGTCCGTCTGCCTGATCGCCCAACCCGCCCGGTGTCACGAGGAGCGGATCAATCTCTCCTACGACAACCCGAACCCGTTTCTGTGCCTGCGCAACGCGCAGAGCACCCTGGCGGCGTGGCAGGAGGAGCATCCCGATCATCACGTGAAGAGCTGGCGCTGCGCTCCCAGGGGCAGCGTCCCGAACGACCTGTGACCCGCTTGAGGCGCCGTCCCGGCGGTGACATGGTCCGCCCGCCGCCCCCGCGGCGGAGACGGAGACCATGCGCTCGCTGAAAGTCCGGTTCGCCCTGCTGCTCGGCGGCACCGCGTTGCTGGCGCTGCTGGCCGCCGCCGGCGTGCTCTGGTCGATCCGGCTGACCGAGAATGCGATCGACCGCACGCTGGCCGCCCAGCACCGGCTGGAGCTTCTCTCCGAACTCTCGGGCCGGCTGGCGCAGTACGGCTTCGCCGCCATCGAGAGCGTCGCCAATCCGGACGCGCCGCCCGAGGCGCTGTCGGTGACCCGCGACCGGGTCGATCAGGCGCTCAACGAGGTGGACGACGCCCTCGGCAACGGCATGGCGACGAGCACCGACCCGCAGGACCGGATCCGGTACGTCGCCCGCACCCGGCCGCTCGCCAACGTGCGCGCGGCGCGGGCGATGCTCGACCGGCAGGTCACCCTGGTCCGGCGGGAGAGCGATCCGGAGCGGCGCAAGACCGCGATGCAGGGCGCGCTCAACGCCTTCGGCGCCATGACGGGGCCGCCGCTCTCCCTGCTGATCGAGGCCGAGCGGCGCAGCATGACCGCCGGCTCGGAGGCCGCCCGCACCCTGTCGCAACGGCTCACCGCCGCCTCGCTCGCGGCGGTCGCGCTGGCCCTCGCCTTCGTGGGCGTGCTCTACCGCTCGGTGACCCGTCCGACGCTGGCGCGGATCGAGGAGGTGCGCCGCGCGGCCGGCGCCATCGGCAGCGGTGCGCTCGAGACCCGGCTCTCGGTCGAGACCCGCGACGAACTCGGGCTCCTGGTGGCGAACGTCAACCGCATGGCCGCCCGGCTCGCCCGCCGCGAGGGGCGGCTCGCCGCCGACCGGGCCGCCCTGGAGGACACGGTGCAGGCCCGCACCGCCGACCTGCGCGCGGCCAACGAGCGGCTGGAGGTGGTGGACCGCTCCCGCCGCCGCTTCTTCGCCGATGTCAGCCACGAACTGCGCACGCCGCTCACCGTGATCCTGGGCGAATGCGACCTCGCGCAACGGTCGGCGGAGCGCGCCGCCGGGCGAGCCATGGATCACGGACCCGTCTTCGTCACCATCCGCAAGCGGGCCCAGCGCCTCAAGCGCCGGGTCGAGGATCTCCTGCGCGTCGCCCGCTCGGAATCCGGCCAGATCGAGCTCGACCGGCGCAGCGTGAGCGCGGTGGCGGTGCTCGGCGACGCCGTGGACGGCGCCGGCTCCGAGGCCGCCCGCCGCCGGGTCGAGCTGACCCTGGAGCCGGGCGACCACGACATCGAGATCAGCGCCGACCCGGAATGGCTGCGCCAGGTGGTCGAGAGCCTGATCGACAACGCCCTGCGCCACGCCACCGGCCTGACGCGCATCGTCGTGTCCCTGAGCGAGCGGAGCGGCCCGCAGGGCCACCGCGCCCTGATCGCGATCGAGGATGACGGCCCCGGCTTCCCCGAGCCCGGCGCGGGATTGTTCGAGCGCTTCCGCCGCGAGGCCCGATCGGGAGAAGCGGGTTTCGGCATCGGTTTGGCCCTGGCGCGATGGGTCGTCGAGCGCCATGATGGCACGATCGGCCTCGGCAGGGCCGAGCACGGAAGCGGCGCCCGGGTGGTCCTCGACCTGCCCTCGCTCGATTCCGATGCCGGGACGGGACGAAACGGGGCGGGACACGAGAGGATCGGCGCCGCATGACGACGACGCGCGTATTGATCGTCGAGGACGACATCGACATCCGCGCCATCCTGGCGCGCGGCCTGGAGGCGGAAGGGTTTTCCGTCGGCGTGGCGGGCCGGGTCGAGGACGCGCTCAGCGCCGCCCGCGACGACGCCCCCGAAGCCGTGGTGCTCGACATCACCCTGCCGGACGGCTCGGGCCACGACGTCTGCCGCTCCTTGCGCGAGGGCGGCTATCCCGGCGCGATCCTTTTCTTGAGCGCCCGCGACGAGGTGCGCGACCGGGCCGAGGGGCTCGCCCTCGGCGCCGACGACTACATCGTCAAGCCGTTCGTGTTCGACGAGCTGCTCGCCCGCCTCCAGACCCACCTGCTGCGCCGCCGCGAGGCGGACACCCCGCGCACCGTCTTCACCGCCGGCCGCCTGACCCTCGACGTCAACATCCGGCAAGTGAGCTTCGGCGAGGCCTCGGCCCGGCTCACCCCGCGGGAGGCGGAACTGCTCGCCCTGCTGATGCAGGAGGTGAACCGGCCGATCTCGCGGGGCGAAATCTTCGACCGGCTCTGGGCGAGCCAGGGCGGGCTCTCGCTCAACGTGGTCGATGTCTATGTCGGCTACCTGCGCTCGAAGCTCTCGGATTTCGTGCGGCTCGGCGGCCCCGTCATCGTCACGGTGCGGGGCAAGGGCTTCATGCTCGACCTGCGCGGCCAGGATTTCCGCCACTGATACCGTTTCCGATCGATCGCTTCGGGTTTGGCCCCCTCCGTCATCGCGAGCGGCCGCGAAGCGATCCAGGGCGCAGACAGGTCCGGAAAGGTCGCGCCCTGGATTGCTTGCGCCGAGCCTCGCAAGGACGCAGGACAGGCCGAACGCATCGACCGGATGGCGTATCAGGCCCGCGACATTTCGCGCCCCGACGAAAGTCCATCCCGCGCCTCACGCGAACCCGGCCCGAACCTGGGAAGAAGCGGCAAGGGAGCCCTTGCGGGCGGGGCCGGAATTGGCGATATACCTCCGGCGTACGAAACGCGTGCGCCGTCAGAATCTTACGATCCTCTTAAACAATTGGATCGAAGGCTCCTGGCGTTCCATAATGTCGAGGAGAGACACCATGAAGTGGGCCGCCCCCATCGTTTCCGAGATCTGCGTCGGCATGGAAGTCACGAGCTACGAGTCGGCCGAGATCGACACCTTCAACTAAGGTGTCCTGCAACTGACGTGATCGGAGCCGGGTCGCAGGTCGCGGGCAGCAGCGGGTTCTCACCATGCATGTCGTGATCCTCGGCTCGGCGGCGGGCGGCGGCGTTCCCCAGTGGAACTGCCGCTGCCCCGTCTGCTCCCTGGCCTGGGCGGGCGACGCCAGGGTCAAGCCGCGCACGCAGTCGAGCATCGCGGTCTCCCCCGACGGGGAGCGCTGGCTCCTGCTGAACGCCTCCCCCGATATCCGCCAGCAGATTCAGGCCAATCCGCCCCTGCATCCGCGGACAGGCCTGCGCCACTCGCCGATCCACGCGGTTCTGTTGACCAACGGCGACGTCGATCACGTCGCGGGCCTGCTGACCCTGCGCGAGGGCCAGCCCTTCACGCTCTACGCCACTCCCGGCATCCTGGCCTCCGTCTCGGACAACCGCGTCTTCGACGTGATGGCCGCCGACGTGGTGCAGCGGCGGACGATTGCCCTGAACCAGGCCTTCGAGCCGGTGCCCGGACTTTCGGTGACGCTGTTCGCCGTACCGGGCAAGGTGCCGCTCTGGCTGGAGGATGCCTCGATGCGGATCGGGGCGGAGACCGAGACCACCGTCGGCACGATGATCGAGGCGGGCGGCAAACGCCTCGCCTACATTCCCGGCTGCGCCCGGGTGACCGAGGATCTGAAGGCCCGCGTCGCGGGGGCCGACGCGCTCCTGTTCGACGGCACCGTGCTGGAGGACGACGACATGATCCGCGCCGGCGTCGGCACCAAGACCGGCTGGCGCATGGGCCATGTCCAGATCAACGGCGAGACCGGCTCGATCGCCTCGTTCGCGGATGCCGAGATCGGCCGGCGGGTTTTGATCCACATCAACAACACCAACCCGATCCTGGTCGAGGACTCGCCCGAGCGCGCCGGCGTCGAGGCGCGCGGATGGACCGTTGCGCACGACGGGTTGACCCTCGATCTCTAGGGCATCGTCCCGAAAGGTGGCTGCCGGCTTTCGGAAAGAGACGATGCTCCGGACCGGGCGAATCTCGGCGAGACCGGTTCGGCCTGGAAATTTAATGCCGGGCCGATTATGTTTTGCGCGATACAATCGTGCGACAATCGCACGGCCCCTCGCGCGCGGCGGACCCATCTGACAAAAAGATCCAGGAAACGCGATTCAAGTCGGGGAAACCGAACGCCATGACCGCCCAATTCCCGCCGCCCGTCCCGGAATCCGAGCAGCGTCTGCTGAGCCACGAGGAGCTCGAGGCGGCCCTGCGCGACATCGGTGCGCGGCGCTACCACAACCTCCACCCGTTCCACCGCCTGCTGCACGACGGCAAGCTCTCGAAGGATCAGGTGCGGGCCTGGGCGCTGAACCGCTACTATTATCAGGCGATGATCCCGGTGAAGGACGCGGCACTGCTGGCCCGCCTGCCGGACGCGCCGTTGCGCCGGATCTGGCGCCAGCGCATCGTCGATCACGACGGCGACCACGAGGGCGACGGCGGCATCGAGCGCTGGCTCAAGCTCGCCGAAGGCGTCGGCTTCACCCGCGACTACGTGCTCTCGACCAGGGGCATCCTGTCGGCGACCCGCTTCTCGGTCGACGCCTACGTCCACTTCGTCTCGGAGCGCTCGCTTCTGGAAGCCATCGCCTCCTCGCTCACCGAGATGTTCTCGCCGACGATCATCTCCGAGCGCGTCGCCGGGATGCTGAAGAACTACGACTTCATCACCAGGGAGACGCTGGCCTATTTCGACAAGCGCCTCACCCAGGCCCCGCGCGACGCCGACTTCGCCCTCGACTACGTGAAGCGCCACGCCACCACGCCCGAGATGCAGCGGGCGGCGCTTGCCGCGCTGACCTTCAAGTGCACCGTGCTCTGGACGCAGCTCGACGCGCTCTACTTCGCCTACGTCGCGCCCGGCATGGTGCCGCCGGACGCGTGGCAGCCGGGCGAGGGCTTGGTCGCCGAGGGCAGCCCTGCCACGACCGCCGATGCGGCGCCGGCGGCCTTCGCCGGCGGCGACGTGCCGCGCCTGCCCCGCGGCGTGCGCCTGCGCTACGACGAGGTGCGGGCCAAGCACGTCCTGCTCGCGCCCGAGCGCACCTTCGACCTCGACGACAACGCCGTCGCGGTCCTCAAGCTCGTCGACGGCCGGACCTCGGTCTCGCAGATCGCCCGCACCCTGGGCCAGACCTACGACGCCGACCCGGCCGTCATCGAGGCCGACATCCTGGTGATGCTGGCCGGTCTCGCGCAAAAAAGGGTTCTGGAGCGATGAATGCACCGACCCCCGCCCCCTCCCCCGCGGACGTCATCCCGGCACCGGTCGGCCTGCTCGCCGAACTGACCCACCGCTGCCCCCTCCGCTGCCCCTACTGCTCGAACCCGCTGGAGCTCGACCGGCGCTCGGCCGAGCTCGACACGGCGACATGGCTGCGGGTGCTGACGGAGGCGGCGGGCTTGGGCGTGCTGCACGTCCACCTCTCCGGCGGCGAGCCGACCGCCCGCCCCGACATCGTCGAGATCACGGCCAGATGCGCCGAACTCGGCCTCTACTCGAACCTGATCACCTCGGGCGTCGGCGGGGCGCTGGCCAAGCTCGACGCGCTGTACGATGCCGGCCTCGACCACGTGCAGCTCTCGGTGCAGGGCGTCGATGCGGCCAACGCGGAAAAGATCGGCGGCCTGAAGAACGCGCAACCCCAAAAAATGCAGTTCGCCGCCCGCGTCACCGAACTCGGCCTGCCGCTGACGCTGAACGCGGTGATCCACCGCGGCAACATCCACGAGGTGCCGGGCTTCATCGACCTCGCGGTCGAGCTCGGCGCCAAGCGGCTGGAGGTGGCCCACACCCAGTATTACGGCTGGGCCTACGTCAACCGCGCCGCGCTGATGCCGGACAAGGCCCAGGTCGACGCGTCGATCCGCATCGTCGAAGCGGCGCGCGAGCGGCTCAAGGGCCGGCTCGTCATCGATCTCGTGGTGCCGGACTACTACGCCAAGTATCCGAAGGCCTGTGCCGGCGGCTGGGGCCGCAAGCTGATGAACGTCACGCCCCAGGGCAAGGTGCTGCCCTGCCACGCCGCCGAGACGATTCCGGGCCTCGAATTCTGGTACGTGAACGACCATTCCCTCGGCGACATCTGGACGCGATCCCCGGCCTTCGCCGCCTATCGCGGCACGTCCTGGATGAAGGAGCCCTGCCGCTCCTGCGACCGGCGCGAGAAGGATTGGGGCGGCTGCCGCTGTCAGGCGCTGGCGCTGACGGGCGACGCGGCCAACACCGATCCCGCCTGCTCTCTCTCGCCGCTGCACGCGAAGATGCGGGATCTCGCCAAGGAAGAGGCTGCCGAGAACCCGCCGGATTATATATACCGCACCATCGGGACGAATGTGCAAAGCCCGTTGAGCGAAAAGGCACCCCTTTGAGACGGTCCATCCTGGCGGCGGCTCTGCTCGCCGCGCCCGCGCACGCCGAGGAGTAACGGCGACCCGACCGATGCGCGGGCCGATTGCGTGTTCGGCTGCATGGCCGCGAACGGCCAGACCCGCGAGACGCTGGAGAAGTGCTCCTGCTCCCTCGCCGCGATCCTGCCCTACGACCGCTACGTCCAGGCCTCGACCATCCTGTCGATGCGACAGGGCATCGGCCAGCGCACCGTGGCCTTCACGTCGACCAAGACGTTCGACAAGGTGGCCGAGCTGCGCCGCACCCAGGTCGAAGCCGAGATCCGCTGCTACCACGGCGCCTCCTGAGGCCTTTCCCGGATCGGATCGGGGCTGCATGGAATGGATCTGGCTAAACCCCGCCGGAGGGGCTAGGCCGGCAGGACCGGCCCGACCCGCTCCGATCCGAGATGCCGCCCGACGCCCCCGCCCCGACGACCCGCCTGACCGCCCTGCTGCCCGAACTCGGACGGCGGACCCTGGTGATGGGCATCCTCAACGTCACGCCGGATTCGTTCTCCGACGGAGGCCGCTTCGTGGGTGTCGCGGCGGCGCGGACGCAGGCCGCCGCGCTGATCGGGGCCGGTGCCCACATCCTCGATATCGGCGGCGAATCGACCCGGCCGGGCCACACGCCGGTTCCGGCGCGGGAGGAGCAGGCTCGCGTCCTGCCGGTGATCGCGGCGGTGGCCCCGGGGCTGTCGGTGCCGATCTCGATCGACACCTACAAGGCCTCGACGGCGGACGCCGCGCTCCGGGCCGGCGCCACCCTCGTCAACGATGTCTGGGGCCTGCAACGCGAGCCCGACATCGCCCGCGTGGCGGCCGACCACGGCGCGCCGGTCATCGTCATGCACAACCGCGAGACGGTCGACGGCAGCCTCGACATCGTCGCGGACATGCTGCGCTTCTTCGAGCGCTCCCTCGCCATCGCCCGCCGCGCCGGCATCCCCGACGGCGACATCGTGCTCGATCCCGGCATCGGCTTCGGCAAGAGCTGGGAGCAGCACCTCGAAGCCCTGCGCCGCCTCCCCGAAATCCGCGCGCTGGGCTTCCCCCTCCTCGTCGGCGTCTCGCGGAAAAGCCTGCTCGGGCGCCTGCACGACCGGGAGACGGCGCCGCGCGACCGGCTGGTCGGCTCGCTCGCCGCGCACGTGCTGGCGGGCTCGCTCGGCGCCGACATCGTGCGCGTCCACGACGTGGCACCGCATGTCGAGGCCCTGCGGGTGCTCGACGCGGTGATGCGCCCGGATGGGGTTCCCGGAACTCCTCATGGCTGACCGCATCCTCGTCCATCGTCTCGCGGTCTTCGCCCGCCACGGGGTGCTGCCGGAGGAGGAGCGGCTCGGGCAGCGCTTCTACATCTCGCTCGAATGCCGGCTCGACCTTTCGGAGGCCGGCCGCAGCGACGACGTGGCGGCGACCGTGAGCTACGCGGATCTGGCCGAGATCGCCCTCGACATCGCCACGAACCGGCGCTTCGCCCTGATCGAGGCCCTGGCCGAAACCATCGCCGAGACCTGCCTCGCCCGGTTTTCCCGCATCGAGTCCATCGCGGTGCGGATCGACAAGCCCAGCGCGCCGATCCCCGCCGTGCTCGACCATGCGGCGATCGAGATCGTGCGGGGCCGCGCCGCGAAGGACCCGTCATGACGCGCGCCTATCTCGGGCTCGGCAGCAACATCGGCGACAAGGCGGCGATGCTGGCGCAAGCCGTCGAGCGCCTCGCGGCCACCCCCGGCATCCGGATCGCGGCGCGCTCGGCCGATTACCGCACGCCCCCCTGGGGCGACACGGATCAGGACTGGTTCCTCAACGCCGCACTCGCCATCGATACGGAACTGACCCCGCACGCTCTCCTGGAAGTCTGCCTGTCGATCGAGGCGGCGCTGGGCCGGGTGCGCGAGCGCCGGTGGGGACCGCGGGTCATCGACATCGACGTGCTGGCCTACGCGGGCGCGCAGGTCGCCGACGAGCGCCTCGTGCTGCCGCACCGCTTCGTCCGGGAGCGGGCCTTCGTTCTGGTGCCGCTCGCCGAGATCGCCCCCGACCTCGTCATCGGCGGCGAGACCGTGACGCGGGCGCTGGCCAGGCTCGACGCGGCCGGGATCGAGCGGGCGAAATGATATGCCGTCCGGTCGATGACTTCGGCCTGTCCTGCGTCCTTGCGAGGCGAAGCCGTGGTGCCGGCGCGGGTTTCGCGCCGGCATCCTTTCGGCGTCGCAAGCGACTTAGTTGTTCGGCAGAGCGAAGACGGTGAGCTGGCCGCCGAGGTTGGTGTAGCTCGACAGAGCCGCGTACCCCCCCACCGCGCCGAGGCCGGCGTTCGGGTCGGTCAGGCCGGCCGCGAGGCCGATGCCGGCCCAGCCGCCGACGCCCGACAGGACGCCCACGTACTGCTTGCCCTTGTGCTCGTAGGTCATCACGTTGCCGATGATGCCCGACGGGGTCTTGAAGCGGTACAGTTCCTTGCCCGACTTCGAGTCGACCGCCTTCAGGTAGCCTTCGAGCGTGCCGTAGAACACCACGTCGCCGGCGGTGGCGAGCGCACCCGACCAAGCCGAGAACTGCTCGGGATTCGACCACTTGATCTTGCCGCTCACGCCGTCCCAGGCGATGAAGTTGCCCATGCCGCCGTGCGAGCCGGGGGCCGGGTACATCGAGAGCGTCGCACCGACATAGGGCTGGCCCGGGGTGTAGGTCGCCCGGAACGGCTCGTAGTCCATGCAGACGTGGTTGGTCGGCACGTAGAACAGGTTGGTCTTGGGCGAGTAGGCCGCCGGCTGCTGGTCCTTGGAGCCGAGCGCCGCCGGGCAGATGCCCTTCGAGTTCACGTCCTCGCCGTTCTGCTCGGTCGAGTACTTCGACACGACGAGCGGACGGCCGTAGGTCTCGGACCCCTTGTCCATGTCGACCTTGGAGGCCCAGTTCACGGCCGGATCGTACTTCTCGGCGACGAGCAGCTCGCCGGTGGCGCGATCGAGCGTGTAGCCGAAGCCGTTTCGGTCGAAGTGCGTCAGGAGCGGGCGCTCCTTGCCGTCGAACTTCTGATCCGTGAGGATCATCTCGTTGATGCCGTCGAAGTCCCAATCGTCGTGGGGGGTCATCTGGTAGACCCACTTGGCGACGCCGGTGTCGGGGTTACGCGCCCAGATGGTCATCGACCACTTGTTGTCGCCCGGACGCTGCTTCGGGTTCCAGGTCGAGGGGGTGCCCGAGCCGTAGTACATCAGGTCGAGCTTGGGATCGTAGGAGAACCAGCCCCAGGTGCAGCCGCCGCCGGTCTTCCACTGATCGCCCTCCCAGGTCTTCAGCGAGGAGTCCTTGCCGATCGGCTTGCCGAGCGAGGTGGTCTTCTCGGGATCGACCAGGAGCTGATCGTCCGGGCCGACGGAGTAGCCGCGCCAGACCTTCTTGCCGGTCTTCAGGTCGTAGGCGGTGACGTGGCACTGCACGCCGAACTCGCCGCCGGAGATGCCGACGATCACCTTGTCCTTCACCGGGAGGACGGTGGCGGTGTTGGTCTCGCCCTTGGACGGGTCGCCGTTCTTGACCGACCAGTTGACCTTGCCGGTCCTGGCGTCGAGCGACACGACGGTGGTGTCGGCCTGGTGCAGGATGATGGCACCTTCGGCGTAGGCCAGACCGCGGTTGACCGTGTCGCAGCACATCACCGGGATCACGGACGGATCCTGCTTGGGCTCGTACTTCCACACGATCTTGGCGCCCTGATCGAGGTCGAGCGCGTAGACGATGTTCGGGAAGGGCGTGTGGACGTACATGACGTTGCCGACGACGAGCGGGGAGCCCTCGTGGCCGCGCAGCACGCCGGTCGAGAAGGTCCAGGCGACCTGGAGGTTCTTGACGTTGTCCTTGTTGATCTGGTCGAGCTTGGAGTAACGGGTGTTCGCGTAGTCGACCGTCTGAAGCACCTGCTCCGCCGGGTTGGCGATGCCCTTCATGACGCTTTCGTTGGCGAGGGCCGGGCCGGCCGCCGCGAGACCCGCACCGAGTGCGAGGAGATGTACCGCTCTCATGGCTTCCTCCGACAGGCCTTATCCAGCCCCGAGGAGCAGCCCGCTCCCCGGCGTCGATTGACCTGCTGTTTGCGACAGGGACCGTCTTCGCCCCGGCAGCTCGGGAGCACCGCCGCGGAACCGAGATTGACCCGTGTTCCCGGTGGCTTACCCGGCCGGGCCCGCATCCCCCGGCGGCCCCCTCGAACCGAATCTTGAACGAACTCTAAGAAAATTTCGGGCGCCGTCAACTCGCTTTCACGCGTAGGATGTCGCAGCCGGACCCGCGTTTTGCAGGAAATTTTCCAGTCGAGGCGGGACTTTTACGCTGCAAAATTCGATCCGCAGCGCACAAGACAAAACGTTATTTTGGAGAAATCCCCACTCGACCGGCCGGCATGGCCGCGTTGTCGGCATGGGAAATCGGTCCTGTCTCCTTATCCATGCGTCCCGCGCACTTTGACGCCGGTTTCCCGGTTGATCGGACCCGAACTTTCCTCGTTGCATTGCGGGAGCGGCCGCGAAGCGATCGAGGGCGCGACAGGTCCGGAAAGGGCTGCGCCCTGGATGGCCACGGCTTCGCCTCGCAAGGACGCAGGACAGGCCGAACGCATCGACGATCGCATCACACGTGATTTCCGGGTTCCGCTGCGCGGCCCCGGAATGACGACGGCGGCTCGATGATGGTGGGGCGCATCGACGTTCACCAGAGTGTGGAACCCTGGGATCATGCGATCGCGGCTTGCGCCGCCGCCGGTCCCGACGCAGGTTTCGCGCAATCGGACAGGGAGAACGACGATGGCTCAGGCACGCGAGAGCGTCCTCGACGACGCGACGGTCGAGCGCCGGCTCAAGGAAGAGCTGCCGGAATGGCGGCTGGAGGAGGGCTGGATTCGCCGGACCTACAAGACCGCCTCGTGGAAGAGCACGCTGATGGTCATCAACACGGTGGGCCATCTCGCCGAGGCCGCGTGGCACCACCCCGATCTCACCGCCTCCTACGCCTGGGTCGAGGTGCGGCTGATGAACCACGCCGCCAAGGGTATCACCGAAAAGGATTTCGCCCTGGCGAGGAAGATCGAGGAGGTCGTCGCGTGGCAGCCCGGCGCGGAGGGCGGCGCCCTGGAGGGCACGCCGGCCGATCCGCGCTTCGCGTACATCAAGTACGAGAAATAGGCCGCAGGGGCCTTGCCGCGTCGGCGCGGGCGGGGACATCCGGGCAGGGCGTCCTCTCGAAGTCCGGGCGCAGGCACGGTTACGTGCCGGACGCGACGCCGGGGCCTTCGCCTCATACCGTTTCCGATCGATCGCTTCGGGTTTCGCCCCACGCCGTCATCGCGAGCGGCTGCGAAGCCATCCAGGGCGCGCCCTGGATGGCCACGGCTTCGCCTCGCAAGGACGCAGGAGAAGCCGAAGTCATCGACCGGAGGCGTATCAGAGCCTGTTTGACTGCAGTGATCCCATCTCGCCCCTCATCCTGAGGTGCCGCGTGAGCGGCCTCGAAGGGTGCTCCAGATCCCGCGCGATTCCTGGAGCATCCTTCGAGGCCTCCGCTACGCTCCGGCACCTCAGGATGAGGGTCGGGATGGGAGTAGGACCTTCCCTCGCCTTGCCGTTGCCTGACGAAGACACGTTGGTCGGTCAAACAGGCTCTCAGGTGTTCATCGAGTCGAAGAAGTCGCTGTTGCTCTTGGTCTGGCGCAGCTTGTCCATGAGGAACTCGATCGCGTCGGTGACGCCCATCGGGTTGAGGATGCGGCGCAGGACGTAGGTCTTCTTGAGCGAATCCGGCGGCACCAGCAGTTCCTCCTTGCGGGTGCCGGAGCGGGTGATGTCGATGGCCGGGAAGATGCGCTTGTCGGAGACCTTGCGGTCGAGGATGATCTCGGAATTGCCGGTGCCCTTGAACTCCTCGAAGATCACCTCGTCCATGCGCGAGCCGGTGTCGATCAGCGCGGTGGCGATGATCGAGAGCGAGCCGCCCTCCTCGATGTTGCGGGCCGCACCGAAGAAGCGCTTGGGCCGCTGCAGGGCGTTGGCGTCGACGCCGCCGGTCAGCACCTTGCCGGAGGACGGGACGACGGTGTTGTAGGCGCGGCCCAGGCGGGTGATCGAATCGAGCAGGATCACCACGTCGCGGCCGTGCTCGACCAGGCGCTTGGCCTTCTCGATCACCATCTCGGCGACCTGGACGTGGCGGGTGGCCGGCTCGTCGAAGGTCGAGGCGATGACCTCGCCCTTCACCGAGCGGATCATGTCGGTCACCTCCTCCGGGCGCTCGTCGATGAGCAGCACGATGAGGTAGCACTCGGGGTGGTTGAGGGTGATCGACTGCGCGATGTTCTGCATCAGCACGGTCTTGCCGGTGCGCGGCGGCGCGACGATCAGCGCGCGCTGGCCCTTGCCGATCGGCGAGACGATGTCGATGATGCGGGGCGAGAAGTCCTTCTTGGTCGGGTTGTCCAGTTCGAGCTTGAACCGCTTGGTCGGGAAGAGCGGCGTCAGGTTGTCGAAATGGACCTTGTGCTTGATCTTCTCCGGGTTCTCGAAGTTGATCGTGTTGACCTTGATCAGGGCGAAGTAGCGCTCGCCGTCCTTGGGTCCGCGGATCGGGCCCTCGACCGTGTCGCCGGTGCGCAGGCCGAAGCGGCGGATCTGGGTCGGCGAGATGTAGATGTCGTCCGGGCCCGGCAGATAGTTCGAGTCGTTGGAGCGCAGGAAGCCGAACCCGTCCTGCAGCACCTCGACGGTGCCGGCGCCGATGATCTCGGTCTCGTTGGCCGCGAGCTGCTTGAGGATCGCGAACATCAGCTCCTGCTTGCGCATGGTCGAGGCGTTCTCGACCTCGACTTCTTCCGCAAAGGCGATGAGCTCGGTGGGGGATTTGGACTTCAGGTCCTGAAGCCGCACTTCGCGCCGCGTGGCGAGATCGGCCGGCGCGGCGGCTTCGGCCGGGGCTTCGACGGGGGCGAGAGCGTCGTTCTGTGACGTCATGTGGGGAGATGCAACCAACGAATGGCGGGGAGTGGTCGGCCGGTCGGGGAGCAGGGCCGGACGCCGGAGAAGCGTCCCAGGTTCGTAGCCGCCGCGGGCGCGCGGCCCGGCCCACGCATCGGGTCCACTCGGCCTGGACGACCTAAGGGATGCGACACGGCTGCAATCGGAAAGCAGGGGTCAATAGCGCGTTTCGCCGCCCGGCTCAAGCCCCGGCTCGATCCGACCCAGGGCCATCGCTTGAAAGCGATGGCCCTGGTTTTTGCCGGCCTCAGTCGCCGGCGCCCGCCTCCGCGGACATCTCGGCCCCTTGGGCTTTCGCTCCGCTCGATGCTTCTCAGGAGCATGGTCCTGAGAAGCCCGCTCCGCGCGGCGCTCTTGGTCGTGTCCCTTGGCGCCGCGAAGCCGCTCAGGCGGCTTCGAGCGATGGCCCTGGATCCGACCCAGGGCCTCCGAACCCGGGTTGACACAGCGAGCCTTCAGGATGCCGACCTGCCCGCCGTCGTCATTCCCGGGGCGCCGACAAGCGAACCCCGGAATGACGGGTCCGTGCAGGAGACGCGGTGGTCGAGAGCCGTCGACCCGAGTTCGGAGCCCTCTCGATCCGACCGGTGACGCCGTTCGCGAAAAAGCGTCTGCGCGTCCCCTTCACCGCCGCCGCAGGCGCACGTAGAGGGCGCCCGCCCCGCCGTGATGGCGCGCCGCCGCCTCGAAGCCGAGTACGAGGCCGCGCAGTTCCGGCCCGCGCAGCCAGTGCGGCACGCTGCGCCGGAGGACGCCGCGCTGGGCGAAGCCGCCGCGCTCGCCGAAGTCTTCGCCGCCCTTGCCGGTCACCACGAGCACGCGGGCATGGCCCGCCGCGCGGGCGCGCAGCAGGAAGCCGACCAGTGCGGCATGCGCCTCCGCCTGATACAGGCCGTGCAGGTCGATGCGCGCCTCGATCGACAGGGTGCCGCGCTCCAGCCCGCGCCGCTCCCGCCGCTCCAGCCCCGGCGCGCCCGGCGGCGACGGGGGAGGAAGCGGTGCCGACGCCTTGCTCACCCGGGCGATCTCGGGAGCGAGGTCGCCGAGCTTGAGCGGCTTGGCGGCGGCGCGCGGCAGGCCGACGGCCGGTACGGCGCGGGGTGCGGGAGGAGCGACGGGCTTCGCGGGCGGCTTTGTGGGCGGCTTGGCGGCAGGCTTTGCAACGGGTTTCGGGATGGGCCGCGCGGACGGCGGCACCGCGGCGGCCGGATCCGGCCGGGCCGGCGCCGCCGGCCGCTCGATCTCGGCCGGCGGCGCCTTCTTCGGCTCGGCGCGGCCGCGCAGGGGCGTGATCAGCTTGGCGATCTCGCCCCACAGATGCGCCTCCTCGCGGGAGAGCCGGCGCGGGCGCCGGGGGGCTCGCTCCCTCACGGCCGACCCTCCCCGGCGGCCTCCTCCGGTACGGCGTCCCCGGCGGCGGCGCTCGCCTCGGGGATCAGCACGACGAAGCCCATGCGGTCGTGCAGGTCGCCCGCCGCGCGGCCCGCCGCGGCGCCGGTGCCGACATAGAGGTCGCCCCGCGCTGGCCCGACGATGGCCGAGCCGGCATCGGCGGCGACCACGAGATGGCCGCGGCCGGGCTGGCCCGGGAGCTGTCCTTCCAGCCAGAACGGCAGGCCGTAGCGCCACAGGTTCCCGTCCACCGCCATGGTGCGGCCCGCGCTCAAGGGGGCGCCGGCGGCGCCGGGCGGGCCGAGGGCGGGGTCCGTCACCGGCTCGGTCCGGAAGAAGATGTAGGACGCGTTCATCCGCATCAGCCGGCGGGCATGGTCCGGATGGGCCCGCAGCCACGCGGTCCAGCGCTCCAGGCTCAATCCGTTCAGCGGCAGGTGTCCCTCGGCGACCAGCAGCTTGCCGATCGAGGTGTAGGGCTGGCCGTTCTTGCCGTCGTAGAGCACGCGAATCCCGCGCCCGTCGGGCAGCCTGACCCGGCCCGACCCCTGCACCTGCAGGACGAACAGGTCGACCGCGTCGCGCAGCCACAGGAGCGGCCGGGTCCGCTCGCCCAGCGCCCCGTCCTCGATCGCGGCGCGGTCGGGATAGGGCACGAGTCCGGCCTCGGTGCGCCGTCCCGCCCGGTAGCCCGGGTCGAGCCCCGGCACGGTCTCGCCGGGAGCGAGGCTGACGAGGTCGTCGGGGCGGGCGAGGACGGGGGCGGTGTAGCCGGGCCCGGGTTCGAGCGAGCCCGCCAGTTCCGGCTCGAAATAGCCCGTGAGGAAGCCGAGCCGCCGCTCGGGCTCCGCCCCGGCGGCCGGCCGGACGATGCGGTAGGCGGAAAACCGTGCCTCGAAGAACGCCTTGGCGTCGCCCGGCTTCACGTCGCCCGCCGCCGCGCAGGCCGCCGCGAGGTCGGCGGCGGAGCCCGTCACGCCCGCAGCCTGGGGCGGGTTGGGACCGGGCCCCATGCAGGTGCGGCGGAAGGCGTCGAGGGCCGCGCCGGCCTCGTCCCCGCGCCAGCCCGGCAGGGCGGCGAGCGCGACCGGTTCCAGCACGGCACCCGGCACGGACGGAGGCCCGGCCGCCTTCGGAACGGAGGCGGGAACGGAAACGGCCGCAGCGGCGAGGACCGCTGCGGCCGGACCGGAAACGCGCAGACGCGGCATCGAACGACGGTCAGCCGCCGGCGTCGGTGGCGACGAGCTGCCAGTTCGGATCGCGCGCGCCGAGCGTGCGGGCGAAGGTCCACACGTCGGGGACCTCGACGCCGGTCTCGGCATTGCCGTCGATCACCTTGCCGTCCGCGTCGCGGGTGGCGGTGATCAGGTTCGAGAGGAAGCGCACGGTGATCTGCGCGGCGCGGTTCTTGACCTCGATGGCGGCGATCTCCGCCTTGTCGATCGAGATGAAGGTGGTCTCCGCGGTCTCGCGGCGCTTCTCGCGCTCGGAGATCGCCCGCTCGAAGCCCTCGCAGACCTCCCGCGACAGGAGCGTGCGCAGGGTCTTGCGGTCGCCCTTGGCGAAGGCGGTGACGACGGTCTCGTAGGCGCCCTTGGCCCCCTCCAGGAAGGCCCGGGGATCGAAGCCCGGCTCGGCCTGCACCACCTGCTCCAGGCCGCGGGCGACCGCCGAGCCCGGCTCGGCGATGCCGTGCCAGTCGCGCGCCGGGGCGGCCTGCACCGCGGCTCCGGCCTGGGGTCGATCTTGCCCCCGATCCTGCCCGCGATCCTGGCCCCGGTCGGCGCCGGGCAGGCGCACCACGTTGTCGCCCTCGCCGCGGCCGGCCGGCGGCTCGGTGCGGTTGCGCTCCACCGGCCGGAACGGCGAGCGCTCCGCCCCGGTCTTCTGGCCGAGCACCGAGCGCAGCCGCCAGATCACGAAGACGGCCAGCGCCAGGAAAATCAGGGTGGTTACGTCGAAGGAATCCTGCATCACCGATCCGAATCGTGACCGTCGCACACGTGAGTCCGGCGCCCGAACGGGCCGCCCGGAGGAGGGGCACCCCGTGATCCCGCCCGACGCGCTTTCCGCGAGAGGGTCTCGCGAACAAGGCTCTTAGCCGAGGGCGGCGCGGGGCGCGAGCCGGGAACGGACGTGCCGTGAGGCGCTTGTGGAGGCGTGGGGGCTTTTCGTGTCTCCGACCGTTCGAAGTCCGCGACCTTACCGTGATATGGGCGGACCCGCGAGCGATTCCAGGCAAGCCGACGGGACAGGCCGCCGCGTCGCATTCGCGCGCGTCTTCGTTCGGGCCGTCGCGGCCGACGGATCGATCCGGCTCGGCTTGTTCGCCGGGTACGGGCATGGTAGCGCGCAGCCCGCGCCGGAGGGGCGCCCTTGCGCGCGCCGCTGCGCGCCGAAGACGACGCGAGAAGGAGAGACGCCATGGCCGACACCGCGGCACCGAACGGCAACGGCGCACAGACCGAGGATCTCGCGCCCGCGATCAACGCGCTGGCGCAATATGCCAAGGATCTCTCCTTCGAGAACCCGAACGCGCCGCGCTCGCTGCAGCCGCAGGAGGGCGGCCCCCAGATCAACATCCAGGTCAACGTCAACGCCCAGCAGATCGCCGAGGCCGATTTCGAGGTCGAGCTGACGCTGGAGGGCGATGCCAAGATCGCCAACGAGGTGCTGTTCGCGTTCGAGCTGAAATACGCCGGCATCTTCCGCATGCGCAACATCCCGCAGGACCAGATCCATCCGGCGGTGATGATCGAGTGCCCGCGCCTGCTCTTCCCCTTCGCCCGCCAGATCGTCGCCGAGGCGGTGCGCAACGGCGGCTTCCCGCCCCTCTACATCGACCCGATCGACTTCGTCGGCCTCTACCGCCAGAAGATGATGGAGGCGCAGGGCGCCCCCGGCCAGGGCACGCCGCTCGCCTCCTGAGGCGGATCGCGCCCGTCAGGGTGTCGAGGCGAGGGCTCCGCGACGGCGGGGCCTTTTTCGTGCCGCGGAGGGTCGCAGGGGCGGGCGGCGCGGCGGTCGCGGATCGCCACGATGCCGAGCCTGTTCCCGCCGGCGGTCCTCGGCCTCGCGGCGCTCCCGGCCCGTCGCGTAAAAATCCTGGCGTCATCGCGATGACGCGGGCCCGGCGCGGCCGCCATACGCATCCGGCGCTTCCGCCGAAAACGGTTCGATCCATGCACGTCACCCACGATCCCACCGCCCCGGAATCCGAAACGATCGGGTTCGACGCCTTCCTCGCCGTCGACATCCGCGTCGGCACGATCGTGACGGCGGAAGCCTTTCCGGAGGCGCGCAAGCCGGCCATCAAACTCGTCATCGATTTCGGGCCGGCGATCGGCCGGAAGCGCTCCAGCGCGCAGATCACCGAGCACTACGCACCCGAGGCCCTGGTCGGCCGGCAGGTCGCGGCGGTGGTGAACTTCCCAGCCCGCCAGATCGGAAAGTTCCTGTCCGAGGTGCTGACGCTGGGCTTTCCCGACGCGGCCGGCGCCGTCGTGCTCTTCGCTCCCGACCGTCCGGTCCCCGATGGCGGCCGACTGTTCTAGGACGCCTCCGGGTTGCCGCGTCACGGCCGCCTGCGATAGAGCCGGGCTTCCCTTCAAAGAACCGCTCCGATCGGCGACGACATGGCCAAGGCCGCGACCCTGAAACCCCGCCTGCCGCGCGGCTTCCCCGACCGTCACGAGGCCGAGATCGCGGCGCAGGGGCGGATGCTCGACACCATCCGCCAGACCTTCGAGCTCTACGGCTTCGAGGCCCTGGAGACGCCCTTCGTCGAGTACACCGAGGCGCTCGGCAAGTTCCTGCCCGATCTCGACCGGCCGAACGAGGGCGTCTTCTCGTTCCAGGACGACGACGAGCAGTGGCTCTCGCTCCGCTACGACCTCACCGCGCCGCTCGCCCGTCACGTGGCGGAACACTTCGACGCGATCCCGAAGCCTTACCGCAGCTACCGGGCGGGCTACGTCTTCCGCAACGAGAAGCCGGGGCCGGGCCGCTTCCGCCAGTTCATGCAGTTCGATGCCGACATCGTCGGCGCCGGGTCCGTCGCGGCGGATGCCGAGACCTGCATGCTGATGGCCGACACGCTGGAGCGCCTCGGGCTCGCGGGCCGGTACGTGGTCAAGGTCAACAACCGCAAGGTGCTCGACGGGGTGATGGAGGCGATCGGGCTGGCCGGTCCCGACAAGGCCGGCCAGCGGCTCACCGTGCTGCGCGCCATCGACAAGCTCGACCGCCTCGGCGCCGACGGGGTGCGCCTGCTCCTCGGCCCCGGCCGCAGGGACGAGAGCGGCGACGTCACCAAGGGCGCCGGCCTGTCGGACGAGGCGATCGAGCGCATCCTGGCCTATGTCGGCTTCGAGGCGAGCCCGCACGAGGGCGCCGACCGGATGGCGTTCTGGGAAAAGTTCTTCGGTTCCTGGCAGGAGGTCGTCGGCACCTCGGAGACCGGCCGCGAGGGCATCGCCGAACTCCACGCCATCATGCGGCTGTGCGAGGCGGCGGGCTACGGCCACGACCGGGTGCGCGCCGACCCCTCCGTGGTGCGCGGGCTCGAATACTACACCGGCCCGGTCTACGAGGCGGAGCTGACCTTCCCCGTGACCAACGAGGATGGCCAGACCGTGCGCTTCGGCTCGGTGGCGGGCGGCGGGCGCTACGACGGGCTGGTCGGCCGGTTTCGGAGCGATCCGGTGCCGGCGACCGGCTTCTCCATCGGCGTCTCGCGCCTGTTCTCGGCCCTGCGGCTGACCCGGAGCCCGCTGGTCGAGGGCGGCACCAAGCCCGGGCCGGTCGTCGTGCTCGTGCTCGACCGCGAAAACATCGCCGAGTATCAGGCTCTTGTCGCACGGTTGCGGGCGGACAACATCCGGGCCGAGCTCTATCTCGGCGCGGCCGGGATGAAGGCGCAGATGAAGTACGCCGACCGGCGCCGGGCGCCCGCGGTGGTGATCCAGGGCTCGAACGAGCGCGAGGCCGGCGAGGTCCAGATCAAGGATCTGATCGAGGGCGCCCGCGCGGCCGACGCCATCGCCAGCAACGCCGAGTGGAAGGCGGCCCGCCCGGCGCAGGTGTCGGTGCCGGTGGAGCGGATGGTCGAGACCGTCCGCGAGACCCTCGCCCGGCATTTCGGCTGAGCACGCCCTTGCCAGGGCGCATCGTCCCGGACCGATTCCGGGACGATGCGCCGCCCGCGGCCGGGATGGGGGCCACTCGAGCGAGCCGCTCCACCGGCGATCCGTTTTTCGAAGCGCTGTCGGACGATCCCGACTGCGAGTACCGGATCGTCGATTCCACCATCATGCGCGCTCACCAACATGCGACGGGCGCGAAAAAAGGGGGCCTGGAGATCGGCCCCTGTCCGACCCGGCACCGGATCAAGCCCTGAGCCGCTCGCGCGGCGGCCTGAGCATCAAGCTCCATCTAATCGTCCGGCCGGTCCATCCAGCGGATCAGCGGCATCAGCGGGAAGATCCAGGCGATGCCGAGGATCGAGTAGATCACCGTCTGCACCGCCGGATGCGTCTCCGAGATGCGGCTGTCGGCCAGCGCCATGGCGAGCGGCGCGTAGACGATCACGAAGGCCAGGATGCCGAAGGTTCCGAGCAGGGTGCGCGTGCGGCGGCGCAGGGAGCGGCGCATTGGGGGGCCTTGGATCTCTCGCGTCGGGTCGGGGCGCCCGTCCGGGCGCTGAAGGGGGGTCGTATCGGTCCCGCCCGCGCGCCGCAACGCAGGGGCCCTGCGTCACGGGCCGCGTTGCGCGCGGGCCCGTGCTTCCCGTAAGCCGCACCCGAACGTCCCCGGCACGCCGAGACCTTGGCACGCGAGACCATGAGACTGTCGAAATCCCCGACCCTCGATCGATTCGATGCGGTGCCGGCGGCCTCCTACCGCCCCGGACACGGCGCGGTGCGCGCGTGGCTCTACCTGCTGGCCCTGCTGGTGGTGGCGATGGTCGCCGTCGGCGGCGCGACGCGGCTCACCGGTTCGGGACTGTCGATCACCGAGTGGCGGCCGGTCACCGGCGTGGTGCCGCCGCTGAACGCGGCCGACTGGGCGGTGGCGTTCGACAAGTACCGCGACACGCCGCAATTCCGCATCCTCAACCAGGGCCTCGCGCTCGACGACTTCAAGACGCTCTATTGGTGGGAATGGGGCCACCGCCTGCTGGGGCGGATCGTCGGCCTCGTGTTCTTCCTGCCCTTCGCGTGGTTCTGGGCTCGCGGCCTGCTCGGGCGCCGGCGGCTGCTCGGGCTCCTCGGCCTCGGCCTGCTCGGCGGACTTCAAGGCGCGATCGGCTGGATCATGGTCGCCTCGGGTCTCCAGCCCGGCATGACGGCGGTGGCGCCGCTCAAGCTCGCCCTGCACCTCACCACCGCGAGCCTGATCCTCGCCGGCCTGGTCTGGCTCGCCGCCGGCACCCGGGCGCGGGCGCTCGCCCCGGCCGAGCGGCCCGTGCGGGTGGTCGCCTGCCTGCTGCCGGCGCTGGTGCTGGTCCAGATCGGGCTCGGCGGGCTCGTCGCCGGCTCGAAGGCGGGCCTGCTCTACAACACGTGGCCCGACATGGACGGCGCCCTCGTGCCGCCCGCGCGCGTGCTGTTCGACAAGGTGCCCTGGATCGAGAACTTCGTCGACAATCTCGCCCTGGTGCAGCTCGACCATCGCCTGTTCGCCTATCTCGTGGTGCTCGCCGCCCTCGCCCACGCGGTCCAGGCGGCCCGCGCGCTGCCCGGCAGCGCCGCCGCGGGCCGGGCGAAGGGCGTGGCGGCCCTGGCGCTGGCCCAGACGAGCCTCGGCATCGTGACGCTGCTCCTGCAGGTGCCGCTCTGGGCCGGGCTCGCGCATCAGGTCTTCGCCATGGCCGTCCTGACCATGGCCACCGTCCACGCCCGCCTCGGCCTCGGCGTGCGGGCCGCCTCCAGCCCGGTGCAGGGCGCGGTGCCGATCGGCCTCGAAACCCTCGCGGGCCGCACGGCCTGAGGCCGCTCCTCGATCCGGATGGCGTGAAACCTGCCTCGCCCGCGCGGCAAGGTCACGAGGTCAAAGTCACGGGGCCATCGCTCGAAGCCGCTTGAGCGGCTTCGCGGCGTGAAGAGCGCCGCGCGGAGCGGGCTTTTCAGGACGGATGTCCTGAAAAGCATCGAGCGGAGCGAAAGCCTCAAGCCCGCGGAGGCGGGCGCCGGCGACTGAGGCTGGCCAAGAAAGCCAGGGCCATCGCTTCAGGCGATGGCCCTGGTCAAGGTCACGAAACCGTCGCCGTCGGTGCCGATGCTGAACGGGGGCGCCGACTGACCGCGATGCAGCATAAAATGCGCGTCATCTTGCGGCGCAATGGATAGAGGCCAGTCGTCGCAGAGGAAATTTCGGTGGAGGAGGGATGTTTCGGTCGTTCGACGATGGAACGACCCGGGCTTCTCCAGCTTTAAATACCTCGCCAACACAGGAGCAGAGGATGTTTCTGACCGAGGACGGACGACCGCTTGCTCTGACTTGGAGCTACACGCCGCGCGAATTGCGGGCGGACGGTGCGGTCCATATCGCGGGCGTCGTTCTTGGATGTCTCGGGGCGGTCTGCTTGGTCGTCACCGCCGCCCTCACCCATCTCGGCTGGATCGAGCGCGCCTCTCTGCTGGTCTACGCCACGGCGATGCTGGCGATGCTCGGCGCCTCGGCGGCCTACAACATGTGGCCGGTGAGCCCGCGCAAGTGGATCCTGCGCCGGTTCGACCACGCCTTCATCTACCTGATGATCGCCGGCACCTACACGCCGGTGGTGGCGCTGGTGGGGTCCGGCCCGGTCGCCTGGAGCCTGCTCGCCCTGATCTGGGCGGTGGCCCTCGCCGGCATCGCCATCAAGATCCTGATGCCGGGCCGCTGGGACCGGGTCTCGATCGTGCTCTACCTGATGCTGGGCTGGAGCGGCGTGCTCGCCTACGAGTCGGTGATCTCGGGACTCACCCCGTCCGCCCTGTGGTTCCTCGCCGTCGGCGGCCTGCTCTACTCGGTGGGCGTGGTCTTCCACGTCTGGCGGACCCTGCCGTTCCAGAACGCGATCTGGCACGCCTTCGTGCTCGCCGCGACCGCCTGCCATTACGGGACGATCATGGCGAGCGTGCTGAGCGTGGGGGCGTGAGTTCCCGGGACGGTTGCGAGGCCGTCGGGCGAAGCGTCGGAGGCGGCAGGGGGCCGATGCCTCAGGCCGGCTCGGAGACGCTGCTGCCCTCGCCGAGGCAGTCGGAGGCACGCTCCACGGCGCTGATCGCGTCGAGCAGGTGCTGCACGCTGCGCTCCACCTCGATCCGCGGCCGGTCCATGCTGGCGGCCCGCGCCACCAGCCCTTCGAGCTGATCCAGCACGCCCAGGAGGTCGCTCGCCACGGCCGCCACGTCGCAGCCGGTGCGGGTCTGCGCCGGGGGGGGAGGGCGACGGAAAGGGATGATCGTGCTCATCGCCATCGTGTGTCGCGAAAAGGCGGAGGTCTGGCCACCCGCCGACCGGGCGTCATCCACACCCAAGCCGCCCTTCGCGGTCGCCAAAGGGGAATTGCCGCCGCAATTGGTGAGTTTTTCGTCGAAACTGCGGCTCGGATGTGCAGCAAGCTGTCAAGCTTTCCCTGTCTGACAGCGCGCAGGTTCCGAAACGGAAACATCCTGTTCCGAATCAGCCCTTTCCCGGCAGTGCATTGACAAGGCTCGCGCCGAGGCAGAGGCTGGAATCGTTCCGAGGGGGGCCCCGAACGGGGCTGAGAGTGGGCGAGGCGCCCTGACCCTTGAACCTGATCCGGCTCGTACCGGCGGAGGGACGGGAACCTGCGGCCGCTGCTCGCAAGCAGCATCGGCCTTCCGCACCATCGTCGGGACAACGGGTCGCCTCCCACTTCAGGAGCGACAGCGATGAACGCACCCGTCCGTCCCAAAGATCTCCCCGACGGCAGCCCTGTCGGCGTCACCACGGGCCCGATCCAGGGTTCGCGCAAGGTCTATGCGCAGGCCCCCGGCCACCCCGACATCCGCGTGCCCTACCGGGAGATCGCGCTGTCCGACCCGAAGGAGGAACCGGTGCGGGTCTACGACCCGTCGGGCCCCTACACCGAGACGGATGCGGCGATCGACCTCGAGAAGGGTTTGCCCCCCGTCCGAGAGCCCTGGATCGTCAGGCGCGGCTACGCGGCGGTCGAGCCCCGGGCGGTCAAGCCCGAGGACAACGGCTTCGCCGCCGCCGACAGGCTCGTCGCGCCCTGTCCGGCCGAGCGCACCATTCGCCGGGCCGAGCCCGGGCAGAGGGTGACGCAGTACGAGTTCGCCCGCGCCGGGATCGTCACCGAAGAGATGATCTTCGTCGCCCACCGCGAGAACGCCTGCCGCGCGGAGATGCTGAAGAGCGCCGAGGCGGCTCTCGCCGACGGGCAAAACTTCGGCGCGGCGATCCCGCCCTTCATCACCCCGGACTTCGTGCGCGAGGAGGTGGCTAGAGGGCGCGCCATCATCCCGGCCAACATCAACCACCTCGAACTCGAGCCGATGGCGATCGGCCGCAACTTCCTCGTCAAGATCAACGCCAACATCGGCAATTCCGCCGTCACGTCGTCGGCTGCGGAGGAGGTCGAGAAGCTGGTCTGGTCGATCCGCTGGGGCGCGGACACGGTGATGGACCTCTCCACCGGCCGCAACATCCACAACATCCGCTCGTGGATCGTGCGCAACGCGCCCGTCCCGATCGGCACCGTGCCGATCTATCAGGCGCTGGAGAAGGTCGGCGGCGACCCGCTCAAGCTCGACTGGGCGGTGTTCAAGGACACCCTGATCGAGCAGGCCGAGCAGGGCATTGACTACTTCACGATCCATGCCGGCGTGCGGCTGGCCCACGTGCCGCTCACCGCGCGGCGCACCACCGGCATCGTGTCGCGCGGCGGCTCGATCATGGCGCGCTGGTGCCTCGCCGGGCACCGCGAATCGTTCCTCTACGAGCGGTTCGAGGAGATCTGCGACATCTGCCGTGCCTACGACGTCTCGTTCTCGCTGGGCGACGGCCTGCGCCCCGGCTCGATCGCCGACGCCAACGACGCCGCCCAGTTCGCCGAACTGGAGACGCTCGGCGAACTCACCCGGATCGCCTGGGACAAGGGCTGCCAGACCATGATCGAGGGCCCCGGCCACGTGCCGATGCACAAGATCAAGGTCAACATGGAGAAGCAGTTGCGCGAGTGCGGCGAGGCGCCGTTCTACACCCTCGGCCCGCTCACCACCGACATCGCCCCGGGCTACGACCACATCACGAGCGGGATCGGCGCGGCGATGATCGGCTGGTTCGGTTGCGCCATGCTCTGCTACGTCACGCCGAAGGAGCATCTCGGCCTGCCGAACCGCGACGACGTGAAGACCGGCGTCATCACCTACAAGATCGCCGCGCACGCCGCCGACCTCGCCAAGGGCCACCCCGCCGCGCAGTTGCGCGACGACGCGCTCTCCCGCGCCCGGTTCGACTTCCGCTGGGAGGACCAGTTCAACCTCTCGCTCGATCCCGACACGGCGCGCTCGTTCCACGACGAGACCCTGCCGAAGGATGCGCACAAGGTCGCGCATTTCTGCTCGATGTGCGGCCCGAAATTCTGCTCGATGAAGATCACGCAGGATCTGCGCGCCGACGTGCTCGCCATGGAGGAGGCCGGCATCGTGCTGGGCGAGGCCAAGCCCCTCTCCGAGGAGGAGCGCCGGGCCGGCATGGCGGCGAAGTCGCAGGAGTTTCTCGCGGAGGGCGGCAAGCTCTACGTCGACGCGGCGGAGTAGCGGCAAGCGGACGAGGCGTTCTTCCGATCGGAGAGAGCCTCCCGTCCGTGGCGAGGTTCGGGGCGGTGCGGGAAGCGCCCGCACCCCGCTTGTTTTCGGGCAGGGCACGGCACGTTGATGCCGATCGCCGGATGCGCGTATGAATCTTCGCGTTCGGTCGAGCGAGGCGCACGATGCAGCGGAGGACGGCGCTGGAATCCGCCACGGCCCATGGCGGCGTCAGCTACGGCGCGCTGCCGGCGCAGCGCCTGCGCGCCGTCCTTCTCGGGGACGCGCCCTCGGACGCCGAACGGGCGCGGATCCATCAGGCTTTGTCCGAGACGCCGCTCTATCGGCTGGCGACCCTCGCCCGGGAGATCGGACTCCCCTTCGAGGCACTCGACGCACGATTTTCCGCCCTGTTCGGGAGCAGCCTGGAGGGCGCGCAGCAATGGAAGCCTGGCGGTCACTGATCCGTCGCGCCATGGCCCGCCTCCAGGCCGTCGGGCTCGGCAGTCGCGATTGGACATGGGGTGGCGGCACGGTGCTGATGCTTCGGCATCGGCACCGGCGGAGTCGCGACGTCGATATCTTCATCAACGACGTTCAGTATCTGTCCTACCTGTCGCCGCGCCTCGATGATCGCGAAACGTCCGATCTGATGGATTACCACGAGCAAGCCAATCACCTGCGCCTCGAATACCCGGAAGGCGAGGTCGATTTCCTCACGGTCGCCCCGGTGTTTCCCGGCCTGAAGCCGCACACGATGAGCCTGGAGGGCATATCGGGCGACATTCAACTCATGCAGGACAAGGAAATCTGTTGCGGCACATCGCCGAGCGGCGCCGGGATGCGCTGGACGTCGCCCTGGGCTCGCCGAACTGCGAGAGAGGCTATGCGGGCGTCGAGCAGCCGTCGCCGAACATTCCCTTCTCCGAGGCCCGCTCCGCCCTGCTCGACTGGATCGGGCATCGTTGAGCCGATCGATCGATGCGATCGGTAAAAACCTTCAGGCCATCTTTACGGATCGGTGAGGCTGGTCGCCGGTCCCGGGGGACAAGCTCCGGGCGTTAAGGGTTCGGTAGCGACACGGGCAATCTCCTGAGAACCGGTTTCAGCGCCGGAACCCGAAGGAATTGCAGCCATGGACCCGATCAGGGCCGCGGCCTCGACGCCGCCCGTCTCGACCGCTCCCATCACCCCCGTCCGCCCCGTGGCGGAGACCGCCCGCAGCGAGGCGCTGGCATCGCGCACGCTCGACCCCGCGGTCACCGTCGCGGTGAAACCCGAGAGCACCGAGGCGAAGCCGTCGGAGCCGGAGCGGCGCGCCTATGTCCGCGACGCGGAGAGCCAGAGCCTCGTCTTCCGGGTCACCGATCCGCAGACCGGCGACGTGGTGATGCAGATCCCCGACGAGGTGATCCTCAAGGCACGCACCTATGCGCGGGAATCGTCCGCATCTCCGGGCGAGCGCGTCGCCAAATCCGTCTGATACGACATCCGGTCGATGACCTCGGCCTCTCCTCCGTCATCGCGAGGCGAAGCCGTGGCAAACCAGGGCGCGCCCTTTCCGGACATGGCGCGCGCCCTGGATCGCTTCGCGGCCGCTCGCGATGACGAGAGTCTGGCGAAACCCGAAGCGATCGATCGGAAACGGTATGAGGAGCGGGCGAGGGCCCGCTCATGTTCGGTCGGCCGCGTCGCGGCGCCGGGCGAGACGTCAGGCGCCGGGTCCCGCATCGCCCTGCAGACCCGCGGCGATGTGGTTGTTGAGCGCGACCAGGGACTCGACCTTCTGCACCGTCGGCTCGATCATCGTGTCCAGGATCGTGTGGAACACGTAGGCCGAGAGCTGCGCCATGCCGTTGCGCACTTCGACGGGAAGCGGGCTGTTCGCCTCGGTCGCGGCGGAGGCGAGGATCGTCCAGACCCGCTGGTTGAAGGTCAGCGCCTCGTTGAGGGCGGTGCCCGGCGTGAGGTCGGTGCCGAGGGCCTGGAGCCGCCCGGCCGCCTTCAGGAGAACCGCCGCCTCGGCCTCCCGCGGGGATAGCGCCACGCGCGAGACCTTCGCGTAGGCATTGGCCGCATAATGCATCGTCCGCGTTCTCCCCGCACCGTTCAGGATCGGCCGCAGGGGATGAGTCGCATGAGCTTTGTTAAAAGCGGGTATGCGAGACCTCTGCCGCATTGGCGCCCCGAAAGGGGAGGAGTGCTGCGCCGTGGCCGACTCGCGCGATCCGTCGACGGGAGGGTCCACGCCGCACCGGGTCCGGAACCCGTTTCAGATGACGAATTTCCTTCTCGGTCTGATGGCCGGCTGCATCATCGCCGGCGTTGCCACCATCACCGCGGCGCGGCATCCGGCGGTCCAGTTGCGGCTCGGGCTCGTGCCGACCGCACAGGCGGCGATCGCCCCGCCGCCCCGCATCGAGGCGCCCCGCTGCCCGGCACCGAGAGCCGTCGACCCAGTCGGCAAGCCGGAGATGCTGTTCTCGCGCAGCCGCCTGTGGTCGGTCGCGCCCTGAGGCGCGAAGGGATGCCTCAGACGCTGCTGCCGAGCAGGAACATCACCATCGTCGTGGCGACGGTGCTGCCGAGGAACCCGCACAGGGCCGCGGCGAAGGACGGTCCGGTCCGCCGCTCGGTGGTGGACGGGAGGGCGGTGGTGTCGGTGGCGATCATGGCGGGCTCTCGGGCGAAGCGGTTGGTTTCGTTGCGATGAACGTGCGCCTCACGGCGACGCTTGGCGGTGCGGGACCGCACCCGGATCCGGGCGGGATCCGACTTTCGCGGGATCGGGTCGGGGGCGGGCTCGGGAAGCCCGGTCAGTCGCAGCGGTTCACGCGCTTGGCGACCCGCAGCGCCCGGAGTTCGCTGCGCAGATCGATCGCGACGATATCGGCGCCGCAATCCTCGAAGGCGTCCTGCGCCTCGTGGTAGCGGTCGCCGACCTCGTCGAGGGTGTCGCAGACCCGGTCGTGGTTGCCGAATTGCGCCTCCTGGCGGGCCTGATAGCGCAGGGCGCCGGCTTCCTGGACCTTCCGGCGGGCGTCGATGCAGCCGGGCGCGGCGAGGGCGGAGGAGGCCACGCCGAGGCTCACGAGGCAAGCCGCGAGGCCGGCGAGGGCGGTGTGGCGCATGAGGTGACGCATGGGCGGACCGACGCTGTTTCGACCGGGGTCATGAAGGGTTCGGGAGCGTGCGACGCGCAGCCATCACAGTGCCTTGGCACTGCTCTCGCCGCCCCGCCGCCGTCCGGCTCGGTCTTTTGAACGGTGACGCCGAGCCGATGGTTCCGAGCGCGTCCACTCAACCTGAAGGCTGTCTTCCCGGACGTTCGGACAGCCTCAGGCTCGATTGTCGCCGCGCGTCCCCCGGCCGGCGCCGGGAGGCGAGGATCTGGGCGAGCGTGACCGGGCGCAGGCCCTGCGGATCGACGCCGACATCGTATTGCCGCGGGATCGGCTTGAGCCGGCCGTGGGAATGGCCGTGCAGGTCGATCGTGCCGCGGCCGAGGCCGTTCCAGGTGCGGAAGGCATAGTGGCACAGCACGAGCCGGCGGCCTTCGACCTCGGTTTCCGCGTAATGCGCGACCGAGGCCCAGCCCGGCGCCGAGAGCGTGGCCGGGCCGTCGTTGTTGCCGACGATCAGGTGCTTGTGCCCGTTGAGCGCGGCGAGCAGCGCCGCGATGCGCTCCGGCGGGGGCCCGAGGGCGAAGTCGCCGAGATGCCACACCGTGTCGTCCGGCCCGACGCGGGCGTTCCAGGCGTCCACCAGGGCCGCGTCGTGGGCGGGCAGGTCGGGGAACGGGCGCCGGTCGATCCGCAGCACCCGGGAATCGCCGAAATGCGTATCGCTGGTGAGAAGGTCGTCATCCGCCGCGCCGTCCGCTGTGAGCGGGACAACGCGGCGGAGGCGCGAACGATACCGGCCTCAACGCCCCGGGCTGAAGCGCAGCGGCACCGTGACCGCGAGGCTCGACTGCGTGACCCCGGCCGGGGCGGGGGGCAGGCTGCCGCGCACCGCCGCGAGCGCGGCGGCGTCGATGGCGCCGACCCCGCTGCTGCCGACGAGGGCCGCCCCGCTCACCGCGCCGGAGCGGCCCACGGTGAAGCGCACGGTGGCCACGCCGCCCCCCGTGCCGGCGGCCGCCTCGCGGTTCATGCGGCCCTTGATGGCCGAGGCGAGCGCCCCCCGCCAGGCGGCCATGGCGTTGGGGTCGCTGGCCGAGGCGGCCGAGCCCGTGGCGCTCTGGCGCGAGGTCGCGGCGGCGTTGCGCTGCGAATTGCCCGCGACGGCCTGCTGGGCGCGGCGGGCGGCATCGCGCTCGGCCTTCGCCTTGGCGGCCTTGATCCGCGCCTCCTTCTGCGCCTCCTCGCGCCTCTTCTCCAGGATCTCCCTTCGGCGCGCCTCGCGCTCGGCCTCGCGCTTCTTCTCCAGCGCGGCCTTGCGGCGCTCCTCGATCCTGGGATCGGGCTTGGGAGGCTCGGGCGCCTTCGCCACCACCGGCGGCGCCAACGGCTCCGCCTCCTGCGCCTGCGAGGTGACGATCTGCTCCTCCGGCGGCGGGGGCGGCGTGTCGGGCGGAACCTCGGCGACGGCCTCCGGCGGCGGCGGCATCTCCTCCGGCTCGACCTCGGTCGGCGGCGGGGGCTGCACCTCCTGCGGCGTCTCGACCGGCTGGGCCGTTTCCGGCTCGCCCTCGGGCTTGGCCTCCTCGGGGATCGCCTCCGATCGCTGCGTCTCGACGGGGCCTTGAGTCTCCGCCTCCATCATCTGCGGAGCGAGATCGATGGTGATCTCCTGGTCGCCGGGCGGGGAGGGCGGCGTCAGGCGCAGGTAGGCGATGCCGAGAAGCCCCGCGCCGTGCAGGGCAAGCGCGAGGGCGAAGGCGGCCGCGAGGCGCCCGTGCCCGTCGTTCCCGCCCGCCGGGAGCCCCGGCCCGGCACCGGCGGGCATCGGGGCCGGCATCGGCGGCGGGGTCGGGGCGGACCGTGGGGCGAGCGAGGGAGCGGGCTTGGGAGCGGCCATCGGCTTAACGGGCCGTCCCTGCGGCGGCCGGGGCAGCGCCCGCCGATTGCGCGATCAGCGAGACCTTGGTGAAGCCGGCCTGACCGACGAGGCCCATCACCTCCATGATCCTGCCGTAGGGCACGTCGCGGTCGCCGCGCACCAGCACGACCTGATCCGGGTTCTCGGCCTTGAGCTGCCTGAGGCGCGGCAGGATCGTCTCCGGCGTGAAGCCATCCTTGGCGATGAACGGGTTGCCGTCCTTGTCGATGGAGACTTCGAGCGGCTTCTGCGACTGCGCCACCTTGGCGGCGGTCGTCTTCGGCAACTGCACCGGCACGCCCGTCGTCATCAGCGGCGCGGCGACCATGAAGATGATCAGCAGCACCAGCATCACGTCGACCATCGGCGTGACGTTGATTTCGGACATCGGCGTCGCGTCGAGGCCGTCCTCGTCGTCGCTCGCCGAACGAACGGTTCCCATGGCCATGACATCGCCCTCCCGGGCATCGGCGGCGGCCCGCCGGACCGGGCGGGCGTCGCGTCGGGGGTTTCGGGGTGTCGAACGGGGGCCGCTACTCGGCGGCCGCGGCGCGGGCGTGGGGGCCGCGGTCGCGGGCGAGACGGTTGCCGAGCACCGCGATGCAGGACACGAAGCCCGACTGGATGCGGGCGACGTCGCCGGAGAGCTTGTTGTAGGCCATCACCGCGGGAATCGCGACGACGAGGCCGATGGCGGTGGCGAACAGCGCCTCGGCGATGCCGGGAGCGACCACCGCGAGGCTGGTGTCCTGGCTCTTCGCGATCGACGAGAACGAGTTCATGATGCCCCAGACCGTGCCGAACAGGCCGACGAACGGGGCGGTGGAGCCGGAGGTCGCCAGCAGCGGCAGCCCGCCCTGGAGCCGTTTCACCTCGACGACGAGGGCGCCCTTCATGGCCCGCTCGATCCGCTCGCGGCGCTCGGCCCGGCTCTCGCTCGCGTCCTGATCGCGCCACGCGTCGAGACCCGCCTTGACCACGTGGCCGGCGATGCCCTTCTGCCCGGTATCGATGGTGCCCTCCGAGCGCACCATCGCCTCGAAGGCCTTGGCCTGCCGCTTGGCGGCGGCGAGGCGCACGATCTTCTCGAACACCACGGTCCAGCAGGCGAGCGAGGCCACCACGAGCAGGATCATCACGGTCTTGACGATCGGGTCGGCCTGAAGGAACAGGCCGATGAACGACATGTCGTGGGCTGTGGCGACCGCCTCGGCGGGCACGGACGTCGGATCCATGTGTGACTCCTCGTGGCTCCAGTTTTCGCCCGCCGTCCCGCATCGCCCGACCGGGCCGATGCAGGACGGCGAGGGCCGGCCTCAGCGGTCGAAGGCGGCCGATGTCTTGCTGGCGGGCTCGATCCGCTCCAGGCAGGTCTCGCGGGTGGCCTCGCCGCCTTCGCAGGCCAGCACGTCGTTGAGCAGGAGGCGGCCGATCTTCGGGCAGGCGAGGCCGGTGAAGTCGAACAGCCGCATCACGGTCTTCCTCTCCTGGACCGGGCCCAGCTCGACGGCGAGGCGCTTCTGGGCGACGCCCTCGGTGTCGAAGGCGAACAGGTCGACCTTCAGCGACTTCAGCGCGGGCCCGCGGCCGTTGTCGACGAGCATGTAGGTGCGGCAGGCCTCGCCCGCGGGTTCGAGCCGGTTCAGCTCGATCTTCAGGGGCGGGACGTCGGATTTGGGCGCCGGCGCACCGTCCTGCGCCATCGCGGCCGAGCCGGAGGCGATCAGGGCTGCGAAGGCGGCGCGCGCGAGACGGCGCCCTCCGATCCCGGCCTGTCCCGACATGGTGCGCCCCATTCCCCGACGTCCCTGCATCACGACGAATCCATCTCTCTCCGTCCCGCCCGCCCCGTGAGGCGACCCTGATGGCCTGCCCCGAAGGCCGAAGAAGGCCCGCGATCGGCCACACCGCCGGCGCGTCCGCGCCGAGAGCCGGCCTTCGGTACCGGACGAGCGCGACGCGATCTCCCGGCCGCCGCTTGGTCCGTGGATACGGCAAAGGTTACGCCCGGCGCTCCCCACGGCACCGTGCGTGTTTCCGGGCGTGCCTATCCGACAAGCGGGGTGATGATCAAGGTTTGGCAAGAATTTCAGAGCAATTCCAAACTATTGGCCGAGGCCGCCTCGTTCTTCCCGAAATGCACTTTTGTCCCGAATGAATTGCCGAATGATCCCGATCGGGCCGATCCGAGCGGATCCGGAGCGCCTGCGCCCGACCCTTGATCGGCCCCCGGTCGCTTTCCATATCCCGTCGCAGGAGCGCTGCCCCCGGGCGGGCTCGAGACCGCGAGGTGCCGCCAAGGGCTCGAACCCGGTTCGATCCCGAAGGGCCTCGCCGGAGGTTTGAGTGACGATGACGCGGCCGTCCCCGTTCGGGTATCCGTTCCTGCTCGGCTTCGACGAGATCGAGCAGGCACTCGATCGCGTGTCGAAGGCCGCCGGCGACGGGTATCCGCCCTACAACATCGAACGCGTCGCCCGCAGCGAGCGCGAGCCGGAACGTCTCCGCATCACGCTGGCGGTGGCCGGCTTTACGCAGGACCAGCTCGACGTCGCGCTGGAGGAAAACCAGCTCGTGGTGCGCGGCCGGCAGGTCGACGACAAGTCCCGCCAGTTCCTGCATCGCGGCATCGCGGCGCGGCAGTTCCAGCGGGCCTTCCTCCTCGCCGACGGCATGGAGGTGCTGGGCGCGGAACTGTCGAACGGCCTTCTGTCGATCGATCTCGCGCGCCCGGAGCCGGAGCGCATCGTGCGCAAGATCGCGATCGCGGCCAAGGATTCCTGAGAAGGGTTCCCGGCCTGCACGGCGCCCGTTTCCGCGTCGATGCACCGCAGGACGCCCCCGCCCGTCCCACCCCCGCCCGTCCCCTGGGCCTCCACCCCAACCCGGATTTGTCGCCGCCGGTGCGCGGGACCATATCCGGCTCGACGCTCTGCCTCGGAAGGAGGGCATTTCATGACCGACGTCATCACGACCGATCCGACCATCGACACCACCGCGACCCCCGCCATCGATCCGGCCGAGTTCGCGGCTCTCGGCGAGGGGCACATCGCCTATGTCCGGCCGATCCGCTCGGACGAGGTGCGCAGCCTGTTCCCGCAGGCACCCGACATGACCCCGGGCCTCGACCTGTTCGCCCTGCTCTCGGCGAGCGGCGCGCCGATCCTGCTCACCGATTCCCGCGAGGTCGCCGTCGCGAACGCGATGGCCCACCAGCTCTACCCGGTGAGCCTGCACTGACGCCCCACCGTCCCGCCGGAGCGGGGCGGGTCTTCAGGCCATCGCCGCGACCGTGCGCACCAGGAGGGCGATATCCTCGGGCCGCGACAGGCGGTGGTCGCCGTCCTTGACCAGCGTCAGCCGGGAGCCCCGCTCGGGCAGGCGCTCCAGAATCCGCAAGGCATGGCCGTAGGGAACGTCCGAGTCGGCCATGCCCTGGAGGATGTGAACCGGGCAGCCCGGCTCCAGCGCCGCATTCAGCAGCAGGTGGCGTCGCCCGTCCTCGATCAGCGCCATGCGGATCGGGTCGGGCTCCGGAGCGTAGGGCGTCGTCCGATACCAGACGCCGTCCCGCTCCAGGATCTGCCGGATCTCCGGCGGAAACGCGTCCCACATCAGCGCCTCGGTGAAGTCGAGGGCCGGGGCGATCAGCACGAGCCCGCCGAGGCCCGCCCCCCGCCGCGCCCGCTCCCGGGCGACGAGACAGGCGATCCAGCCGCCCATGGAGGAGCCGACGAGGATCGGCCCCTCGTCGGCGAAGCGGTCGATGACGGCGCAGGCGTCGGCCAGCCAGTCGGAGAGCGTGCCGTCCTCGAAACGCCCATCCGATTCACCGTGCCCGGAATAGTCGAACCGGACCATGCGCCGGCCGGCCCGTGCGGCCCAGGCGTCGAGGGCAGCAGCCTTGGTCGCCCGCATGTCCGAGCGGAAGCCGCCGAGCCAGACCACCGGCGGGCCCTCGCCCTCCCGGATCCGCACCGCGAGCCGGCGCGGGGACGACCCGCCGGCACCATCGAGGACGGTGACGGGCACGTCACCCACGGACGTTTCGGGAACGGTCACGGGTGCGGAAAATCCTGTGATTCTGAAACAAGCCGACGACGCTTCGTTTACCGAACCGTAAAGCCGCGGAACGATCCTTACCCCATGACCGTGTTCCGAGCGACCGTCCCGCCGCGGGTGCCGCGATGAACGGAGGCAGCCTGTCCGGCGGCCCCGTGCGCTTGTCCGAAGCCTCGCCGCTGGCGGGCGTGACGGTGCTGCAGATCATCCCGGCCCTGGAAGCGGGAGGCGCCGAGCGCACCACCGTCGACGTGGCCGCGGCTCTGGCCGAGGCCGGCGCCCGGCCGCTCGTGGCGACGGAGGGCGGGCGGCTCGTCGGCGAGCTTCAGGCCAAGGGCGGGATCTGGGTGCCGTTCCCGGCCAACACCAAGAACCCGCTGGCGATGGCGCTCAACGTCGGGCGCCTCGCCCGGCTCTGCCGCCGGGAGGGCGTTCGGATCCTGCACGCCCGCTCCCGCGCGCCGGCCTGGGTGGCACTGGGCGCCGCGCGACGCCAGGGAATTCCGTTCGTGACGACCTATCACGGCAGCTATTCGGGCCGCACCGGGGTCAAGATCCTCTACAATTCGGTGATGGCGCGGGGCGACGCCGTGATCGCCAACTCGCACTACACCGCCGACCTGATCCGCCGGACGCATCCCGAGCAGGCGGGCGAGCGCATCAGCGTGATCCACCGCGGCACGGACCTCTCGGCCTTCACCCCCTCGGCGGTGGCGCCCGCGCGGGTCGAGGGCCTGCGCCGGGCCTGGGGCGTGGCGCCGCACGAGCGGGTCGTTCTGCTCGCCGCCCGTCTCACCGCCTGGAAGGGCCAGCGCGTGCTGATCGAGGCGGCCGGCCGCCTGCGCGATCTGGGCCTCACCGATTTCGCCGTGGTGCTCGCGGGCGATCCGCAGGGCCGCACGTCCTACGAGCGCGAGCTCGACGCCCTGATCGAGGCGCGCGACCTCAAGGGCCTCGTGCGCCGGGTCGGCCACTGCGCCGACATGCCGGCGGCCTTCCGCGCCGCCTCCGTGGTCGCGGTGCCCTCGGTCGAGCCCGAGGCGTTCGGGCGCTCGGCGGTCGAGGCGCAGGCGCTCGGCATCCCCGTCGTCGTCTCGGACCTCGGCGCCGTGCCGGAGACGGTGCTGGCCCCGCCCGACGCCGACCCGGCCCGGCGCACCGGCTGGCGGGTGCCGCCCGGCGATGCGGCGGCGCTCGCCGACGCGCTGAAGCAGGCGCTGTCGCTCGGAGCCAGCGCCCGCGACGCGCTCGCGCGCCGGGCCCAACATCACGTCGAGACGAATTTCTCCCTCGACCGCATGATCGCGGGGACGCTCGACGTCTACGCGGATCTTCTGAACCGCGGCGGCCGGTGACGGGCGTGAACCGAAATCCGTCTCGCGAATTGTCTTGGCAAGAGTTGACTTGGAGAGTTGACTTGGCAAGAGGATTTGCCAAGTTGGTGCCGTCCGGCCGAGCCGGATCGATCGGTGGCCGGGGCTCGCCAGACGCGGCGGCTCTCAGGCTGCCGTTTTGTCGTTGATACAGGAGAACTGAGCCATTCGCAGACCCATGAGAGCCATGCCGGCCCCGCAGAAGGACGGGCCGCGCGCAAACCGGGACATTCGCGGCGTCCGCGACGTCCAGCTCATCGACCAGGACGGCCAGAACCGGGGCGTCGTGCCCTTCTTCGATGCGCTGGCGATGGCTGAGGAGGTCGGGCTCGACCTCGTCGAGATCGCGCCGAACTCGTCGCCTCCCGTCTGCAAGTTCCTCGATTACGGGCGCTTCCGCTTCAACGAACAGAAGAAGCAGAACGAGGCCCGCAAGCGGCAGAAGACGGTCGAGGTGAAGGAGATCAAGCTCCGCCCCGGCATCGACAAGCACGACTACGACGTGAAGATGAAGGCCGTGCAGCGCTTCTTCGAGGAAGGCGACAAGGTGAAGGTCACCTTACGCTTCCGCGGACGCGAGATCGCCCACCAGGATATCGGCCTGCGCCTGCTCGAACGCGTGAAGGTCGAGACCGCCGAGATCGCCAAGGTCGAGAGCGAGCCGATGCTCGAAGGCCGCCAGATGATCATGATCCTGGCGCCGCGCTGAATTTCTTCGGCCGTTCCGCGGAACGGGCTCTTCCGCCAATGCGCTGCTCCCTCGCGGGATCGGCGCATTTTTTGTCGGTGAAGCGGACAGCACCGTGTGACGCCGGTTCGCGTCGCGATGTCCGGATTGCCTGGGCTGACGCTTGGGGCGGCGGAGCCGTGGCCCGAGCCTATAGCAAGGGGTCAGCCGATCCTGCTGGCGAAGGGTGTCGGATTTCCGCTGGGATGCCTCGTCCGGCGTCGTCGTGGCGCTGGATCGCTTCGCCTGACGGCTCGCAATGACGGTATGGGTCACCCCTTTCCGTCATTGCGAGGCGAAGCCGAAGCAACCCAGAGCGCGACGCAGGCCGGATGAGGCACGCATGTCAGCCGAAACCCTTTCGCCAGCAAGATTGCATCAGTCGAAGCGGTCCAGCACCACGAAGCCGTCCGGCAACTCCCAGAAAACTATTTCAGCATCGAGATCTGCACGTCGCCGACGCGCCGGGTCACCGCCACCGTCACGTCGTCGCCGTGGCGGTGCAGGCGGATGTCGGCGCGCGAGGCGCCGAGCTTGAGGTTGAACAGTTCCACCCCTTCGAGGAAGCGCGGCAGGATCGGATTGCGGAAGCGGATGCGGTTGCGGGCGTGGTCGAGTTCGAGGCCGAGGCAGGCCGCGAGGAAGGCGAAGGGGGCCGCCGCGGCCCAGGCCTGGGGCGAGCAGGCCACGGGGTAGCTCACCGGGCCGCGCTGGCGGCGCCGCATGAAGCCGCAGAACAGCTCCGGCAGGCGCTTCTGGTCGTCGTAGAGGGTGGTGTCGAACATGCCCTGGAACACGCGTGCGGCCTCTTCCTTGAGGCCGTAGCGGGCGAGACCGAGGGCGCAGATCGCGTTGTCGTGCGGCCAGATCGAGCCGTTGTGGTAGGACATCGGGTTGTAGCGCGCCTCGCCCTTGGCGATGGTGCGGATGCCCCAGCCGTTGAAGCCGTCGTTGGACAGGAGCTGCTCGGCCACGCGGAGGGCCCGCTCCGGCAGGGCGATGTCGGTGAACAGGGCGTGGCCGGTGTTGGAGGAGCGCACGGCGCATTGCCGCTTCTGGCCGTCGAGGGCGAGCGCGTAGGTGCCGATCTCTTCGCACCAGAATGCCCGGTCGAAGTTTTCGCGCAAGCTGTCGGCCTCGGTGCCGAGACGCTTCGACAGGTCGTCCTCACCCAGCAGGCTCGCGAGCCGGGCCGCGCCGCGCTTGGCGGCGTAGACGTAGCCCTGCACCTCGCACAGCGCGATCGGTCCCTTGGCCATAGCGCCGTCGGCGTGGAAGATCGAATCGTGGCTGTCCTTCCAGCCCTGGTTGGCCAGCCCCTGCTCGGTCTCGCGGGCATATTCGACGAAGCCGTCGCCGTCGCGGTCGCCATACTTGTCGATCCATTCGAGCGAGAGCTTGAGCTGCGGCCAGATCGCCCGGACCGTGTCGAGGTCGCCGGTCACCTCGTAGTACTGCGAGGCCAGCATCACGAAGAGCGGCGTGCCGTCGATGGTGCCGTAATAGTGGCGGAAGGGCACCTCGCCGAGCATCGCCATCTCGCCGCGCCGGGTCTCGTGCAGCACCTTGCCGGGCTGGGCGTCGGCCGCCGGATCGACGGCCTTGGCCTGGGTCGCGGCGAGGAAGCGCAGCACGCCCTTGCCGAAGTTCGGGTCGATCCAGAGCGCCATCATCGCCGTGATGATGCCGTCGCGCCCGAACACCGTGGAGTACCAGGGGATGCCGGCGAAGGGGTAGACGCCCTCCTGCGTCCGCGTGGCCAGCATGTAGAGGTCGGCGGTCGCCCGGCAGAGCCCCTCGTTGAACTGGTCGTTCGAGGAGATGATCGTGGTGATGCCCGCCGTGAGCTGGCGCAGGTCGCGCCGGTTGTCGCGGTAGGCGCGGGCGAAGATGCGCCCCTCGCTCAGGCTGCGGTCCGGCTGCTCGGCGAGGCTGCCCGCCGCCCGCGACAGCGCCGCCGCGGCGGACTCGCCGGCCTTCTCGGGGCCGGGCGCCGAGGTATAGGCGCGGTGCGACTGGCAGACCACGCGGATGAAGAGCGAGGTGTGACCGCCGGGGTGCAACGCGACCACGAACTCGGCCTTGCCCGGTTCGAGGCCGTGCGGCTTCGGCCCGAAATGCAGCGAGGTGGTGCGCACGATCTCGTCGAGGCCGGCGTAGCGGAACTGAACCTCGGTGTCGCTGCGCCGCTCCACCGTGCGCTTGCCGCGGTTCGTCCGGTCCGAGCCGCGCACCTCGAACAGGTCGCGGTAATCGGCGTCGAAGGTGACGCCGATGCGCAAGGAGCGGCGGCGGGTGTCGTAGTTGCGCAGGCCGATCCGGTCGTAGCAGGCGCCCTTGAACAGGAACTTGGTGCGCTCGATGGCGATCAGTTCGCGGGGGATCGTCGTGTCGTCGCCCGCATCCAGCCGGATGTCGGGGGTGGTGAGATCGACGCTCAGCGCCCCGTTGTCGTCCTGCATGGCCGAGGACAGCATCATCGGCCGCTCGTCCTCGACGGTGAGCGCGAGGCGCGAGAGGTAGCGCGTGTCCTGGAAGTAGAGGCCCTCGGGCCCGGGCGACCAGCCGATATCGCCGTAGCTGTCGAGCACGGCGAAGGCCTCGCCGTACTTCAGGGCCCGCAACGGGCGCTCGACCAGCGAGGCCTGCGCCTCGATATGGTATTGCGGCAGGTGCTCGTCGGCGTCCTGAAAGCCGGCTTTCGGCGCCGTCTTCCCCTCGATGATACCGGCGTGGAGATGGGCTGCGTCGTCCTGTGCCGCCATGCGAAGCGCCTCTGTGCCGTTGTCCGATGGAGCCTGCTCTCGATCGAGGCTCGCAAATCGAAGGCCGCCGATCGCCTCACAGCAACCGGCGGCCCTGTCGGACTCGTTCAGTTAGGCGCTCCCCCGGCCCCGGCGAGGGGCCGGAGGCGAGTTTCCGTCGAGCCTCAGGCCGGCATCGCCGCGACGTGGATCGGACCGTGGGCGGTGCCGTTCAGCTCACCGTACTGGGGCGAGAAGGCGCCGGCGGCGGGCATCTCGATCACGTTTCCCCGGCCGGCCAGCAACTGCTCGTAGGCCGAGACGTACTTGCGCACCATCACTTCCGCCGTGAAGCGGCCCTCGAAATGGGCGCGGACGCCGGCGCGCGGCAGATCCTTGACCTTGCGGCAGGCCTCGACCGCCTCGTCCATCGAGTCGACGATGAAGCCGCTGACGCCGTCCCTGATCACTTCCGGCACCGAGCCATTGCGATAGGCGATCACGGGCGTGCCCGCCGACATCGCCTCGATCATCACCAGGCCGAAGGGCTCCGGCCAGTCGATCGGGAAGGCGAGCGCCAGGGCGTTGCCGAGGAAGTCCTTCTTCTGCTCCTCGTTGATCTCGCCGATATACTCGACCAGCGGGTGGTGGATCATCGGCTCGATGGTCTCGTCCCAGTACTCCTGGTCGGCCTTGTCGACCTTGGCGGCGATCTTCAGCGGGATGCCGGAACGGATCGCCATCTCGATCGCGCGGTCGGGGCGCTTCTCGGGCGAGATGCGGCCGAGGAAGGCGAGATAGCCGCCCCTGGCCTCGGGGTCGTACGGGCAGTTCTCCTTCGGCAGGCCGTGATGGATCGTGGCCAGCCAGTTGGCGTTCTCCGGCATCGGCTCGCGCTGGTTGTCCGAGATCGAGACCAGGGGCATGCCGGTGAAGGTGCTGTAGACCGGCATGAAGTCCGGCACGTCCAGGCGACCATGCATGGTCGTCAGGCATTTGTGGTACAGATCCTCGAACATCGGGTATTGCAGGAGATCGATGTGGAAGTGGATGACGTCGAACTCGTGCGCCCGGCGATGCACGTGGTGCAGCATGGCGAGGTGGCCCGCGGTGTGGTCGCGGTAGCCGAGCAGGCGCAGGCCTTCCGGGTGACAGGCGGCGAGCTTGGCCGAGGTCCGGGAATCGCCGCTGGCGAACAAGGTCACGTCGTGACCCTGGCGGACGAGTTCTTCCGTAATCCATGAAACGACACGCTCGGTACCGCCATAGAACTTCGGGGGCACGGCTTCAGCGAGCGGGGCAACCTGGGCAATGCGCACGAAGACGTCTCCTGTGACCGGGAATAAGGATGTTGCAGGGACTCATGGGGGATGCGGCCTGAGCGGGACATGAACGAAACGGACGGCCAAGGTTTATGGTTCCGCTGCCCCACTGGGGCGAGCGGCAATCTTTGCAACCCCACCGGACACCGGCTTTCCACAGCGGCCCGCGCAAACGCCCGCACCGGCCTGACGGGTCGTTCGACCCGCCGGCGCGCACCGGCGCGCGTGCCGAATCCCGTTCGTGGACATGTTGTTGCCCCCTAAAGACCGGACAGGGCCTCCTGGGTTGATCGGGGGATGAACTCGCGCGGCGAACGGGAGCCTAATACCGACACGGCCGGACGGATCGAGAACGCGCAGATCGGGGTGTTCCTGGGCTATGCCGGGTCTCATGCCACCTCCCCGACCGCTCGCTCGTTGAGAACATAAAGTGAACAAAGAAGGCGTGAATGCACAAGTTTCATGCAGGTGCGGGGTTTGATCGCGTCCCGGGGCCGTTCGGGCCCCGCGCGGTGCAACGAAGGCTTTGCGAGGGCGCAAAATCGGTTATTCGCCGCGCATGATCTCCGGCCTGATCCATGTGGCCCGCGCGTCCGACCCGGCCGCGATCGAGGGCCTTGCCGATACGCTGAGCGCGCTCGTGGCGGGCGTGGCGGCGGGGCTCGTGGGCGATGCGGTGATCGTGACGGGAACGGCCTGCTCCGCGCTGGAGACCGTGGCCGAGGGCAGCGGCGCGACGCTGGTGGTGCGCCCGCCCGGCGCCAACCCGTGGAGCGCGGGCGCCAGGGCGGCACGGCGGGAGTGGATGCTGTGCCTGGAGCCCGGCGACATCCCGGCGGAGGGCTGGATCCGCACCCTCGACCGCTTCGTCGGCACGGCCCGGCCCGACATGGCCCTCGGCCGGATGCGGCGAGCGCACGCCGCCCTGCCGGCCCGGATCGCGGCGCGGGGCGAGCGCGTCATCGGCGCCGCCCATCCGCGGGCCGGGGACGTGGTGCGGCGGGAACGGTTGCTCGCGGGCCTGCCCTTCGCGCCCCGCCTCAAGGTGCGGACGCTGTCCGCCCGGCTCGACCGCGCCTGACAGGCGCGGGAGCGACGTTCGAAGGCAGCCGGGATCAGCCGGCCCGGAACCACGTCGGCGCGGCGCGCATCAGCACCATGAGGGCGGCGGCGGCGAGAGCGGCCGCCAGCGTGATCTCGGCCGAATGCGCGTAGCCGGCCCGGTCGAGGACCGTGGCGGCGGAGGCGATCGTCAGGCCGACGCCAGCGGGAACGAAATGGGGAGCCGAGACGTTCATACACTCGGTCTACACGATCTCGCTTGCGCGAGGGTGATCCCGACGCATCGGCCGCCGCGGAATCTTTCCCGCGCGGTCCGCCTCATGCCCCGAACGCGCGCCCCGAACGCGAAAGGCCGCCCCGTCGCCGGAGCGGCCCCTGCCGCATCGTCCGAAGGATGGATGCGCCGCCTACTTGATCTTGGCTTCCTTGAACTCGACGTGCTTGCGCGCGACCGGGTCGTACTTCTTCATGACCATCTTCTCGGTCTGCGTCCGGGAGTTCTTCTTGGTGACGTAAAAGTAGCCCGTGTCGGCGGTCGAGACGAGGCGGATCTTGACGGTAACGGCCTTGGCCATGGCTGGGCGCTCCTAAAGCGGGTTCGGGGGCGGTTCGCTGTGTGGCGGCGCCAGCGTGGGCGAAACGCAAAAGGCCGGGAAGCCCCGGCCGAATTCCGGCGCGGTCAATGCCCGATGGAGGGCGCCTCGTCAAGCCGCGGCGGCCTTGCGGCCTCACCGCGGCGGGTAGGTGTGATCCTCCGCCGGGAAGCGGCCGGCCCGAACCTCGTCGGCGTAGGCGCGCACGGCCTCCTCGATATGCGCCCGCAGCGAGCCGTAGCTCTTCACGAATCTCGGCACCCGGTCGTTCAGGCCCAGCATGTCTTCGAGCACCAGGATCTGCCCGTCGCAGGCCGCGGTGGCGCCGATGCCGATGGTGGCCGAGCGAACCGAGGCATCGCCGGCGATCGCCCGCGCCACCGGCTCGACGATGCCCTCCAGAACGATGGCGAAGGCGCCCGCGTCGCTGATCGCGCGGGCATCCGCCCGCAGGCGCGCCTCGTCGCCGGCCCCGTGCCCCTGCACCTTGAAGCCGCCCATCGTGTTCACCGATTGGGGGGTGAGGCCGATATGACCCATCACCGGCACGCCGCGCTCGGTCAGGAAGGCGACCGTCTCGGCGAAGCGCGCGCCGCCCTCCAGCTTGACCGCCCCGGCCCCCGTCTCCTTGAGGACGCGGGCGGCGTTGAGGAAGGCCTGCTCGCGGTTCGCCTCGTAGGAGCCGAACGGCATGTCGACCACCACGAGGGCGCGGGTCGTGCCCCGCATCACGGCCTGCGCCTGGAGGATCATCATCTCCAGGGTCACCGGCAGGGTCGATTCCATCCCGTGCATCACCATGCCGAGCGAATCGCCGACCAGCACGAAGTCGCAATAGGCATCGACGATGCCGGCGGTGTGGGCGTGATAGGCGGTGAGCGCGATGATCTTGCGCCCCTCCGCCTTGCGCTTGATCAGATCGACCGCCTGCAAGCGACGGGTTTGAACGACCTGCGACATGGCTCGCGATCCGAAGAGACTGGTGTTCCCAGGAGCCCGGCCGGGCCGGGCACATCGTGCGGAGCGCTTCCATAGGCCCGTTCGCGCCGCCCCGCAGGGGGCCTTTGGGCTCGATTTCGGTGGAACGCAGGGAAGTTGTTACCCGGAGGGGCCTGGCTCCGCCGCGGTGACGCTTCGTGCCCCTACGGGGAGACCACCGCGGATGGTGGCCCGGTCCGTCGGGTTGCGCGCCGCTCGCCCCGCTCGCCCTTTGTCGGGCGTTTCCTCCCTAGACTTCGGACCGCCTCCGGGCCTGCCGCTTTTCCGCCACATCCGGGTCCGTGTCAATGGCCGATCCTCGGATCGAGAGGCTTGAGATTGCTCGAATCTTGGACGCCGGACGCGGCTGCCTCGATTGTGGCGAAAACCGGTCAGAGCGCCTTTTCGAGAAGCTGTTCGATCCACTCGGCCTGGGCCTCGCCGACCAAGCGGCCGACCTCCGCCTTGCCCCTGTAGACGATGAGGGTGCTCTGCATCCGCGCGCCGAACCGGCGCACGAGGTCGCGCCGGCTGTCGAAGTCGATCGTGAAGACCGCGAGATCCCTGAAGCGCGGCTCGGCGGCGAGCGCCGCCAGGATCGGCTTCTGCGCCCGGCAGATCGGGCACCAGGGCGCGGAGATCTGCACGAGGATCGGCCGACCCGCGCCCTGTGCGGCCTCGAAGGCGGTCGCATCGTAGGGCACCGGCTCGGCCGCATGGCCGGCGGCGGGCCAGCCGGCGGCCAGCAGCGTCGCCGCGAGAACGAGGGCCTGTCGGCGGGTCGTCATCGTTCATCCTCGCGGCATGAACCCCGCCTCAGCGCTGCGCCGGGCGCTCGCCGACCGCCGCCGTCCAGGCCGGATCGGGCCGGGCGACGGCGGTGTCGCGATCGTCCTGCCAGCCCTCGACGCCGAGGGGGAACCAGTGGACGCGGGTGTAGCCGGCGGCGACCAGCCGCTTGCCGGCGTTCCAACTGCCCCAGCATTCCGGCCGGCAGAACGTCACCACGGGCCTGGCCCGATCGCCGCCGGTCAGTTCGGCGACGCGCTTCAGGAACGCCGCCTCCGTCTCGGGGGGAAGCGGGGCACCGCCCGCGCCCGGCATCCAGACGGCCCCGGGAATCGAGCGGTGGGTCGGCAGCCAGGGCCGGTCGGCGGACAGGCCCGCCGGCCGGTGGTCGGCGAGCACCACGTCGACGAGGACCGGCCGATCCGGCAGCAGCCGTTCGAGCCCCTTGAGGTCGATCACCGTCGCGCCCTTGAGCGTCGCCGGCGTGTAGCCCCGGGGCGGCCCGGTATGGAGCCCGTCCGGCTCCGGCACGCCGACCGGCGAGTCGGCGGGACCGGCCGCGCCGAGCAGGACGGCCAGCACGGCGGTTCCGGCGATGACGCGCATGGTCTCAGTTGCTCGCCGAGGGGAGCGGGAAGCTGTGCTCCCAGCGTCCGCCCTGGTTGTCGGAGGCCGCGACCTTGATCGGGCCCTCCCCCTCGGGCTTGAGGGCGAAGCCGATGACCGGGTTCGAGGCGATCGAGATGTCGCCGTCGAGGTGGAACACCAGGGTGTCGCCGCGGCTCACGTCGAGCCGCTCGATGTAGCGGGCCGGCGTGTAGTCGCGGGTGATCTGGTTCATCTGCATCCCCGAGAAGTTCGGGTGGCGCACCATCAGCGTCGCCTCGATCGCCCCGCCCGCCTGCGGCTCGCCGGCGAACTTCATGCGCATCTCGCCCATGCCCTTCATCGCCTCCTCGTCGCTCATGCCCATCGGGGCCGAGCAACCGCCGGAGGCCTTGACGAACTTCGCGGATTCGAGGAGCCGGCCGTCCTTGGTCTCCACCACCGCGTGGACGTCGGTGTAGTTGTTCACCCGCACCCGCAGCCTGATCTCGCCCGGATCGGCGGCCGGGCCGAAGGTGAAGTGCGCCGCGTAGGGCGAAGGGTTGTCGTCGATGATCAAGTGGAGCCCCTTCACGCCGTCCTTGTCGGCGAGCGTCAGGCCGATCGGCACCAGGGCGGCGTCGAGGGCACGGGCGGGGGCGTCGATGGTCACCGCGCTCTCGCTCGCCGCGACGGGCCGGTCGCCGAAGATCGATGTCTTGATCTCGGTCCAGCGGGCGGCGCGCTCCTCGTCGGTGTCGGTGGCGCCGGCCCTCACCGGAGCCGGCGCGAGCGCCGCCGCGGACAGGGTGAGGCCGAGGGCGAGCATCAGGCGTTTCATGGTCGGTCTCCTTCCCGGATGCCCTGGAGGCAGGGCGTGGGTTACTCCCACTCGAGTTCTTGGTAGGCCTGGGTGACGTTGCGGCCGTTATAGGTATCGAACAGCGCCCAGTTGTCCTTCTCGGCCCCCACCACCGTCCGCACCGCGGCCTCGATCGGCGCGCCGGAGGCCACCGCCTTGCGGGTCTCGTCGCGCAGGGCCGAGAGGTAACGCGCGAGGTCGGCCATCGCGGGGGCGAAGGCGACCCGCGTCGGGCCGTGGCCCGGCACGGCATCGGTCGCGCCCATCGCCTTCAGGCGCTCGATCTCCTTGAGCCAGCCGAGCAGGCTGCCATCGAGCGAGGGAATGCGGCCGACGAACAGCAGGTCGGCCGGGAACAGCAGGCCGCTGCCGGTATCGAGCATCGACAGGTCGCAGGTCGTGTGCGCGCTGCCGTGGGCCGTGAGCTTCAGAACGCGCCCGCCGAGATCGATCTCCGCTCCGTCCTTCACCGCCATCGTCGGGTAGACCACCTCCCCCGCCCCGTCCGCGCCGAGGATGTCGGCGAGGCGCCGGCGGTAGAACGCGCCCCGGGCATCGAGGGCGCCGCGCAGACCCGCATGGCCGACGAAGGTCGGGTTGTCCGCGCGGAAGGCGGCGGCGCCGAACACGTGATCGGGGTGCACATGGGTGAGCATGACGTAACGGATCGGCTTGTCCGTGCGCCGGGCGATTTCTCGGCGCAGCCACTGCCCATCCGTGAGGCTGCCGCCGGATTCAGTGACGAGCACCCCGTCGCGCCCGACGATGAAGCCGATATTGGCGATGCCGTCGGCGTTCTCAGGCGTCGCCTCCGTGTCGGGACCCCGCCGGACGAAGACGCCCGGCGCGACCTCGTCCATCGACAGGGCGTCCACCGCGAAGCCCGCCCGCGGCAGGCAGCACAGGCAGAGACCGCCGAACAGCGCCTCCCGGCGCGTCGCGCGCACGCTCAACGCCCCCCTCCCGCCGAAGCGGTCTCCAGGCACGCCCGTGCCACCATCTGCCGCTTCCTCCCGGCCTCTCCGTCGATATATTGCAAACCATCTAGTAGGTAGATTTTTGCGGCGTCAAGTGCGAGTGTGCCGGAAGGGACGACCGGGCCGTCGCGTTTGCGTGATCGGTGCCAGCGGGCGGCCCGAGGCAGACGGACGGACGATGAGAGACACGCGCGCGTCGCTTCTCAGCGAGGCCGAGTTCCTGGTGCGCGGCCGGGGCTATTCGGGCTTCAGCTACGCCGACCTCGCCGAGGCGGTCGGCATCCGCAAGGCGAGCATCCACCATCATTTCCGCACCAAGGAAGCCCTCGCCGAGGCGCTGATCGAGGCCTACGACGCGCGTTACGACGCGGCGCTCGACGACATCCTCGGCCGGACGGGCGACGGCGTGGCGCGGATCGAGGCCTACGGACGGCTCTATCTCGGCGGCGTCGAGCAGGGGCTGGGCTGCCTGTGCGCCGCGCTCGCCGTCGAATTGGAGACGCTGCCCGAGGGGCTGCGCCGGCGCATCGCCGCCTTCTTCAACAAGCACATCGCCTGGCTCGCCCGCGTGCTGGCCGAGGGGCAGGCCGACGGCAGCGTCCGCGCCGGCCTCGACCCGCAGGCCCATGCCCGCATGGCCGTGGCGACGCTGGAGGGGGCGCTGCTGCTCGAACGCTTCCTGGCGGGACCGGAGGGTTTCGGAAGGGCGCTGGCGGCGTTGAGCGAGGGGCTGCGGCCCATCCCGTCCGGAGGACCGGACCGACAGGGAGCTGCCTTGCAGCGGGACAGCCTTTCACGGGCGCCCGTTGATACAATATGACAGGCTCCACCCTTCACAGCCTCAGCCGCCCAGGTCTCCCATGTCCGACGCCTCTCCCCTCAGCGCCACCTCTCAAAAAATTCCGGTGACGGTGCTCACCGGCTATCTCGGGGCCGGCAAGACGACGCTGCTCAACCGCATCCTCACCGAACGGCACGGCAAGCGCTACGCCGTGATCGTCAACGAGTTCGGCGAGATCGGCATCGACAACGACCTCGTGGTCGGCGCCGACGAGGAAGTGTTCGAGATGAACAACGGCTGCGTCTGCTGCACCGTGCGCGGCGACCTGATCCGCATCATGGACGGGCTGGTGAAGCGCCGCGGCAAGTTCGACGCGATCATCGTCGAGACCACCGGGCTCGCCGACCCCGCCCCGGTCGCGCAGACCTTCTTCGTCGATCAGGACGTCGGCGAGGCCGCCCGCCTCGACGCGGTGGTGACGGTGGCCGACGCCCAGTGGCTCACCGACAGGCTCGCCGACGCGCCCGAGGCCAGGAACCAGATCGCGTTCGCCGACGTGATCCTGCTCAACAAGGCGGATCTCGTCTCCGCGCAGGATCTCGACCGGGTCGAGGGCCGGATCCGCGCGATCAACCCCTACGCCCGGGTCCATCGCACCCAGCGCTGCGACATCGCCCTCGACGCGGTGCTCGACCGCAACGCCTTCGACCTGTCGCGCATCCTCGATCTCGAGCCCGACTTCCTCGAGGAGGGCCACCACCATCACCACGACGCGCAGATGCAGTCGGTCTCGGCCAAGCTCGACGGACCGGTGGACCCGGACAAGTTCATGCCGTGGATCTCGAACCTGACCCAGGTCCAGGGGCCCGACATCCTGCGCTGCAAGGGCATCGTCGCCTTCCCCGACGAGCCGAAGCGCTTCGTCTTCCAGGGCGTGCACATGATCCTCGACGGCGACGTCCAGGGAGAGTGGGGCGCGGACGAGCCGCGCGTCTCCCGCGTCGTCTTCATCGGCCGCAACCTCGATCCGGAGGCGATCCGCGAGGGGTTCCTGAGCTGCAAGGCCTAAATGGAAACTGGCTCCTTTGGCCGGATGGCGCACGAGAAGCCCAGGCGCTCGATCTGGGGCCTGAGGCCTGAGCGCGTGTGGCGGGGGCAACCTTGCAAGACGTGATTGGCGCCTGGATCGGCGTAGGGCGTGCCGTTCTTGAGCATGTGGTGGCGGCTGTCAGGATGGAGGCGGCCACGGCGCAGACGGCCTTCTTCGGCCCACGGCGGGCACGCAGGCGCTGGAACTGGGCCTGCAGGTAGCTGTACTTCTTGCGCACCCCCGCCCAGGCGGACTGGACGAGGGCGACCTTGAGCCAGGGCGCACCTTTCCTCAGCCGGGACGAGGGCGCTTTTCAGCGCTGCGCGGATCGCCTCGGAGGAGGCTTTCACCCGCAGGCCGACCAGAGCGCGCAGCCGATCCGGGTCGCACTCGCCGGCGGCGAGTGCATCGAGCACGGCGCGGGCGGATTGGCCCATGATGTCGGTGAGCACCGAGGCGAGCTTGGCCGATGCCGCTCAATGTCCACGACGTCTAGCCCGGGGATATCCAGAAAAATGATGCAATTCCAAGAATCTCCCGAAGGTAAAACCCTTCCGAGGGGCGCCGACTTTTGCACCATGATGCCTGTCCGCGCCGCATGACGGTCCGAGCACGGCGGCAATCATCCCCTTGCCGCACCGCCGCCCTAGATGAGCCGCCGTGCCTCGCCTCGCCCTCGTCCTCCTGCCGGCCGCCCTCGCCGCGCTCGCCGGTCCCGCTCGTGCGGCCGCCGCGCCCGAGAGCGAGACGGTGGAGCAGGCGCTCTGCCGGCTGATCGAGGAGTCGGCCAAGGCCCGCCGCCTGCCGGTGCCGTTCCTGACCCGGCTGATCTGGCGCGAGAGCGCCTTCCGCGTCGGCGTGGTGAGCCCGGCCGGCGCGCAGGGTGTGGCGCAGTTCATGCCGGGCACGGCGCGGGAGCGCGGGCTCACCGATCCGTTCGATCCCGAGCAGGCGATCCCCCACGCCGCGCATTTCCTGGCCGACCTCGAGCGGCAGTTCGGCAATCTCGGGCTCGCGGCGGCGGCCTATAACGGCGGGCCGGCGCGGGTCTCGGCGTGGCTCGCCGGCAGCGGCGGCCTGCCCGCCGAGACGCGGGCCTACGTCATCGCCATCACCGGCCGCCCGGCGGAGGATTGGCGGCCGAAGGCCGCCGTCGAGATGCCGGAAGGCGATCCCGTCGCGAAGGGAGCCGAGGGACGATCCGAGGACAAGCCGCCCGCGCCGGAGGCCGAGACGCGGAGCTGCCTCCAGGTCACCGCCGCCCTGCGCATCCCGTCGCGCGGGGACCGCTTCGCGCTCGCCATCGGGGGCGGCCCGGCCGCACCCTGGGGCGTGCAGCTCGCCGGCAACTTTTCCAAGCCGCTGGCGCTCGCGAGCTTCCAGCGGGCGCGAACCCGCTACGCGACCGTGATCGGCGAGGTGCGCCCGATGATCATCGGCACGCGCCTGCGCTTCCGCGGCACCCGCACCTTCTACCGGGTGCGCATCCCGGCCGAGAGCCGGGCCGCCGCGGACGGGCTCTGCGGGAAGATCCGCGGCGTCGGCGGCGCCTGCATCGTCCTGAGGACATAAGAATCCGATTCCGCAATCGTCTTTTCCCGAAAGCCGGCGCCCGCCTTTCGGGACGATGCCTCAACTCCCGGCGCGGCCACCGGGCGGCCATGAAACCGCCGCGACCGCCGCGTCAATCACGGGTCACATGATCAAGGCATTCGTCTCCCTCGTCTCGCTGGTCTGCCTCGGCCTCACCGCCTTGGGCCTGAGCGGCTGCTCGCCGCTCGCGCTGTTCGACGCGCTCGGGCCGCGCGACAAGGGCGGGCGCCTCGCGGTGCGCGACGCGGCCTACGGCACGGACCCGCGCCAGCATCTCGACGTGTTCGTGCCGACGGTCCCGGTCGAGCACGCGCCGGTGCTGGTGTTCTTCTACGGCGGTTCGTGGAACAGCGGCAGCAAGGACGACTACGCCTTCGCCGCGCAGGCCTTCGCCGCGCAAGGGTTCGTCACCGTGCTGCCGGACTATCGGCTCTACCCGAAAGCACGCTTCCCCGACTTCCTGGAGGACGGGGCGGCCGCCATCGCCTGGGTGCGCGACAACATCGCCGCGCAGGGGGGCGATCCGCACCGGATCGTGCTCGCGGGCCATTCGGCCGGCGCCTACAACGCGGCGATGCTCGGGCTCGATCCCGAGTACCTGCGCCGGGCCGGCGTCGATCCCCGGGTGATCCGGGCCGTGGCGGGCCTGTCCGGTCCCTACGACTTCCTGCCCTTCGACCAGAAGACCTCGATCGACGTGTTCGGGCAGGCGCCCGACCCGGAGGCGACGCAGCCGGTCGCCTTCGCCGGCGCCCACTCGCCGCCGACCTTCCTCGCCACCGGCGACGCCGACGCCGTCGTGCGCCCGCGCAACACGGCGAGCCTCGCCGCCCGCCTGCGCGCCGCCCGCGTGCCGGTGCAGGAGCGGGTCTACGAAGGCCTCGACCACGCCGACACGCTGCTCGCGCTCTCCGTCAGCTTCCGCCGCAAGGCCCCGGTTCTGGCCGAGATGAGCGCCTTCCTCCACCAGCACGCGGGCGCACGCCGGCTCACCACGCTGACGATGCATTGATTTTTTTGGGGGGGCGCCGCCATCGGGGGACGGTCGGGTGGGGCGTGCCGCGCGAGGGCGGCGGGCGCCGCGATGCCTGAATCGCTTCTCCGACGCTCGCGGATGACGGGGAGGCCAGCCCCACACCGTCATCGTGAAAGGGGCAGCCGATACCGCTGGCGAATGCAGGGGCGTGAGAGGATCGTTCGGCTCTCGCCGCGCTGCTGGATTGCTTCGGCTTCGCCTCGCAATGACGGAAGAAGCAGCCTCACACCGTCATTGCGAGCCGTCAGGCGAAGCAATCCAGGACCGCGACGCGGGCCGGATGAGGCTCTCAGAGCCTGTTTGACTGCGGTGATCCCATTTCGACCCTCATCCTGAGGTGCCGCGTGAGCGGCCTCGAAGGGTGCTCCAGGGATCGCGCGGAACCTGGAACACCCTTCGAGGCCTCCGCTGCGCTCCGGCACCTCAGGATGAGGGTGGGGATGGGAGTAGGACCTTCCTCTCGCCTTGCCGTGGCCTGACGAAGACACGGCGGCCGGTCAAACGGCTCTCATACTCATCCCTTGCATCGATCAGACCTCCCGCGCCTCCGGGATCGGCCTTGGCCGCCGGTCCGGGCCGATGGCGACGAAGGTGAAGAGGCCCTCCGTCACCTTCATGGTGGCCTCACCCTCCCGCTCCCGCCGCCAGACCTCGACCTGGATGCGCATGGAGGTGCGTCCCGTCCGCACGATCCAGGCGTAGAAACTCACCTCGTCGCCGACGAAGACCGGCCGGTGGAAGGTCATCGCCTCGGCCGAGATCGTGGCGCAGCGCCCCCGCGCCCGGCGCGCGGCGACGTTGCCGGCCGCCATGTCCATCTGCGCCATCAGCCAGCCGCCGAAGATGTCGCCCGCGGGGTTGGTATCGGTCGGCATCGCCACCGTGCGGATCACCGGCGGCCCGCGGTCGGTGGGCTGCACGGCTTCGGCGGGGATCGGCTCGGTCGTCATCGGCGCGGGGCTTCGGCAAGGCTTTTGGGATGAGGCGGTCGATCCCTGCCTAGCAGGCGGCGTGCCGCGGTTTCCACCGCGCCGGGTGACGGTCGCCCTGCCTTGTTTCGAGCGCGCCCACACGGCCACGCCAGCCCTGCCGCCCCCGTCCGCTCAAATGCGACGGATCGCGTTAACCGATTTTTAACCCGGCGATTGCGGGAACCGAACGGCTGTGAGAGCTTCATTAACGGAAGCTTAACTGCTCGGTCAGGGCCATGCGTATCGCGTTCTCCAAGCCCCGTGTCGCTCGGCGCCTCACCGCCCTCCCGACCCGCCGCCTCGCGGGTCTCGCCCTGGCCGGGGCCGTCCTCGCCGCGCCGGCGCCGCAGGCCGCGGCGCAGACCCACGCCGCGCTTCCGGCGACGAGCCTGTCGGCGACCACCACCGGCCCGGCCCGGCCGATCGCCGCCTGGGCCGAGTTCTGCGAGCGCTATGCCGGCGAGTGCGCGGTCGACCGCACGGAGCCCGCCACCGTCGTCCTGACGCCGGCGCTGTGGCAGACGATCAACGCGGTCAACCGCCGGATCAACCGGGCGGTCGAGGCGGTGACCGACCAGGAGCACTGGCACGCCGCCGACCGCTGGGACCTCGCCGAGGACGGCCGGGGCGACTGCGAGGATTACCAGCTCCTCAAGCGCCGGATGCTCGTGGAGGCCGGACTGCCGCGGCGGGCGATGCGGATGACCGTGGTGATCGACGAGAAGGGCGAGGGCCACGCCGTGCTCACGATCCTCACCAACCGCGGCGACCTCGTGCTCGACAACAAGACCAACGCGGTGCTGCCCTGGACCCAGACCGGCTACACCTTCGTCAAGCGCGAGAGCCAGGACGCGGTCGGCTGGGTCGCGCTCGGCCGCGACGCCTCGCCGCTTACCGCGGCCAACCGCTGAGGGAACTTTTTCTCAGTCCCGAATCAGGACCAGACCCGCACCTCGCACGTGAGCGGGCTTTAACGGTTCGGCGGCCAAGGTTGACGAGAGGTTTCCGGTAAAGCGCCTGCCCGCCGGAAATCCCCGTCAGCGCCTCAGGTTCGCCGTCCCAGGGTCCGCTCGTCCCATGCGTCGCGTCCTCCTCGCCAGCCTTCCCGCCCTCGCTCTTCTCGCCGCCGCCCCCGCGCGGGCGGAGACCCCCGAGGGTGCGCGCCACGCGGCGTGGCAGGTCTGCCTCGACGAGGCCTTCGCGGACCACGCCCGCACCACGAGCCGGAGCTTCGCCGCGACCAAGGCCGTCGCCACCTGCCGCGATCGCGAAGAGGCCTATCTCGGCGCGCTCGCCGGTTCGCCGCTCCTCGACGGTGAGGACGTCGCGCGCATCCGCCCCGCCCTGGTGGCACGCGCCCGCGACCGGCTCATGGGCGAGCGCCGCTTCAGCGCGCTCTGACCATCGCTCCTCTTGCACTTCGCCCGTCGTTCCGGGGCCGCGCAGCGGAACCCGGACGCCACCCGTGATGTGCGATCGCAGCGGAGAGCATCGTCTTCTCATACCGTTTCCGGTTGATGACTTCGGCCTGTCCTGCGTCATCGCGAGGCGAAGCCGTGGCGATCCAGGGCGCGACCTTTCCGGACAGGGCGCGCCCTGGATCGCTTCGCTGCCGCTCGCGAGGACGGAGGGTGGCCAAACCCGAGGCGATCAATCGGAAACGGTATCAGTTGCCACCGGCTGCGCGGACCCTGGCGAATGAAACCACGGCGGGCATATGCGTGACCCTGTGCTCGCTCGGATGGCGAGTTTCTATTTAGACAAGCCGGCAATCCCCTTTCGGGACGATGGTCCGGCGTCGCGCCCCTTCGGGTCCGGGCTCACCTTCGCGGCCCCGGAATGACGGCGGAGGGGCGGACGGATCGGCATCCCGAAGGCCGGCCGTGTCGACCCGCGTTCGGAGCCCTGCCCGCCTCTCCGCGGCACCGGCGCCCGGAAGGCGTCAGGCCGCGGCCGCCGGCCGCTCGCCCCGCGCCCGGTAGGACAGGGCCTCCGCCAGATGCAGCCGCCGCACCTGCGCCTCGCCGTCGAGGTCGGCCAGGGTCCGGGCGACGCGGAGCGTGCGGTGGAAGCCGCGGGCGGACAGCCGCATGGTCTCCGCCGCATGGCGGATCAGCGCCGCCCCTTCGGCATCGGGCGCGGCGGCCGCTTCGATCACGGTGGCCGGGCAGGTGGCGTTGGTCGCCGCCGCGGGCAGGCCGAGGGCCGCATAGCGCGCGCTCTGGCGCGCACGGGCGGCGGCGACCCGCGCGGCGGCCTCCGCCGAGCCTTCCGCGGGCGGGGGCAGGATCAGGTCGGCGGCGGTGACGGCGGCGACCTCGACCCGCAGGTCGATGCGGTCGAGCAGCGGCCCGGAGATGCGGGCGCCGTACTGCGCCACGCAGCGCTCGTTCGGTCCCCGGCGGCAGGCATAGCCCGGCTCCAGGGCCATGCCGCAGCGGCACGGGTTCATCGCCGCCACGAGCTGGAAGCGGGCCGGATAGGTGGTGCGGTGATTGGCGCGGGCGATCATGATCTCGCCCGTCTCCATCGGCTGGCGCAGGGAATCGAGCACCTGCGGCGTGAACTCGGGCAATTCGTCGAGGAACAGCACGCCGCCATGGGCGAGCGAGGCCTCGCCCGGCCGCGCGTTGAGCCCGCCGCCGACGAGCGCCGCCATGGAGGCGGAATGGTGCGGCTGGCGGAACGGGCGCCGGTTCGAGAGCATGCCGCCCTTCAGCGCGCCCGCCACCGACTGGATCATCGAGACTTCGAGCAGTTCGCGCGGGCCCAGGGGCGGCAGGATCGAGGGGAGGCGCGCGGCGAGCATCGACTTGCCGGCCCCCGGAGGCCCGTTGAAAAGCAGGTTGTGGCCGCCGGCCGCGGCGATCTCCAGGGCGCGCTTGGCGCCCTCCTGGCCCTTGATGTCGGCTAGGTCCGGCATCGGGCCGGCGGGCGCGGCCACGGCGGGCTGCGGCCGGGCCATCACCTGGCTGCCCTTGAAGTGGTTGGCGAGTTGGATCAGCGAGCGCGGCGCCAGCACGTCCATGTCGCCCGCGGCCCAGGCCGCCTCCGGGCCGGTCGCCGCAGGGCAGATCAGGCCGAGGCCCCGGCCGTTCGCCGCCATCGCCGCCGGGAGCACGCCGGCCACGGCGGTGATCGAGCCGTCGAGGGCGAGTTCGCCGAGCACGCAGTAGCCGCCGAGCGCGTCCGCGGGCAGGGCGCCGATGGCGCCCATCACCGCGAGCGCGATCGGCAGGTCGTAGTGCGAGCCCTCCTTCGGCAGGTCGGCCGGGGCGAGGTTGCAGGTGATGCGCTTGGCCGGAAGCGCCAGCCCCGAGGCGATCAGCGCCGAGCGCACCCGCTCGCGCGATTCCGCCACCGCCTTGTCGGGCAGGCCGACGATGGTGAAGGCGACGGCGCCCGGCGCGATCTGCACCTGCACGTCGACGGCGCGCGCCTCGATCCCCTCGAAGGCGACGGTGGCGACGCGGGTGACCATGGTGCGCGGCAAGCTCCGAACCCGGAGGTTGCAGCCTAGGCGGCGCTACGCGCCCTGGCAATCATCGGCGGGTCTCATGGCCATCCGGCAGGAACAAGCAAGCGGGATGAGCGACCGTTCGCCCCGCATCTTTTCCCCAATGGAGCGTGCCATGTCCTTCCGCCCCCTCGCCCTCGCCGCCCTCGGCCTCGCCCTTCTCGGCGCTCCGGCGCTCGCCGACGAGCGGCTGCCGCCCGACCAGCAGGCCAAGGTCGAGGACGTGCTGAAGAAGGAGGGCTTCACCAAGTGGAAGGCGATCGAGACGGACGACGGCCACATCGAGGTGGACGACGCCATCGACGCCAACGGCAAGCCGTTCGACCTCCATCTCGACGCGAAGACGCTGGCGATCACGAAGCGCGAGCCCGAGTGAGGTTTCGGCCGCAGGGTCTTTCGGTCCTCGAGCATGCCGGCCCCGGTGTCGGACGGCGCGAGTCCGCTTCGGCACCGGCGCGCTTCTGGATTGCTTCGGCTGAAGCCTCGCGATGACGGGACGAAGGGCGGCAATCGGCGTCTAAATAGAAATTCGCTATCCGAGCGAGCACAGCGTCACGCATATGCCTGCCGTGGTTTCATTCATCAGGGTCCGCGCAGCCGGTGGCAACTGAAGGCCACCAGCACGGCCGGGTCCTGCTCGTGGTGGCGCGGGCGCACCGACAGCTTGCGGAAGCCGAGCGTCTTGACCGTGCGGCCGAGCCTGCTCTCGTCCAGGCGGATCCCGAAGCTCGCGTAGACCCAGGCAGCCGGATCCTTCAGCCGCCAGCGCACCATGCCGTGCCGATCCAGGTCAAGGCCCTCCTCGATCACCCGCGCCAGCGCCTGCCGCTGCGCCGCGCTCGGCTTGGGCGGATGGCCGGGAGCCTTGCGGTCGATCCGTCCGGCAGGTCCGTCCGCGTTGAACGTCAAAACCCAGTCGCGCACCGTCTGCAGGCCCACCGCCCCGATCCGAGCCGCATCCGTGCGGCGGCACGGCTCGTCCGGGCCAGCCGGCGCAGATCATCTCGATCGCTTACCGTCACGATGTCCGCCTCAAGAGGCGCACGCCGCAATCAAGTCGAACTTCACCGAGGTGTGGGACCACACACTGCAATTTAATCCATCACTTAGTGTAAAATTATAGCTTGATTGCCTAGATATTCGCCATTAATGCTCAAAAACAGAGCATGGCTTGAACGATGAGTAAGACATTGCGCTCGCAGAGATTCACCGTTACCGCCGCAGCAGTCATCGCTGCGGCAGTTTCCATCTGGCCGCTGGCCGTGAGCGGTCAGACAAGGCCGCAGACCAGTGGTAGCTATGACGCTGGGTATACCGGCTCGATAGGACAAATCCGTCAAGAGAATCATTCGCTTGGCGAGATCGAACGATTCAATCCCACGAGCGATCAGATCCGCGGCCCTGTCCATGACAACGCGACCAATCGGGTCATGCCCGGCAACCCATCACCCTCGGTACGATAACGAAGTCAACGATGGTGTGCCGGTCCGCGATCGGCGAATATTTTCGGCGAGTCCGCATGATTCGATCCGCTCATGTCGAATGCCGTTTGGGCAACTAATCGAATAATCCGAGTATGCCCCTGGGACTGGCATATACGCCGGGCGCCGACGTAGAGGCTTGCCAGCGGATCGCTCCGATGATCGCATCGCCGCACCATCCGGAGCGACCGCCGTTGAAGTATCCGCGATAATCACCACCCAATGTAAAACATTGCTGTGGGTTGAGATCGGTCGTATGGAATCTCAGATCGAGCAGCAGGTTCTTGTACGTATACGATAGTCCGACGTTGCCGTAGTTGTAGCTGGGCAGATCCACCGCAACGAAACCAGTCGCGGACGTCTTGGCTGCACCGAGAAAGTAGTGGCCGCCCTCGCCGGAGATCGAGAAGCCGCCCGCATACGCCTCCGGCAGGAACGAGAACCAGGACGCAGGCAGCGTGTAGGCAATCGTGCCCGATGTGTAGGTTCCGACGGCGTGCTGCCCGAACCAGTTCGGCGAATAGAAAATGTTTGCACCCAGGACCCAATCGGATGCCAGTTGGTACAGGGCTTTACCGGAGATCTCGTAGAAGTCGCTGTTGGCCGTCGACAGGAAGGCGCCCGAGTTCGGATCTATCAGGCGCTGCTCGTTCGGATAAAAATAGTATAGAAAACCGATATCGAGCGAAATCTTGTCGAAGACGGGCCGGATGCCGGCAACGAGGTCGAATTCAAAATCCGGCCGCGTGGGCAGACGAGTCTGCCACGTGTAGAAGCCGGTATAAGCTAAATTATTGAAGTACTGAACCTCAAAGAAGCTTTGATAACTGCCTTGACGGTTGGAATTCGAAATACCGCGAAAATTGTAATCGGACGCATACTGAGAATAAAATGAAAACCCGATCAGGGGATCGGCCGCCTTCGCTTCCGGCGGGAGCTCTTTCGGGGCGGCCGGCATGTCGGCGGCCTTGATCGCTGTGCCCGACAGGAAGAATGAAGCAATCAGGCAGCAGCCCCGTATACTTGCTTTTCGCATGCTTGCAGCCCCTTAGCCATCGCCGAAAGTGCGACTCGCCTCAGCGCTTGAGATCGAGCCGCTATTGATTTCCTCACAGGAAACGAACGTTCTCAAGTATGAAAAAGCTTGATTCTAGCCTCGATGTCATTATCGAGAGGCATGTAACAAATATGCAACTTTTCCATGTGCCAACATGCGTAATTTATAATTTTGATATATTTTCACCTTTATAAATGAAAATCTGTTGTCTCTTCTGAATATTTGAAGTTTGTTTATGAATTGACCTTTTTGAATCGCTTTCGATGCGAGTTTATCTTGCGTAGCAGGATATTGTCGTGCGCGAACATGCATTCCTGTATTCTCAGAAGTTTTGCACTTACGGATCTCGCAATATAAGTGTTGATTTTGCATATTTATCGGATAATTTATAAATACAAATCGATAGTTTATATGTTAATATTGTTTTCCTACAGAAAAATATTCTACAAGCTGTTTTGTTCGGGTTGAATGCCAAGTGAGAGCGGCGCACCGTCATCCATCGGGGCGAGACGGGCGATGATCAGATTCTTGTAGCGCGTCAGACCTTTGTACTCCGACAGCTCCGGGGGCAGGGTCGCGAGTACACGGTGCAGCCGGTTGCGCCATTTCACCACACGCTCGATGTCCTGGAGACTGATGAGGTAGCAGCGGATCCCGAACAGGATCGCGTTCGAGCGCGGCAAGCGGAACAACGTCTGCAGCTCGACGCGCAGATGCACCTTCTGCGCGACGTTCTCCGGCGTGACCGTAGTGCGGTCCGGACCCCAGTCGGGATAGTTCTCGGGCGAGGTGTCGAGCCGGGGGTTGACGGTCATCGTCCAGTTCAAGCGCCGGACCGGGCGGCCGTACTGGAGGCGCAGCAGGAACTGGAGCGCGCGGTCGAACACGCCGATCTCGTGCGCCAGGGGCACGGGGCCATGCCATTCGTGGAAGCTCATGCCGACATCGAATTCCAGCGACCAGTCCGCCTGCGTGGTGACCATGCCGCCATCCACGTAGAGGTTGTCGTCGCGCTGGTCCTGCAGGGTGAAGTCGCCCTGCGCCTGCCGCGTGACGTACTCGAACGGCTCGCAAGGCAGCGTGGAGGCGTCGCCGAACACGAAGGACTGGTCGATGCCGAGGGGACGGTTGATCCAGCGCCAGTTCGGGCCGTCGCGCGTCAGGGAGAAATGCTCGGGGTAATCCGTGGCGAAGCTCTCCATGATGATCTCCAGCGTGTCCCACTGGGCCGGCATCATGTGCGGAAGCACGAGGCACCGCTTCGGGTCGTCGTCGAGGACGAGCGCGCGTTCGCGGCACTCGGCGACGTAGTGCTCGTCCACGTCGAAGGGATGCGCGAAGGCCGGCGTCGGGCCGCCCCTGACATGCGGCTCGATGTTGACCGAGTACATGTATCTGTCCTCGCCGAACGGGAACGGGAAGCGCAGTACGCCCGCGTCGCTGTTGCGGTACGAGAAGTCGCCGCGGAAGGTCTCGTCGGTCTTGAACGGAATGCCCATCTCGGCCTCTCACAGATCCAGCACGAGCGATTCCGATTTCGCCCGCGACACGCAGGTGGCGATCATGCGCCCGGCGGCCTTCTCGGCCTGCGAGAGCACGTGGTCCCGGTGCTCGGGCTCACCGTCGAGCACCGGCATCAGGCAGGCGCCGCAGGCGCCGCCGCGGCACAGGCTGGGCGGCTCGACCCCCGCCGTCTCGAGCGCTTCGAGCAGCGTCTGCGCGGCGCTGACCCGGATCGTTCTGCGAGATTTGGCGAGGTGGACGTCGAACGGCTTTCCGCCGGCGGCGGGGGCAAAGCTCTCGCGGTGGATCGAGCAGGCGGGCCAGCCGAGCCGGAGCGCCGTCTCGGCGACGGCGTCCATCAGGCCTTCCGGGCCGCACGCGTAGACGTGGGTACCGAGCGGCCGGTCGGCGAGGACGCTGTCGAGATCGGGCGGTGACCGGTCCTTCGAACCGTGAACCTCGACCGTTCCCTCATGGTCCCCGAGCAGGTTCCGGAAGGTCTCGGCTTCGTCCTCGGCGCAGAACTGGTGGAGCTCGAACGCTGCCCCGCGCGCCCTCAGGGCCGGCAGGTAGGACAGGAACGGCGTCAGGCCGATGCCGCCGCCGATGAGGATGTGCCTGCGCGCCAGGGAGGCGATCGGAAACAGGCTGGCCGGCGCACTCAGCTCGACCGTGTCGCCCGCCTTCAGCACGTCGTGCAGGAAGTGCGAGCCGCCGCGGGACGTCGCGACCCTGCGGACGATGATCTCGTAACGGTCGCGCTGATCGGGCGGCGTCACGAGCGAGTACGCGTTGCGCCAGACCCGTTCCGGCCCGCGGAGCGTGACCTGGACATGGGCGCCCGGCGGTGCGACCGGAAAGCGCCCTCCGTCCTCGCGCGCGAAGCGGAAGCGCTTCAGCGTCGGGCTCAGCGTTTCGATGTCGGCCACGCGTGCCGACAGGGTGCCGTCGAGGATCATGGGTAGGCCTGCTCGGCGGGAGGAACGTCGCCGGGCACCTCTGCATCCGCCTTCACCCCCATGAAGGCGGCGAGGCGCCGCGAGAAGTGATCGCGCACGAAGAGGTTGGCGCCACAGCCGTCGCAGCGCACGATGGTCGTCGTCACGCCCTCGTTGAAGGTCTTGCAGTGGACGCACTGGACGCGCCGCGCGTGCGAGCCGGTCTGCGCGAGGAACACCTCCTGCTTGCTCATCCCCGCGCGCTGGGCGGCACCGTGCACGTCCCAGAGGAACGTCTCGGTTCCGCTCGCGTAGAGGCGCAGGCCCATGCGCTCGTGCCGGAGGCGTTCCGCGAGGCGCCCGATCAGATGCGCGGGCGAACGGAAGCAGCGCCGCCGGTCCGAAAATCCGACCGTGCGTCCCTCCGCGCCGCGCGGGACGACGATCCAAACCTCGATCGCGTCGTCCGCAGCGGGCGACGCCTCGATCGCGTCGTCAGGTGAATCGGAGACCAGCAGGTGGCGCAGACCCGTCGGATCGACGCGCAGCGTGTCGTATGTGGGTCTGCTCTTGATCCCCTGGTCGGACATCCTTCGTGTCTCCGGTCTTCTCCGTCAGGATGCGGGAGCGGCGTCGAGGCGGGCCGCGAGACGGTCAGGCGGCCCCGCGCTCCTCGGCCGGATGGGTGCGCAGCCGCATCGGGTCGTAGAAGGGGGTGCGCACGACGGTCGCGACGAGCGGGCCGTGCTCGCCCTCGACCTGCACCTCGGTCCCGAGCGCCGCGAGCTCCGGCGGCAGGTGCGCGAGACCGAGAGACTTCATCAGGTGCCGGCTGTAGGTCGTGCTGTTGACGGTGCCGACCGCGCGCCCGTCCTTCGTGATCGTCGATCCGGGCGCTACCGCCTGGTCGTGCAGGATCTCGAGCCCGACCTGCCGGAAACGCTCCCGGCCCTTCCGCGCCACGAGCGCCGCCTTGCCGTGGAAGTCCGGCTTGTCGAGATCGACCGTCCAGTCGACGCCGACCTCCCACGGAGTGGTGTCGGGCTTGGGCATGTCGAAGGGGAAGAACAGCAGCCCGCCCTCGACGCGCACGATATCGAGACAGTCCCACGAGGCGGCGGCGATGCCGAAGGGCTTGCCCGCGTCCATGATCGCATCCCAGATCGCCACGGCGTCCCTGGCGGCGCAGAACACCTCGTAGCCGCGCTCCGCCGAGTAGCCGCCCCGGGCGAGGGAGACCTCGCGGCCGAACAGCGTGGTGCGCGCGTGCGCGAAGTACTTCAGACCCGCGAGGTCGAAGGGCGTGTGCGGCTCGAGGATGTCGAGCGCCAGCGGGCCCTGCAGCGAGAGGATGTGGATGTCGTCGTCGCGCCCGGCGCGCACGTCGCGCCCCTCGGTGAAGTTCGGAAGCACCTCTTCGAGGCTGCCGCCCCCATGCGAGACGCGGAACGCCTGCGGACCGTCGCGGTAGACGAGCACGTCGTCGATGAGCGATCCGTTCTCGTCCACGATGTTGCTGATCGCCGAGTGGCCGGGGGCGATCTTGCTCACGTCGCTGGTCAGCATGGCGTTCAGCATCGCCTCCGCGTCCGGACCCGAGACGTTGACGATGCGCAGGCCCGACACGTCGAAGAGACCCGCGCGCGAGCGGACGATGCTGGTCTCCTCGTAGCGGTCGGTGTCGTAGGTCTGCGGGATCGGCATCCCGTTCCATTCGGCGTCGAGCTTGGAGCCGAGCGCCAGATGACGCTCGTTGAGGGCCGATTGGCGCGGAAGATCTTTGTCGCTCATGGTCGTCGTTCCTCTGGTCTCTCGTGCCGGTTTCTTGGTTGGTCGGAGCGGTACGGCTCCGGCGTTCCGTTCCCTGCAAGGCGCCCGATCGGCCGACGCCCTGCGTTTTCCGCGACGTCCGGCGCCGGTTCGGCCCGGAGACGGCCCATCCGACGCGGGACGCCCCCGGTATGACGTCCCGGGCGAGCCGGGGCGTATCCCGCTCCGGCTCGCCCGAACGGGTCCGGTCAGAGCTGGAACAACCAGTTCGAGACCAGCAGCACCGCGACGCCTCCCAGCAGCGTGAGATACGGCAGGATACCGGCCCTCCGCTGCGAGGCCGCGCCATCGCGACCGGCATGCAGGTCCTCGAACATCGCCTCGGGGAACTTGCCCTTGTCCTGGATGTAGTGGCGGAAGCAGAAGACCGGGATGATCATCGCGGCGGTGATCAGGCCGGCCCAGAGCGCGACCGGATTCCAGACCTTCGCGCCGGCGCCCATGAAGACCACGTTGACGAAGGCGAACACGCCGCCGAGCACGAGCACGACCTTGGGCGCCCGGTAGGGCCGCGGGACGTGGGGCGAGTCGATCCGGTGGATCCAGGCCGAGTTCAGGTTGAGGAAGTTGAAGATGATGTAGCCGCAATTCGACACGGCGAGGATGAAGAAGAAGCTCGTCGCATCCGCGCAGGCGATGGCCAGGATCGCGAGGTTGAAGACGAGATCGGTCCACATCGCCCGGGTCGGGGCGCCATGCTCGTTGACGTGGCTCAGGTAGCGCGGCAGCCAGCCGTCGACCGAGCCCTGGTAGAGGGTGCGCGACGAACCGGCCATGGCCGTCATGATGCACAGCACCAGGGCGAGGATCATCAGCATCACGAGGGCGTTCTCGACGATCGGCCCGCCGCCGACCATGTGTGCGAGCGCCGCGGCGACGCCGGAGCCGTCCACCACCGAGGGTTCCAGCATGCCTTCCACGCCGAGCATGCTCTGGAACGTGAACGGAACCAGGGTGAACAGCACGAGGCAGAGCAGGCCCGAGTAGAAGATCGCCTTGAACGTGTCCTTCGCAGGGTCGCGGAACTCGCTCGTATAGCAGATCGCCGTCTCGAAGCCGTAGGTCGACCACGCGGCGATGAACATGCCGCCGAGCACCAGCGTCCATCCGGCGACGGTCCACGCGCCGGGAGCCGGAGCGCTCGGCGCCGCCAGCGGGACGAGCGGGGTGAAGTTCGCCCAGTTCACGCCGTGGATGACGAGCGGGACGACGCCGACGATGAACATCGGGATGACGACGAGCAGACCGATGTACTTCTGCACGCTGGCCGTGCCGAGGATGCCGCGATGCTGCACGGCGAAGGTGGCCAGCATCAGCACGGCGCCGATGAGGAACGCGGCGTTGAGCGACAGGGACACCGGCCCGAACGTGGTCTGGAACAGGGTCCAACTGCGGATGGCCGGCGTGAGGGCCGCGACCGCGGCGGCCGGCTTGTCGGCGTCAGCCACCTGCAGGCTCGCCCCGTGCTCGGCCAGCCACTGGACGACGGCGGGCGAGGTCGCGGCCGGCACCGGCGCCAGCGCGTTGAGGATGTAGGATGCGGCGATCGAGCAGCCGAGCGACAGCACCGGCGTCCAGGCGAACCAGTTGCACCACACCGAGAGCGGGGCGATCAGCTTCGCGTAGCGGACCCAGGCCGCCGCGCCGTAGACCGAGGCGCCTCCGGACTTGTTCGGGAAAAGGCCCGCGATCTCCGCGTAGGAGAACGACTGGATGAGGCCCATGATCATGGACAGCGTCCAGATCAGGAAAGCGAGCTTGCCGGTATTCCCGGCGATGCCGCCGACCGAGAACAGCACGAGGGCGGGAACGCCGCTGGCGACCCAGAACGCACCCGTCCAACGGATGCTTCGGTGCAGCCTGCCGTCCTCGGCGGATGCCGCCACCGCTGCCGGGTAGCCCGGCAGCGGTTTCGTGGTGGATGTCAGTCCGGTGCTCATCGTTCGCCTCCCCAAATCACGCGTCGTGCGGATTCTCGTGGGTTCCAAGCTTCCCCGCCCCTCCGGGCCGGGCCCGAGCGGAGAAGCGACGTCGGTCCAGGGCTTCGGCATCCGAAGTCCTGCGCATGGCCGGACAGAACTCCCGCGGTGCATTGCGCCGCTGCCGTTCGCTGAAACCCGCTTCGCGGCCGGCTTCTTCAAGCGAACGAATTTTTCTTATAGGGAAACTATATTTTTCTATGAGACATGCTGTCAAGCGATATTCTGTAAAAAACTTGATCAGTTCGACCGTATTGCACAAAACATGCACATGGAGACTTCAATTTAAGCAATTCGTGCCGACATGTACCGATCCTTTCAGCGTGTCGGTCGAGAATTCGCGAGACATCCCACGATGATTCCAACGGCGGGTTCGGGGCGGCAGAAAGGTCCGGTGCGATCCTGGTGCGGCTCACGGCTTCCGATCCTGATGCGATGTGCCTCCGATTCGAGCAGATGTTCCCCCGAACGGGCTCAAGCCGGAACGCCCGCCGTAGCGGTCTTGTCCGGCGTCGTTTCGCGGTCGAGCGGCGCCGGATTTGGCGTGGGCGTCGGCGCCTCGGCGCGGACGCGGGTCTTCTTCGGGTCGAAATGCGGGAAAGCGACGAGTTTCGCCGCGATCCGTTTCTGATGCCCGTCGAGCTTCCCGATCTCGACGTCCCGGTCCTCGGTCGCGGCCGACACGTCGAGGCGGGCCAGGGCGATCGTCCTGCCGAGGATCGGCGAGCGTGTTGCGCTGGTGACCACGCCCACCTGCGTACGCCCGTCGTAGACCGGGTCCCCATGGCCGACATCCTCGTTGCCGGAAACGTCGAGGCCGACCAGACGGCGATGCGGATTGTCGCGTCTGCGCGCGATCGCCTCCGAGCCGACGAACGGGTCCGGCTTGTCCTTCGGAACCGTGAAGCCGATCCCCGCCTCGAACGGATCGGTCTGGTCGCAGAAGTCGTGGCCGGCGAAGACGAGACCGGCTTCGATCCGCACCATGTCGAGCGCGGCCAGCCCCATCGGCATCAGCCCGTGCGGCGCCCCGGCCTCCATGATCGCGTCCCAGATCGCCGGAGCTTGGCTCGGGTGGCACCACACCTCGTAGCCGAGTTCGCCCGTGTAGCCGGTCCGCGAGACCACGACCGGGATGCCGCCGATCCGTCCCACGGTGAACCGGAACCACTTCAGCTCGTCGACCGTGGGCTCCTGCGGCGGCGTCACGACGAGGCCCGACAGGATCGTGCGCGATCGCGGCCCCTGCACGGCGACGTTGTGCAACTGGTCGGTCGAGCTCTTGATCCAGACCTTGAGCTTGCGCTCCTCCGCGAGCTTGCGGAGCCAGAGGCCGGAATACTCGTCGCCGCAGACCCAGCGGAAGTTGTGCCGGCCGATGCGGAACAGCGTGCCGTCGTCGATCATGCCGCCGTGCGCGTTGCACATCGCGGTGTAGACGATCTGGTTGACGGCGAGCTTGCGGACGTTGCGGGTAACCGCGAGTTGCATCAGATCCTCGGCATCCGGCCCGATGATCTCGAACTTCCGCAGCGCGGACAGGTCCATGATCGTCGCCCGCTCGCGGCACGCCCAGTATTCCTCGATCGGCCCGGCGGCGTTGAAGCAGGTCGGAACCCAGAAGCCGCGGTAATCCTCGAGCTTTCGCGTCAGGGCGGAGGTGCGCGGGTGGAAGCCCGACTCGCGGGTCAGGCGCGGCTCGGCATCGGGGGTCATGCGGTGGCTCATACCCTTTGGAAAGGCGCTCGCGGCGTCGTAGACCCGAACGTGGATATCCGTCGGTTCCCAGCCGTTGGCGGGATCGATGTCGTCCGCGCAGGATGACGTGGCGCAAACGAGATCCGTCAGCGCGCGCAGCAGCACGTAGTCGCCCGGTCGCGACCACGGTTCGTCCAGCGTGATCCGGTCATCGGTGCCCGGGATCGTGTTGTAGAAGAAATTGATCGCCGGCCAGCCCTTCTTCGGCTGCACGCCATACGCACCGAGCGCAGCGTTGAAGTTGTCGGTGCAATTCGAGTGGCCGGGATAGCCCATGTCCTCGTAATACTTCGCCGAGCAGGCGAGCATGAATGTATCGTGGCGGCCGACCGTGTCCTGGATGACCTCGACCAGAGGGCACATGCGTGCATCGAAATACTTCGACAGCAGGCCCGGCTTCGGTGCCGACGAGCCCATCAGGGTGCGGGTCGTCGTCGCGTCGAGCCCGTATTCCCGCCCCTCTGACAGCTCGGCGGCGTCGAAAGCGAGGAAGTCGGCGCACTGGCGGCCATCCACGTCGATGATCTGGATGTACTGCCCCGCCTTGACCGTATAGGCCTCCGCCGTCGCGGCCTTGACCCTCCGATCGAGAAGCGGCGGCGCGAGCGGCGGCGGGGCACGCCCGTCGAGCGCCGTCGCCGGCTCGATCTCCACGCGCAGGTCGGTCGGCGGATTCTGCGCATCCGGCTGCATCGCGGCGCCGGGAACCACCAGAACGCAGACGGTCGCGGACGCCGCGGTCGCGTGGAAGGCGCTGCCCGGCCCGGATTCCTCGGGAAAGAGGATGTGCTTCTCGAGATCCGATGCGGCGAGGCCACGTGTGCGCAAAGCCGCCTCGATCGTCCGGACATCCGCCGGCACGTCGTCGTCGCTCACAAGGAAGGCGTCTTCGGCAGAACCGGTCGCCCGCCGCCCGTTCAGGGCGCCGGGCTGGACGTACAGAAAGGCGGGCTGAAGCCCCTCGGGATCGACGATCCGCAAACGGTCCCCCGCCTGCAGTTCGAAGATGGAGCCGGAGCCTCCGCGCGCGACGAGCGACATCTTCCTGGCCCGCGGGCGGTCTGCCCTCTCGTCGACGGATGGCGGTTGCAACCAGATCTGGTTCATCGCTCGATCTCACCCCAACGTACGCACCCGGACGGGGCGGGCGGCACGTGGCGCGACGTGCCGCCCGCCCCGAGCGTCGTTACTCGGCCGCTTGCGGCAGGCTCATGAAGGCTTCCAGAGAATCGTCCATCGCCTTCATCCACGTCGTGTGGTGGGCAGGCGACAGCGTTCCCGTGATCGTGGAGCGATACGACCGGTCCCGATAGGTCAGGATGCCTTCCATCTTGTGGTGCTCCCACTCCTTGAACAGGCCCGCGACCTTGTCGACGTCGAGATGCGGGTAGTCGGTCGCCTGAAGGAGCTCGCGCACGTACTCGGTCTGGAAGTCGATCGCCTCGAACGGATTGGTGAGCGTGTCCTGATAGGCAAGCCACTTGGCGGTATCGGCGGCCTGTTCCTCGCGGCTCGGCAGGGTGATCCGACCCATCATGACGTCACGCGCATACCACGCCTGGGCATCGAACATGTTGTAGGTGTAGTATTGGTCCTGCATCCCGAGGTAGATCAGCTTCGGGTTCGACAGCCAGAAGATGCCCTTGTAGAGGCCGGCCGGGTAGAGACAGTTATGCGTCTTGAGGCGCAGCTCGTCCGGCAGGAACGGGTATGTGTGCTGGTAGCCGGTGCAGAGGATGACGGCGTCGACCTCGGCCTGCGAGCCGTCCTTGAAGTGAGCGACCTTGCCTTCGAACCTCGTCACGAGCGGCTTCTCGACGAAACCTTCCGGCCATGCAAAGCCCATCGGCTTCGACCGGTAGCTGAAGGTGATCGATTTGGCGCCGTACTTGATGCACTGCGTGCCGATGTCCTCGGCCGAGTAGCTCGAACCGATCATCAACAGCCGCTTGCCGGCGAACTCGTCCGCGACGCGGAAGTCATGCGCGTGCATGACGCGCCCCGGGAAGTGATCGATCCCCTCGAAATGCGGAACGTTCGGAACGGAGAAATGGCCGTTCGCGACGACGACGTGGTCGAACTCCTCGACTTGGTGCTCGTCGGCGATCAGATCCTTCGCGGTCACCGTGAACTTGCCGGTCTCCGCGGAGTAGCCGACCCAGCGGACCGGTGTCTTGAAGCGGATGTACTTGCGCACGTCGCTGCGCTCGACGCGGCCGGCGATGTAGTCGTGAAGGACGGCGCGCGGTGGGTAGGACGGGATCGGACGGCCGAAATGCTCCTCGAAAGAGTAGTCGGCGAATTCCAGGCACTCCTTGGGGCCGTTCGACCAGAGGTAGCGGTACATGCTGCCGTGGACCGGCTCGCCGCTCTCGTCGAGGCCCGTGCGCCAAGTGTAGTTCCACAGGCCGCCCCAGTTCGCCTGCTTCTCGAAGCAGACCAGTTCCGGAATCTCGTGCCCCGCCCGCCGCGCGGTCTCGAAGGCCCGCAACTGCGCAAGGCCGCTCGGCCCCGCCCCGATGATCGCCACCCTCTTCTTCGTCATCTGATCCTCGTGTCGGTCTAGACTGGCAAAGCAGCTACGCGCTCATCGCGGTTCGCTGGCCGGTAGGGCGATCGATCGTTGCGCCGTGCCGTCGGATACCTGAGGCGATGGCTCGCGCAGGATCGGAAGCTTCACGCCACATCGCACGCGCGCCCAGACCAAACTCGCGTGAAAGCTTGGAAGGGATGGTCGTGCGGCGCTTCATGAAGCCTTCTCCAAAGGTGCATCGAAGTGCGAGAATATTCGTCTCTTGCGGCCATTCCTGATGAGAAAATTTCTAGAACTTGGGTAAACGCCTGCGCAATGGTGACCGTTGGCACTACCGAAATCGTGCCTATTTCCCGTGCGCCTCAAGCGGCCGGATGCCCGAAAACAGTGCTGCCACCGGGGCCGAGCGCCTAAAACTTGCGCCATAACCCGACGCGGGAAGGTGTCGGACCGCGCGGAGGCGAGGGCCGCTCCGTGAGTGCCTCACCAAACTCCCGGTCGGCGACCGCCCTCGCTCTGGCGGCGACGGCGCGGCGGGCGTTTCGTGAGAGTCACTGAGTGCCGGCCCGGCTTGGGGGGGATGCGTGGCTGGGGTAATACGTTGGAGGGTAGGACCCAAAGCGTGATCGAGCGGATGTCGGCTGCTGAGCGTGCGCCAAACCGTATCGCGACCCGGAGCGCGCGATGATCGGGAGATTCACCAAGAGCTTCGGCTCCAAGCGGCGCGACGACGGGTTGTTGAGATGAGCGATGAGACCTCCCCCGGCGAGCCGATCAAGCTGACCGACACACAATGGTTTCGCGCGCTCGGCGACGTCGCGACCTCGATCGGTACGGAGAGCTTTCATCGGCACCTCCTTTCTCTGCTCCGGCGGTGCATCAGAAATGACTCGGGCTGGATTATCCGTTATTCCAGAGTGTCTCCTCCAGATGTTTTGTATACGTCCGGAGTTTCACAGAACATTGTCGATTTTTACAATAATAACTGCCTAAGAATTGACCCTTTTTCTCTAACTTGGAAAAATACTGGCATAAATGGTGTTTTGACCCTGTCGGAACTGAACAAAACTAGCCCGGAAGCAATTATATACAGTAATATCTTCAAGCCTGCAGCAAACATATCCGACGAGCTTGGGATGTTCTTTTCGACGGTCGGGCATTGCTGCTTCGGGCTGTTTCTCGAGCGTGAGCGTGGTTTTTTCTCACGGGCGGACATCAGGCGCGCGGAGCTGATCTTTCCGGCGCTCGAAGGCTATCACCGCAGCCATCTCGGGCTGCTGTTCAACACCCTCCGCTACACCAACGGCACCGAGGCGGGCGACCTGACCAACAGGCCGACCCTGATCCGTGACAGGCACAAGGTCGACGTCTTCTCGAACACGTCCTGGAGGCAGGCGGTCGAGGCGGACGCGTCCCTGGTACCGCTCCTGGAGGGGTTCGACCCGATCGGGGGCGTGCAGAGCCTCTGTTCGCGAGACTACATCCTGACCTCGGAGGCGTTCGACCGGGATTTCTCGCTGGCGCCGGGCGGCCGGATCTTCATGCTGCAGCCGAGGGCCCAGCTTCAGGACGAAGGAGCGAACCATCAGGCCGTCGCCGACATGCTCTCGGCCCTCACCCCCCGGGAGCGGGACATTCTCAGCCTGACGATGAGCGGTCAGAGTACAGGGCAGATCGCGCAGCACCTGAAGATCACCAAGGGAACGGTCAAGAACTGCAAGCTGCGTCTCTACCGGAAGGTCGGCGTCAGCTCGGAGCGCGATCTCATCCGGATGTTCGGCAAGCTTTACAATACATGAGGTTTGCCTCGAAAATTTCCGAGACTCTCCTCTGCGGAGTGCCATTGCCTCAAGGCGCGGGCAGGACAAAGCGCCGTTTGTCTGGCTGCCGGCATTTCGGACCGGCCCTATCGAGAGGCTGCGACATGCCGGCGGCCGTGGGTAGCCTGAAGGCCGGATCCGGGAACGTGACGGGCACAGGCGGCCAGCGACCTCGATGGCCGGCCGGCATTGTCCGCCGCCGGAGAGGGCCCGGTGCATCCTTCGGCATCCACCAGCGCCACGCGTTTGCGGCCGACCAGCTTCTTGGCGCCATCGTAGCCGCGCGGTCCGCGCACCCCGAGGCACTTGATGCTTTGCGTGTCGATGATGGCCAGCCGTGGTTCTGGTCGACGCCCACAGCGCCGCCGCTGTCGGCGCGCCAGAGCGCGCATCAGGCTCTCGAACAGCCCCTTCTCGATCCAGCGCCGGAACCAGCCGTAGACCGTGCGCCAGGGCGGAAAGCCAGCCGGCAGCGCCCGCCACCCTCCGCCCGTCCGCAGGTGCCAGGCGATCCCCGCCAGCGCCCGGCGCACGGGCGTCGCATCCTGACGGCTGGGCGGATCGGCTCGTTCCAAGAAGCGAGCCACCTCGTCCAAGCCTGCTTGCAGCACCATGTCCTTCAGACGCGCCTCATGACGCGTCCGATGTCGGTCCGTCCACATCTGCTCTCCACTCCGCCCCGCCAGGCGGAATGCGTGTTGACACACGAGACAGATGGGGACAGCCGGCGGAGGAGCTCAAACAGGCTCTCAATCACATGGGCGGGGCCCCTTCGCGGGGGCTCCGCCCATCCCTTACGCATGGAATGAACCGATGACCGAAGAGACCCCGCGAGAGATCACCATCACGTTCGCTAGAGTGTGGTGAGGAATTAACTATCTGAGCCAGATGGCGATGGCGGCGAGTTTGACGAAGCCCATGAAGTTGACGAGCAGCTTGTCGTAACGGGTGGCGACGCGGCGGAACTGCTTGAGCTTGTTGAAGAAGCGCTCGATCTTGTTGCGCTCCTTGTACAGGTCGCGGTCGTAGGCGCGCGGGCTCTTGCGGTTGCGCTTGGGCGGGATGACCGCCTCGGCTCCGCTCGCCTCGATCGCCTCCGCCAGGGGATCGGCATCGTAGCCCTTGTCGCCCAGAACAGCGTCAGGTTCGAAGCCCGCGATCAGATCGTGAGCGAGCGTGATGTCGTTGCGCTGGCCCGGACTGGCAAGCAGGCGCACCGGGTTGCCCAGTGCATCGCCGGCCGCATGGATCTTGGTACTCAGCCCGCCGCGCGACCGACCCAGGCCCTGGGCATCCGGCCCCCTTTTTCCCTGCGCGCGCCAGTTCCCTGCGCGCGCCAGCCGCGTGCTGATGCGCGCGCACGATGGTCGAGTCGATCATCAGCCATTCCAGATCGGCTTCGCGCGCCAAGTCCGCCAGCATCTGATCCAGAACGCCGCGCGCGATCCAATCGTAGTAGCGCCGCTTCACCGTCGGGTAGTCGCCCAAACGCTTCGGCAAGTCCTTCCAGCGCCCGCCTGAGCGGGCCATCCACAGCAGCGCATCGAGGAACCGCCGGTTGTCCGTGCGGGGACCACGCTTCCCTTTCGTCCCGCCGGGCACGAAGCCCTTCACGCGCTCCCACTGATCGTCCCGAAGCGCGTCTACCTCAACTGACATCGCCGATCTCCTCAATCGGCCAACCCTCCCATTCCAAACTTGCCCCAGACTGACTCCCTTACATTCCTCACCGCGACCTAGCGTGGGCTTTCAGAGAGTGGCGAAGGCGCTCCGTTGGCCTGCTGCCGGTTTGGTGGACGCCGGCCTAAGCTAGTTTGGCTCGGTTTTCGAACTCGACGGGGCTGAGGTAGCCGAGCGTCGAGTGCCGCCGTGCCGCATTGTAGAAGCGCTCGATGTAATCGAACACGTCCGCTCGCGCCTCGTCCCGCGTGCGGTAGGTTCGCCGGACCGTTCGCTCGGTCTTCAGCGACGAGAAGAAGCTCTCCATCGCCGCGTTGTCCCAGACGTTGCCCGACCGACTCATCGAGCAGACGATGCCGTGCTCGGCCATCAGCCGCTGGAACGGCTCGCTCGTGTACTGACTGCCCTGGTCGGAGTGATGCAGCAGCGCGTCCGGCCTGCCCCTGCGCCAGACCGCCATAACGAGCGCGTCCGCCACGAGTTGCGCCGTCATGCTCGCCTGCATCGACCAGCCGACCACGCGGCGCGAGAACAGGTCGATCACGGCCGCGACGTAGAGCCAGCCCTCCGCCGTCCAGATGTAGGTGAGATACTGTCGGCGAATCAGATGGTCGGGGGTGTTGGCACGGAGGTGCGCGATGAGCCTGCGACCGGAACCGATCGGCGCGATCCCCGTCGAGACGGCGCGCGTGGCGCGCGCGGCTTTCCCCAAAGGGACGGTCGCGACGCGGTTGCGCGATGAGTTCAGCGCCCTCTACCAGGACGAGGACTTCCGCGATCTCTATCCGACCCGCGGCCAGCCCGGTCTTGCGCCCTGGCGGCTGGCCCTGGTCACGGTCCTCCAGTTCTCCGAGCACCTGAGCGACCGTCAAGCGGCCGACGCCGACCGGTCTGGTTCGAGCGCTATGGACGCCGGGTGGAGGACTATCGCCTGCCCAGGGCTCGGACGGAACGCGAGGCACTCGCTCTTGCGATCGGTACGGACGGGTTTGCCCTACTCGAAGCGCTGGACGCGCCGGCGGCACCGCCTGAGGTGCGGGCCGTGCCGATGGTGGGAACGCTGCGCGATGTATGGCGAGTGCATTATGCCCGCGAGGGAAGCGGGCCGCCACGGTGGCGCAGCGGCGCCGAGTTGCCGCCGGTCGGCGAGCGACTGCAGTCTCCCTACGACCCGGAGGTCCACTACAGCACCAAGCGGCAGATGGAATGGTCGGGTTACAAGGTACACGTCACCGAAGTCTGCGATGCGGACGCGGCCCATCTGATCACAAACGTGATGACCTGTCCGGCGATGCAGCCGGACATGGCGAGCACGGCCGCGATCCACGAGCAGCTGGCGGCAAAGAACCTTCTGCCGGCCGAGCACTTCGTGGATGCCGGCTACGTCGATGCGGGACTGCTGGTCGGTAGCCGACGCGACCATGACGTCGCGTTGGAAGGGCCGGTCCGCGCCATGCCGAGGCAGGCGACGCAGGCTGAGCAGACCTATGAACAGCGCCACTTCGCAATCGACTGGGAAGGCGAGCGGGTCACCTGTCCCCAGGGCAAGACGTCAGTGACGTGGCGCGCTACCCGCGACGAGGTCGGTGCCCCGCGCTTCCAGGCGGTGTTCAGCCGGACCGATTGCGGCGCCTGCGCGACGCGAGCGCTTTGCACCGCGTCGAAGGAGGCGCGCCGCTCCGTCTACTTCCTGCCGCGCCCGGAATACGAGGCGCTGAACGCCGCTCGAGACCGGATGCAGGATCCAGCCTGGAAGCAGCGGTATCGCATCCGCGCCGGGATCGAAGGCACGCTCTCGCAGGGCGTGCGGGCCTTCGGACTACGCAGGAGCCGATACATCGGCCAAGCCAGGACCGGACTGCAGCAGGTGTGCGTGGCCGCAGCGATGAACGCCGCGCGGGTCGTACACTGGTTGGCGGCAGTGCCGCGAGCCAGGACGCGCACGACACGCTTCGCAGCCTTGGCACAGGCCGCCTGATTCGCCGACAGTATCTCTTCATCGTCTCCACGATGTGCTCGACACAGGCGCGTCGGCGCGCGGGGCTCAGAAGTTTCCCCGGGCCGCCTCCTGCAGGATCGGCTTGTCCAGCGTCAGATCGGCAATCGCCTTGCGCAGCCGCTGGTTCTCGACCTCCAGGTCCTTCATCCGCCGGACCTGATCCGTCTTCAGACCGCCGAACTCCTTGCGCCAGCGCTAGTACCTCACCTCGGTCACGCCGAGAGCTCGGATCACATCGGCCACACTTTGACCTTGCGCGATCAACACGTCCGCCGGCCGCAGCTTGGCGACCACGTCCTCGGGCTTGTGCCGCTTCGTTCCCATCGGTCCGTCCTCGTCCTGGCCCGCAGGCCATACCTCAGGGCGGACCACTCGTGTGGGGGCCGATCACCTGCGTGTCCGCCAAACCGAGGGATGATCACAACTTCCTGTTCTTCAACGCCTATTACGAGTTCGGCGCGCAGAACCGTCCCGAGGGCAACGCTACACGGTCCGTTGGGTCGGGTACTTCAACTGACGGCTGGCCGTGGCAGCCGTCGTACCGAGGGCCTGTGCGACGGCTTGATTGATCGCGGCGCCCTCGGCAATCCGATGCCGAGGCGCTTCGATCCGTGACAGCCTCAGTTCGTTACGATCGCACCTGCCGGCGGAGACGCGCGATCGACCCATGCGCCCTCAAGCCCGGCCCCAGCCGGAGAGATGTCCATGAAGACCTTCTTTGTCCAAATCAAATGCGAAATCGGCAAGACTTACGAGGTGTCCGATTCGCTTCTGGCCATGAGCATCGCATCGGAAATCTATTCGACGGCTGGCAGGTTCGACATCATGGCCAAATTCCACGTCGACAACGACGTCGATATCGGGCTGTTCGTCAACGCGTTCCTGCTGCGCCTCAGCAACGTCAGGGACTCCGAGACGATCATCGCGTTCAAGGCTTTTCTCTGACGAGGACGATGCCGTGGGCCGATGAGTCATGCGTCGGGACATTCATCCTGGAGGACGGAAGCGCATCCGGTGCGGTCTTGCCCCACTGTGGTTGGCACCTTGAACCGTGCCGGGTTTCCCGGAGACTCCAACTCTTGCGAGGATGGAGCCATGACGAAGCGACCCCCAACCGAGCATACTGGCGCGTGCTGATATGCGCCGCGTGGTCGCGCCGGCAGTTGGCCGAAAGCCGTCCGGCCGCTTTCGAACACATGATGTCCGGAAGCGGATCTCGGCGACGCGATACCGGATGGGCATCGTGAGCGATGCCGATCGGCGTCCACCGCCCAAGTGCGCGCGGGCGGCCCGGGACGTCGTATCCGGCTCTGACGCGCGCCGCCGCGCGGACCGGCGCGAGGGTCATCGCACCGCTCCCGGGGTCGACGCCCTCGATCCCGCGGCCGGGGCCGGTCAGGTGACGGGCGCGGGGTTGAACAGGGTTAGGTCGTTGAACAGGCCCCAGCGGTCCGACCACGGCCGTTTGCGCCCGCTCGCCACGTCGAGGATCAGCCGGAACAGTTCGCGGCCGGCCTCCTCGATCGTCATCCGCCCGGTGGCGACGCGGCCTGCGTCGAAGTCGATCAGGTCCGACCAGCGCTCGGCGAGTTCCGTGCGGGTGGCGACCTTGATCACCGGCGCCTGCGCCAGTCCGTAGGGCGTGCCGCGCCCGGTGGAGAACACCTGCAGCGTGATCCCCGAGGCGAGCTGCAGCGTGCCGCAGACGAAGTCGCTGGCCGGCGTCGCGGCGAAGATCAGGCCGCGCTCCCGCACCCGCTCGCCCGGCGCCAGCACGCCGCTGATCGCCGCGGTGCCGGACTTGGCCACGGAGCCCAGCGCCTTCTCGACGATGTTGTTGAGGCCGCCCCGCTTGTTGCCGGGCGACGGGTTGGCGCGCCGGTCGGCCCCGCCCTTGGCGAGGTAGGCGTCGTACCACGCCATCTCCCGCACCAGCGCGCGAGCGACCTCGGGGGTCGCCGCGCGCGGGGTAAGCAGGTGGATCGCGTCGCGCACCTCCGTCACCTCGGAGAACAGCACCGTGGCGCCGCAAGCCACCAGCATGTCCGCGCAGACCCCCATCGCCGGGTTGGCGGTCACCCCCGAGAACGCGTCGCTGCCGCCGCATTGCAGGCCGACCACGAGGTCGGAGGCCGGGCAGGTCTCGCGCCGGCGCCGGTCGAGCACGGCGAGCCGCTCCTCGGCCATTGCCAGGATCGTGTCGAGCATCGTGCCGAAGCCAGCGTGCTGCTCGTCCTGGAGCCTGGTCACGCCTCCCGTCAAGCCTGCCTCCACGCCGCCGGTCGGCGCGCCGTCGGGCAGCAGGCGCTCGGAGACGAGCTTCTCGCAGCCCAGCCCCACCACCATGACCTGCCCGCCGAAGTTCGGGTTGCGCGCGAGGTTCTGGAGGGTGCGGATCGGGATCACCGCCTCGGGGGCGTTGATCGCCACGCCGCAGCCGTAGGCGTGGGTCAGGCCAACCACGTCGTCGACGTTGGGGTAGCGCGGCAGCAGCTCCGCCCTGATCCGCCGGATCGCCACGTCGAGGGTGCCGGCCACGCACTGCACGCTGGTGGAGATGGCGAGGATGTTCTTGGTGCCGACCGAGCCGTCCGAGTTGCGGAACCCCTCGAAGGTGTAGCCTTCGAGGGGCGGCAACGGCGCGGGCGGGCGGGGCGTGAGGTCGAGGGTGTCCAGGTCGGGGGCGGTCGGGGTCTCGACGCGCGATTCCTCGACCCAGCCGCCGCGCGGGATGGCTTCCGTCGCGTAACCCACCACCTCGCCGTAGCGGCGCACGGGCTCGCCCGGCGCGATGTCGGCGAGCGCCACCTTGTGGCCCTGCGGCACGAATTCCCGAAGCTCCGTCCCGTCGGGGAAGGCGGTCCCGGCGGGCAGGCCGAAGGCGTTGACGACGATCGCCACGTTGTCGCTGGCGTGCAGCCGGATCGTGCGCGGGGCGTCGCCCGAGGTCCGCGCGGCCGCGTCCTCCGCCGGGGGCGCGCTCATCCGGGTCGTGCCTGCGGTCATCGCATCCCTCCCTCGCCGGGCCGCACGGGCGGCCCCTCACCGGCGGTCGCCGCCGCCCCGGACCCGGCCTGCCGGGATCCCGATCGCTTCAGACCGCCCCGCGCGTCTCGACCGACAGGGCGTACAGCGCGTGGGAACGCGCCATGTACAGCCGGTTGACGCGCGGGGCGGATGGCCCCTCCGCCCGCTCAGGCATCGCGGCCTCCGTCGACCAGACGCTTGATGCCGAGCGGATTCCCAGCTTTGAGGGCGTCCGGCAGCAAGGCGTCGGGCAGATCCTGGTAGCAGACCGGGCGCAGGAAGCGCCCGATCGCGAGGCTGCCCACCGAGGTGGTGCGCCCGTCCGAGGTGGCCGGGTAGGGCCCGCCGTGCACCATCGCGTGACCCACCTCGACGCCCGTGCCGAAGCCGTCGACCAGGATGCGCCCGACCCGCCGCTCGAGCAACGGCAGCAGCCCACGCGCCGCCGCGTGGTCGTCCGCGTCGATGTGGAGGGCGGCCGTGAGCTGGCCCTCCAGCCGTTCCAGCACCGCGCGGACCTCGCCCATGTCCCGGCAGCGTACAACCAGCGAGGCCGCGCCGAACACCTCCTCAGCCAGATGACGATCGGCAAGGAAGGACCGCGCGTCGGTGGCGAACAGCATCGGCCGGCCCTGATGGTCGCCGCCGGCCTGCCCGCGGGCCAGCACCTCCACCGCGGGGTTGCCCGCCAGCGCGTCCACGCCCGCGCGGTAAGCCCGGCCGATGCCCGGGGTCAGCATCGTCTGCGCCGCCGCGCCTTCGAGCGCCCCCGCGGCGCCGGCCACGAACGCGTCGAGCCCCGCCCCCTCCACCGCGAGCACGAGGCCGGGGTTGGTGCAGAACTGGCCCGCGCCCAGCGTCAGCGCGGCCACGAACGCCCGGCCGATCGCGGCACCGCGGGCGGCCAGTGCGGCCGGGAACAGCACGACCGGGTTGATCGAACTCATCTCGGCGTAGACCGGGATCGGCGCGGGACGCGCGGCGGCGATCCGCATCAGCGCCGTGCCGCCGGCCCGCGAGCCGGTGAACCCCACCGCCGCGATGCGCGGGTCGGCCACCAGCCGCTCGCCGACGGCGATGCCGCCGTCGAACAGCAGCGAGAACACGCCCGCGGGCAGGCCGCACGCCGAGACCGCCCGCGCCACCGCGCGCCCGACCAGCTCCGACGTGCCGGGATGGGCGGGGTGCGCCTTGGCCACCACCGGGCAACCGGCGGCGAGCGCCGAGGCGGTGTCGCCGCCAGCCACCGAGAAGGCGAGCGGGAAGTTCGAGGCGCCGAACACCGCCACGGGCCCGACCGCGACGTTGCGCAGGCGCAGGTCCGGCCGGGGCAGGGGCTTGCGTTCCGGCAGGGCCGGATCGACGCGCGAGCCGAGGAAGCCGCCGTCGCGCACGACGCCGGCGAACATGCGCAACTGGCCGACGGTGCGGGCGCGCTCGCCCTCCAGGCGCGCCCACGGCAGGCCGCTCTCGGCCATGCAGCGTGCGATCAGGCCGTCGCCGAGGTCCAGGATGTTCCCCGCGATCCGCTCCAGGAAGGCGGCGCGCGCCTCCGGCGCGGTCTCGCGGTAGGCGTCGAGGGCGGCCTCGGCCAGCGCGCAGGCGCGGTCGACCGCCTCCGGCGCGGCCGGGGCGAAGCCGGGCTCGATCTCCGCCCCCGTGGCTGCCTCCACCGCCCGGAAGGGAGCGCCCCCGCCGGGGACCGCCTCCCCGCCCACCAGGCTCATGCCGCGCAGGTCCGTGCCGCCCAGATCCATACCGCCCTCTCCCATCGCTTCCCCCGTCGCGCCGCCCCGCGCCCCGCCTCAGCGCACCAGGCAGGGGCGCTTGTTGTCGAAGGTCCAGCCCGGGATCAGCGCCTGCATCGCCGCCGCGTCGTCGCGGGCGCCGAGCCCGTGCCGCCGGTAGAGATCGTGGGCCGCCTCGACCTCGGCCCAGTCAATCTCGATCCCGAGGCCCGGCCGCTCCGGCACGCGCACCAGCCCGCCGCGGATCGCCAGCGGCTCCCGGGTCAGGCGCTGGCCGTCCTGCCAGATCCAGTGCGTGTCGATGGCGGTCACGCGCCCCGGGGCGGCCGCGGCCGCGTGGGTGAACATCGCCAGCGACACGTCGAAGTGGTTGTTGGAGTGCGAGCCCCAGGTCAGGCCGTGGTCGCGGCACAGTTGGGCGACGCGCACGGAGCCGGCCAGCGTCCAGAAGTGCGGGTCGGCCAACGGGATGTCGACCGCGCCGAGCTGGATGGCGTGGTTCATCTGCCGCCAGTCGGTGGCGATCATGTTGGTGGCGGTGGGCAGGCCGGTGGCGCGGCGGAACTCGGCCATCACCTCGCGGCCGGAGAAGCCGGCCTCCGCACCGCAGGGGTCCTCGGCGTAGGCCAGCACGTCGCCCCGGCCCTTGCACAGGGTGATCGCCTCGGAGAGCGACCACGCGCCGTTCGGGTCGAGGGTGACCCGGGCGTCGGGGAAGCGCGCCTTGATCGCGGTGACCGCCTCGATCTCCGCCTCGCCGGCCAGCACGCCGCCCTTGAGCTTGAAGTCGTTGAACCCGTAGGCGTCGCGGGCGGCCTCGGCCAGCCGCACGACGGCCCGGGGGGTCAGCGCCTCCTCGTCGCGCAGACGCAGCCAGCCGTCGCGGCCTCGCGGTTCGCGGTAGGGCAGGCCCGTGCGGCGGCTGTCGCCGACGTAGAACAGGTAGCCCAGCATCTCGACTGCCTCGCGCTGCTGGCCCTCGCCGAGGAGCGCGGCCACCGGCACGTCCAGGAACTGGCCGAGCAGGTCGAGGAAGGCGGACTCGACCGCCGTGACCGCGTGGATCGCCACCCGCAGGTCGAAGGTCTGGAGGCCCCGCCCGTCGGGGTCACGGCCGGCGAAGCGGGCGCGCATCGCGTTGAGCGCGGTCTGCCACGCCCCCAGCGGCCGGCCGACGACGAGGTCTTGCGCCTCCTCCAGCACCCCGCGGATGCCCTCGCCGCCGGGCACCTCGCCGAGCCCCGTGGCGCCGGTCGAGTCGGTGAGCACCACGAGGTTGCGGGTGAAGTACGGCCCGTGCGCGCCGGACAGATTCAGGAGCATGCTGTCGCGGCCGGCCACGGGCACCACCCGCATCCCGGTCACGACGGGGGTGTTGCGGGCGGCGTGCTGCGTCTGTTCGAACGGCATGATCTCGCTCCCTGTCGACGGTCCGGCCGCATCTTGCTCGTCGCGCGGCATGCTCGGGATGGGCCGGCCCGCGTCCCGGGGCGGGCGGACCGGCGCTCCTCAGCCCTGAGGGGCGAGTTCGACGCGGCGGATCCGACCGACCACGACGAGGTAGCAGAACACCGCCGCCAGGGCGTTGGCGCCCACGAACACCAGGGCGCCGTTGAACGAGCCGGTCGCCTGGACGATGTAGCCGATGACGATCGGCGTCGTGATGCCGGCGGTGTTGCCGAAGGTGTTGAACAGGCCGCCCGACAGGCCGCCGCTCTCCCGCGGCGAGGTGTCGGCCACCACCGCCCAGCCCAGCGCCCCCACGCCCTTGCCGAAGAAGGCCAGCGCCATCAGCCCGACGACCAGCGCGTCGGCCTGGACGTAGTTGCAGCCCACGATCGCCATCGAGACCAGCATGCCGGCCACGATCGGGATCTTGCGGGCGGCGGTGAGCGAATGGCCGCGGCGCAGCAGCACGTCCGAGATGAAGCCGCCCAGGAGGGCGCCGATGAAGCCGCACAGGGCCGGCAGCACCGCCGCGAAACCCGCCTGCAGGATCGACAGGCCGCGCTCCTTCACGAGATAGACCGGGAACCACGTGAGGAAGAAGTAGGTGAGCACCGTGATGAAGTACTGCCCGAAGTAGATGCCGAGCAGCATGCGGCTCCCGAGGAGCTGGCGCAGGGTGCGGCCGGCCTGCCCGACCCCGCCGGAGACGGCACCGTCCATGACCATCAGCGCGCCGCCCTCGCGGATGTACTCGCGCTCGGCGCGGCCGATCTGCGGGTGGTCCTCCGGGCCGTGGACGACGCGCAGCCACAGGACGGCGAAGGCGACGCCCAACAGCCCCATCACCGTGAAGACGTGGTGCCAACTGAAGGTGTGGACGATCCAGGCCATCAGCGGCATGAACAGCACGGTGGCGAAGTACTGCGCCGAGTTGAAGAAGGCCGAGGCCATGCCGCGCTCGCGGGCGGGGAACCACGCGGCGACGATGCGCGCGTTGGCCGGGAAGGCCGGCGCCTCGGTCAGCCCGACGATGAGGCGCAGGGCGAACAGGACGGCGACGGCCGCGAGCCCGGTGAGGAAGCCGATCCCGCCCTGAAGCAGGGTGAAGACCGACCACAGGCCGATCGAGGCGGCGTAGACCCACTTCACCCCGAAGCGGTCCAGGAGCCAGCCGCCGGGGATCTGCGCCAGCACGTAGGACCACGCGAAGGCCGAGAACACGTAGCCCATCTGCACGGGGGTGAGCCCGAGCTCGCGGGCCATGTCCGGGCCGGCGATCGAGATGGTCGCGCGGTCGGCGTAGTTGATCGCCGTGGCCGCGAACAGCATCAGCGCGATGAGCAGGCGCACGCGGCCGCGCCGCGCGCCCGCGTCGGTGGCCGAGCCGGCGCCCGCGGCCGCCGGCGTGGTCGTGATGCCGGATGTCGTGATGTCCATGGGCGTCCTCCCGATCGGTCGCGCCCGTGGGCCGGGCGATCGTTGGTCCGCCGTTGGCCGGCGTGTCGTCGTCGCGTCGTGCCGGCTCTCGGCCCCGGCGGCGGGCCGCCGGGGCGGGCCGCTCAGCGGCGGTCGCCGATCAGCGCCTTCAGTTCGGCCAGTTCGGCCGCGTCGAGGTCGGTGAGCGGCGGGCGCACCGGGCCGGCGTGGCGCCCGACGGCGGTCATGCCGGCCTTGACGATCGAGACCGCGTAGCCGCGTCGACGGTTGCGGATCGCGATGTAGGGCAGCACGAAGTCGCGCAGCTCGGCGTAGACCGCGTCCCGGTCGCGGGCGCGGACCGCGGCGTAGAACGACAGCGCCCACTCCGGCAGAAAATTGAAGATCGCCGAGGAGTAGGTGGTCACTCCCATCTCCAGATACGGCAGGGCGAAGGTCTCGGCGGTCGGCAGGCCGCCGACGTATGTCAGACGGTCGCCGAGCCCGGCGTAGACCCGGGTCATCAGCTCGACGTCGCCGACCCCGTCCTTGAAACCGACGAGGTTGGGGCAGCGCTCGCACAGGTCGGCGAGAGTCCGCTCGTTGAGTTGCGCATTGGCGCGGTTGTAGACGATGACGCCGAGCCGGGTCGCCCGGCATACGGCCTCGACGTGGGCGGCCAGCCCCTCCTGCTCGGAACCGACGAGGTAGGGCGGCAGCAGCAGCAGCCCGTCGGCGCCCGCCGCCTCGGCCGCCCGGGCCAGCTCGACGGCGATGGCCGTGCCGTGGCCGGTCGGCGCGATGACCGGCACGCGCCCGCAGGTCTCCTCGACGGCGGCGCGCAGCACGCGGTCGACCTCGGCGGGGGTGAGGGAGAAGAACTCGCCGGTGCCGCCGGCGGCGAACAGCCCGGCGACGGGGTGGTCGGCCAGGCGCGAGAGGTTGTTGCGGTAGGCGCCCTCGTCGAAGGCGAGATCGTCGCGGAAGTGCGTGACCGGGAACGAGAGCAGGCCGGAGCCCAGGGCCTTGGCCATCTCCGCAGGGGTCATCCGCGCCATCGTCGCCTCCCGTGATTCGCGCCGTTCGGGCGTCGGGGATCCGGGTACGTTCGGGGCGCGTCTCGCGTCCAACGTTGATTTTGGCTGGATTATCCCGGATCGTGCATCGATGTTCGACCTGGGCCACGCCCGCAGCTTCGTCGCGGTCGCCGAGGAACTGCACTTCGGCCGCGCCGCCGCGCGCCTGAACCTGACCCAGTCGCCCCTGTCGCGGCAGGTCCAGATGCTGGAGCGGGCGCTCGGCGTCGACCTCCTGGAGCGCTCCACCCGCGCGGTCCGCCTGACGCCCGCCGGGCGCACCTTCCTGGCCGAGGCACACCGGGTGCTGGCGGCGGTCGACAGCGCGGAGCAGGTCACCCGCCGCACCGCCCGCGGCGAGAGCGGCCTCGTGCGGCTCGGCTTCACCGCGGCCTCGGCCTACCGCACCCTGCCGCGGCTCGTGGCGCACCTGCGCGCGCGCCTGCCAGGGATCGACCTCATGCTGGAGGAGATGGTCTCCGGCGAGCAGATCCTGGCGCTGGAGGGCAACCGGATCGACCTCGCGCTGCTTCGTCCCTCGCCGGCGCTGGCCGAGGGCGCGATCGCCGCGGTCCCGCTGGCGCGTGAGCGTCTCGTCCTGGCGGTGCCGCGGAACCACGCGCTCGCCGCCGGGCGCGCGCCCACGGTGCGCGACCTCCACGGGGAGCCGTTCGTCACGTGGTCGCCGCGCGGCGGGCGCTACTTCATCGACCTGCTCGACGCGCTGTTCGAGGCGAGCGGCGTGCGCCCGCGGGTCGTGCAGCGGGTCAACCAAGTCCACGCGATGCTGGCACTGGTCGGCGCGGGCCTCGGCGTGGCGCTGGTGCCGGAGGGCGTCCGCGGTGTCCGCGTCGCGGACGTCGCGCTGCGGTCGATCCGCCTGCCGGCGACGGCGCGGCCCGAACTGCTCCTGGCCTCGCGCAAGGACGACCCGAACCCGTGCCTGGACGCCGTGCGCAGCGCGGTATTGGACGCGACCTCATAGATACGACGGGTCGGTCCGTGGCCGCGGAGGGCCGCCGATAGGCTTTCGTGCGCCGGGTCGAGGGCACCGGAGCCACGGCCTCCTGCCTCGGATGGGCTTGGTATCGCCTCATCGGGTCGATTCGCGCAGGACGAGCAATCCGAGCCCCTCCTGCCGCGATGCCGCGGGCCTCGCGCTCGCTTTCGAGTCGAGCACCTCGAACATCGTGACGCCCGCCGCGGCGGCGGCGATCCGGATCATGCCGCGGGCCTGGACGAGCGCGTCGCCCTCCCCCAGGGACGCGGCGAGCGCGTTCCGGTCGAGGCCGAGCCCGCCGAGCCGTGGGCTCGCACCGACGAAGTTTTGCGCGTCGAGCACGCCGAGGGGATGGTGGATCGCGGCGAGGATGGCGATGCCGCCATCGGGCAGGCCGGCCTCGGCCTCGCGGACGGCGAGCCGGCCGCCGAGATCGGCCACGTCGCGGCCGGAGCGGGCGTCGCGCAGCAACAGGCCGTCCGGGGCTTGCGCGACGATGCCGTCGAGCGCCGGATCGTCCGCACCGTCGAGGGTGGCGTAGATCGTCAGATCGGGCCGCGCGGCCCGCAGACGGGGCACGGGCCCCGCCAGGATCACGGCGGGCTCCAGCACGAGCGTGTCCGTCGCATGGGGTGTCGCATGGGGCGTCGCCGCGAGACACGCCGCCGGGTCCGCGACCACGACGGCGAGGCGGGGCGCGGGACAGGGCGGCAGAGGGCTCATACCGTTTCCGATTGATCGCTTCGGGTTTGGCCCCCCTCCGTCATCGCGAGCGGCCGCGAAGCGATCCAGGGCGCGCCCTGGATCGCCACGGCTTCGCCTCGCGATGACGCAGGAGAGGCCGAAGTCAGCAACCGGATATCGTATCATTCAAGCTTCCTTTACCATAACCGCAGAAGACTCGCGCTTCACGGGGCCGAACGACGGTCCCGGCGGGACGCGTCATGTTCCTGTTCACCCATGCTCCCATCGGCACCCGCGAGACGGCCGCGCCCGCACGGATCGGGACCGCGAGCGGCGAGGTCGTCGACGCGATTCGCGAGGGGGCGCAGACGAGCGGCGTCGGCTTCGACTACCTGCTCGCCACGGCGCAGCGCGAATCGAGCCTCAACCCGTCGGCCAAGGCGAGCACCTCCACCGCCACCGGCCTGTTCCAGTTCATCGAGCAGACCTGGCTCGGGGTGATGAAGAGCACCGGGCCCAAGCTCGGCCTCTCCACCTACGCCGACGCCATCACGACGGGCGCAGACGGCCGCTACACCGTGGCCGATCCCACCACCCGGCAGGCGATCCTCGACCTGCGCCGCGACCCGAAGATCTCGGCGACGCTCGCGGGCGCGCTGACGCAGCGCAACGGCGAGGCGCTGACGGCGGCGCTGGGCCGCGAGCCGAATGCGGGCGACCTCTACGCCGCCCACGTGCTCGGCGCGAAGGGGGCTGCCGCGCTGATCGCCTCCGCCCAGGCGAGCCCGGGCCGCGCCGCCGCCCTCGACCTGCCGGAGGCGGCCGCCGCCAACCGCGGCCTGTTCTACGATCGGGCCGGGCAGCCGCGCAGTTCCTCCGAACTCTACGCGCTCTTGAGCCAGGCGACGGGTCAAGCGGCCGGCCAGGCGGCCTCCGGCACGGCGACCCCGGTCGCGACCGCCGCGGCGGAGACCGACCCGCCGACCGCCTACGCCTCGCTGGAGGGCGGCCTCCGCTCGCTGTTCCAGACCGACCGGCGCCAGGGGGCGATCTCGGACGGCGTGGCCAAGCTCTGGCAGAGCCGCGCCGCGGGCACGGCGGCTCGGGCCGCCCCGACCTACTTCCCGCGCTCCGACGGCTGGAGCGAGGCCGAGCCGGCGGCCCAGGCCGGCGCAGCTCCGGCCGCGGCGCAGAGCGCGCCCGCCGCGCAGGCCATCGTCGTGCCGCTGCCGCCGCGCCGGCCCGCCGGGCTGACGGCGGCCCCGGCGGCGGCCTTCATGGCCGGCCCGGCCACGGACCCGGCAACCGCCGCGACGACGACCCGTTCGCCGCCGAACGCCAAAAGCTCGCTGTTCGATTCCTCCTCCTACCGGCTCAGGAACGGCTCATGATCCTTCGCCAGTTCCTCACCCTCACCCAGAACGCCTCGGTCGAGCGGCGCGCCGAGGCCGCGGGGGCGCTGACGCACAGCTATCTCCAGGGCACGCTCGGACCGGACGCGGCCTGGGAGGCCAAGACGGCGTTGCTCGCCCTGCTCGACGATCCCGCCCCGGCGGTGCGCCGGGCCCTGGCGCGGACTTGCGCCGATTCGGACCAGGCGCCGCGCCCGCTGATCGTGGCGCTCGCCTCGGACCGGCCGGACATCGCCTGCCTCGTGCTGGCGCGCTCGCCCGTTCTCATGGATGCCGACCTCGTGGATTGCGTCGCCATGGGCTGCGAGGAGACCCGCGCGGCGGTGGCCGGACGGTCCGACGTGTCGAAGCCGGTCGCCGCCGCGCTCGCGGAGGTCGGCGGCGCGCCCTCGCTGATCGCGCTGGCGCAGAACCCGTTGGCCGCGATCGGCACCCCCGCCATGCTGCGCATGGTCGAGCGCCACGGCGACGAGGCGGGCCTGCGCCAAGCCCTGCTCGCCCGCGCCGACCTGCCGATCGAGGTGCGGCACGCCATCGTCGCACTGATGGCCGAGCAGCTCTCGCGCTTCGGCCAGGATGCCGGCTGGATCAACTCCGCGCGCGGCGCGCGGGTCGCCCGCGAGGCCCGCGACGCCGCCGCCCTGGCCCTGAGCGACGAGGCCGAGGAGGCCGGGCTCGCCCGGCTCGTGGCGCATCTGCGGATGCAGGAGCAGCTCACCGCCGGCCTGATCCTGCGGGCGATCCTCTCCCTGCGCCTGCCCTTCGCCGAGATCGCCCTGGCCGAGCTGAGCGGGCTCAGCCGGCCCCGCGTCGCCGGGCTGATGCGCGAGCCGCACGGTGCGGGCTTCGCCGCGCTCCACCGCCGGGCCGGGTTGCCCGATTTGCTGCTGCCCGCCATCCGTGCGGCGCTGACCGTCCGGCGCGACGCGAACGACGGCCGCGGCGGCATGAGCGGGCCGCGGCTCGCCCGCTCGATGATCGAGGCGGCGCTCACCGCCTGCGAAACGCTTCCCTTCGCCGAGGCGCGCGGCCTGACGGCGCTGCTCGCCCGCTTCGAGGCGGAGGCCGCCCGGGACGAGGCGCGCATCCTGACGCACGAGCAGGCCGAGGCGCGGGCGCGGGCGATGCAGGTGCAAGGGACCCGGGTGCGAGAGACCCCGGAGGCGGCCCTGCTCGTCGCGCCGGCGGACCTTTGCGCCGAAGCCGCCCCGCGGCACGCCGCGCCGCCCGAAGTCGTCGTCCTGCCGCCGGAGCCGCTCTCGCCCGCCGCCGCCTCGGCTTGGCCGATGGCGCCCCGGCCCGGGGACCGCATCGGCGCGGTCGCGATCGCGGACGAGGCGGAGACCGTGCCGGAGGCGGCGCAGACCGTGATCGCCGAACTCGCCGACGCGATCCTGACGCGCTTCCTGGCCGAACGAGCCGCCGCGCCGGCCCCGATGCCCGTCGCGGCGCCTTTGCCGGAGATCCGGTCCGAGCCGAAGCGCGCCCCGCGCCCCCGGGCGATCGCCGTGGCGGTCGCCGCCGGGATGATCCCGGAGGAACTGACGCCGCGCTGCCGGGCGGACCGCGAACGCCTCGCCGCCTGAGGCGATCGTACGCCCCCGGCAACGCTCCGAGCTCGGGTCGAGGCTCTCGGAGATTCTCATCGGTCCTCACCGTCGTCATCAACTCAGTTTGTGCTGGTTGTCTGCTGGGGTGGGATAGGCGTCGCGCCGACAGCGCGGAACACCCTCACCTGACCAGCACGACGACAGACAATGCCGGGGCGCCGAAGGCGAACCGGATCCACAGGAGCGCGAGGGTCGGAAGCCGTGAACCCGCGTTCGGAGCCCTGGGCAGCCTTGAGACAGGGATTGCGCCGGGGCCGCCGAAGATGGTCTCCTCGGACCCGATGGCCCCTCGTCCCCTGTCCCTCTCCCTCGACCTGATCGCCCGTGCCCATCCCGACACCGTCCCCGACGACGAGACAGCGCTGACGCTGCTCTCGGACGAGGATCTTTCTCCCGAACTCGAAGCGATGCTGGCGCGGCGGGCCTCGCCCGAGGGCGGCCTGTGGGTGTTCGCCTACGGCTCGCTGCTGTGGAACCCGGAATTCGCCTATCACGAGCAGCGGGTCGGCACGCTGCGGGGCTGGCACCGCCGCTTCTGCCTGCTGCAGCGGCGGTTTCGCGGCACGCCGGAGAATCCGGGCTTCGTGCTGGGGCTCGACCGGGGCGGGACCTGCCGCGGCATCGCCTTCCGCCTCGCCGACACGGACCCGCACGCCGCGCTGATGCCGGTCTGGCGGCGGGAGATGAAGGGCAAGGGCTACGAGGGGCGCTGGGTCACGGTCGAGACGCGAGACGGCCCGGTCACGGCCCTGACCTTCATGGTGAACCGGGCGAGCGATCGCTATGCCGGCCGCCTCTCGGACGCGGAGATCGCCGACAAGATCGCGGCGGCCTGCGGCCATCTCGGCCCCAGCGCGGAATATCTGTTCCGCACCGCGGAGGCCTGCGCCCGGCTCGGCATCCACGACCGGCACCTGTGGTCGCTCCAGGCGCTCGTGGCCGAGCGCCTGCGGGAGCGGCGCGCGGCCTGCGCGTAGGCCCGCCTCCGTCATCGCGAGGCTCGGCGCAAGCGATCCAGGACGCCGCCCTGTTCGGCGCGTTCGCGCCCTGGACTGCTTCGCTCCGCTCGCAGTGACGGGAGTGCGAGAAACCTACTGCCCGTCGATCTTCGCGCCCAGCAGCGCGATGGCGCGCTGGTAGACGCCGGCATCGTTCCAGCCCTGGATCGCGGCGAAGTTCGGCTCGCCGGGCTGGTAGCCGGCGCCCCGCTGCCAGCCGTGGCCCTTGAGGAAGTTGGCGGTGGCGTTCAGCGCGTTCGGCGCACTGTCGAGGCTGCCGCCGACGCCGTAGGTCAGCACGTTCTTGGGCAGGAACTGGGTGTGGCCGACCTCGCCGTGCGCCGCGCCGCGGGTCGCGGGCGTGAGCACGCCGCTGTCGACGAGCTTGAGCGCGGCGTAGAGCTGATCGGTGAAGTAGGCCGAGCGGCGGCAATCGTAGGCGAGGGTGGCCACCGCCGAGAGGGTGTTGACGTTGCCCTTCACCGCGCCGAAGCCGGTCTCCATGCCCCAGATCGCCAGCAGCGGGCCCGGCGGCACGCCGTAGCGCTGCTCGATCGAGGCGAACAGGGCCGCGTTCTGCTGCTTGAGGGCGCGCCCGCGCGAGACGATGACGTTGCCGCCGCGCTTGGCCAGGAACTGGTCGAGCGACAGCCTGAAGCTCTTCTGGCCCCGGTCCGCCGAGATGGTGGCGGTGGAGTAGGAGGTGTTGGCGAGCGCCGCGAGCGAGGCCGCGCTGGCGCGGCCCCGGGCCTCGGCGGCGAACTCGTCCTTCCAGGCCTCGAAGCCGGCGGCGGTGTTGCCGCACTGCGCCGCCTGCGCCGCGCCCGTCAGGCCCGCAAGCCCCACCAAGCCGGCGGCCGCCAGCATCCTCAACCCGCGTCCGGTCATCCCACACTCCATCAGGCGGCGCAGGCGGCGCCGCGATCGTTTCGAAGGGCCTCGGAGCCTGTTCGCGGAGCGCAGTGACATCCGCAAGCCGGAGTCACGTCTCCACACCGGGCGTCCACCGAGAACCGCCGTCGCTCCGGAGAAACACTGCGCTGTGGCGCTGGTGAGGCGCGCAGCGGGTGGCGCCCTGGCATAAGATGATGGAATGGTTACCGTTCGGTACGGCGATCAAGGCGTCGGACGCGCCGGCGCGATCTCCGGAGGCGTCTCGCACACGCAGCGCAGTTCGTTACCGGAGGGCGTTGAGCACGCCGACGACGGCGGCGAGCCCGTGGCCGAGAATCCAGGCGAAGCACCACATCGTTCAATTCCTCGTGCGAAGGCGAGGGCCCGGCGCGTACCGGGCGCCCCGAGGGCAATTCGGAGGGCCTCACGAAACGCCCGGTCGCGGTCGTTTCCCTTCGGGCGCGTCGGCGCAGCGGGCGTTTCGTGAGAGACGCTTCGCCCCGTGAAAAGCCGCCCTCCCGCCGCGGGGGGGGGGCGGGCCCGCCAGCGCGCAGGTCGCGCCCGCACTGGCGATGCGCGCCAGAAGGAGCCGCGCATCCGGCCCGGCCGCCGCCAGGGCCGCGGCCTCCGCCACCGAGCCGACGCCGCGCATCGCCTCGATCCGGCTCGAACGGGTGACGACCCGGGCGTCGGCCGCGGCCAGCGCCGCCGGGCCGAGGGCGGTCGGGATCAGGCCGAAGGCGGCGGCGGCCTCGCGGATCGCCGGCTCGCCGGCCCGGTCCGCGGGCGTGGCGATGGCGGCGAGGTTTTCCGCCGCGAGCCCGGCCTCCTCCAGGGCGCGGTGCACCAGCGCGACGATCTCGTCCGCCGCCGTCGCCCGGCGCAAGCCGATGCCGGCGACCGCGCGGGGCGTCCTCACGGCTTGGTCCAGACCCATTGCGTGATCGGCATGGCCGGGTGCCAGCCGGTGAGGCCGCCGACCGGCCTCGCCTGCGCCACCGAGAGCCGGCGCAGGCTCCCCCCGGCCTCGGCGAAGGCGGCGAGCAGGGCGGCCTCGCCCTCCAGGGTCACGGCGTTGGCGACGCAGCGGCCGTCGGGGCCGAGCGCGGCGCGGCAGGCGGCGAGCAGCCCGGGTCCGGCGACGCCGCCCCCGACGAAGATCGCGCGGGGGGAGGGGAGGGTGGGCAGCGCTTCCAGCGAGGCGCCGCCGACGACCCGCACCCGCGCGCCGACGCCGAGACCTTGCGCGTTGCGCGCGATCCGCGCGGCCCGGTCCGGCCGGCGCTCCACCGCGACCGCCCGGTTGGCGGGATGGCGCAGGCACCACTCGATCGAGACCGAGCCCGAGCCGGCGCCGAGATCCCACAGGATCTCGCCCGCACGCGGACGGAGTGCCGCGAGCGTCACGGCGCGGATCTCGGCCTTGGTGAGTTGGCCGTCGTTCTCGAACCACGCATCGTCGAGGCCGGGGCTCAAGGGGACGATCCGGGCGCCGGGTGCGGCCTCCACCTCGACCGCGAGGGTGTTGAGGGCGGCGATCTCCGTCAGGTCGAAGCCTTCCGCCCGCGCATCGCGGGCGCGCTCGTTCGGGCCGCCCATCGCTTCGAGCACGCTCAGCCGCGAGCGGCCGAGGCCGCGCTCGGCGAGCAGGCCTGCGACCGCGGCGGGCGTCGCGCCGTCCCAGGACAGGGCGAGAAGGCGGGCGCCCGGCTGAAGATGGGGCACGATTCCGAAAAGGTCGCGCCCGTGCAGGGTGAGGCAGGCGGTCTCCGGCAGCGACCAGCCGAGCCGCGCGGCGGCGAGGCTGAAGGCGGAGGGCTGCGGGAAGGCGCGGATCTCGCACGCCGGCACCAGCCGGGCGATCTCGGCGCCGATGCCGTAATGGAAGGGGTCGCCGGTGGCCAGCAGGCAGGTCGGGCGTCCGCGCCGGGCCAGGATGCCGGGATAGGCATCCGTGATCGGGCTCGGCCAGGGCCGGGCCTCGGCGGCGAGGGGCGCGGCGAGCGCGAGGTGGCGGCGGCCGCCATAGACCACCTCCGCCCCGTCGAGGGCCGCCGCCGCGGCAGGCGAGAGGCCCGCCCGCCCGTCCTCGCCGATGCCGACGATGGCGAGCCAGGGCGCGCGGACCGGCTCGGGAGGAAGCGGTGCCGTCACGGCCGGGGCTGCCGCAGGGGCGTGTGCATGGCGGATGTCTTTCGCGTGCGGCTGACGAGTCTCGCGAAGCCATCCGTTACGCGCGCCGGCCCGACTCTGCCAGGGCCGGCGCTTGCGGATGCCGCCTCAGACCGCCGGGCGGGCGGCCAGCGACGCGGCCATCTCCGGCACGGCCGGTCCGGGCACGCCGAGATAGGCGCGGCGGGCGGGCTTGAGCACGAACCACGCGAGTGCCGCCACGACGAGGTCGAGGCCGATGGCGATGCCGAAGACCGGCACCCAACTGCCCACCGCGTCGTGGATCAGCGCCGCGACCGGGCCGCCGAGCAGCGAGCCGAGCCCTTGAGCCATGTAGAGGAAGCCGTAATTGGTGGTGGCGTGCTTGGTGCCGAAGGTGTCCGTCAGGGTCGAGGGGAACAGCGAGAAGATCTCGCCCCAGGCGAAGAACACCACGCCCGAGAGCAGCGCGAAGGCGTAGGGATTCTCGCGGAACGTCAGCAGCAGGCCGATGGCCGCCGCCTCCAGCGCGAAGGCGACCGCCATGGTGTTCTCGCGCCCCGCATGGTCCGAGACCCAGCCGAAGAACGGCCGCGTCAGGCCGTTGGTGATCCGGTCGAAGGTCAGCGCGAAGGGGAGCGCGGCGAAGCCAAACACCATGGCGTCGGCCACGCCGAATTCACGCGCGAAGGCGGCGAACTGCGCGACCACCATCAGGCCGCCGGTCGACATCATCGCCATCATGGCGAACATCAGCCAGAACAGCGGGGTCTTCAGCATCGTGCCCGGCGCCACGTCGCGGGCGGCGCTCGCCACCTTGTCGGCGGGGATTTTCGGAGTTTCGCCGGCCTTCGGCGTTCGCAGGCCCGAAGCGGCGGCGACGCCGACGACGGCCATGATCGCGCCGAACACCAGCAGGGTGTGGCGGTAGCCCGAGGCCGCGATCATGTCGGTGATCGGGAAGGTGGTGGCGATGGCGCCCATGCCGTAGCCCGCCGCCACGACGCCGGCGGCAAAGCCGCGCCGCTCGGGGAACCAGCGCACCATCAGCCCGACCACGCCGACATAGACAATGCCGGTGCCGAGGCCGCAGAGCAGGCCGTAGGTTGCGTAGAGGCCCCACAGCGTATCGGTGTACGACGCGGCGACCCAGCCGAGCCCCGACAGGGCGGCGCCCAGCGCGATCATCGCCTTGGCGCTGAAGCGCTCGATCAGCCAGCCCTGCACCGGCGAGAAGAAGGTCTGGAGCACGATCAGCATCGTGAAGGCGACCTGCACGGCGGCCAGGCTCGCCCCCGTCGTCGCCTGGAACGGCTTCACGAACAGCGTCCAGACATATTGCGGGCTGGAGATCGTCATCATCACGAGGAGACCCAGACCGAGCTGGATCCACCGCGTGCGGTTCGAAACCGTATCCATCATTCACTCCTTGACGGTGCCGCGTCACCGCAAGGAGCGTGCCAGGAGGAAGCCTCAGGTTCGCGCATGGGCGAGCCGGCAGGCGGCGCCGAGGGCGACCGGGCCGGAACCGCCCGCGGCCCGTCCGAGGCGCTCGCCGAGCGCCCGGCAGAGTGCGGCGGGCTCGGCTTGCGGCAGCCGGTCGAGATCGGCCAGCACGGCGCGGGCGCCGGCGGCGAAGGTCGAGCCGGTATCGCCGTGCCCGGCCCACCGCCTCGATCCGCGCGACGCCGGCCGCATCCGGCGACGGGGAGGGGGCGCCGCCCAGCCCCTCCGGCAGCGGCCGGAGGAGGGCTTTTTCGCCTGGCCGTGGCCTGACGAAGACATGTCGGCCGGTCAGACAGGCTCTCAGAGCCCGGCGGCCCCGCCGTCCGAACGCGGGTCGTGGGTCGCCTCGATCCGTCCGTCGTGGGGATGGCGCACCAGCATGCCGGCATGTCCCAGCGCGTCGACGTAGGCGCCGCCCAGTTCCTCGATGTCGTGGCCCATCCGCTCGAGCGCCGCGATGCAGCCCGGATCGAACCGGTCCTCGACCTTCACGCTGAGCGACTCGGCGCCCCAGGTGCGGCCGTAGAGCAGGCGCGGCGCGTCGACCGCGTCGGCCACCGACATCCCGTAATCGGCGTAGCGCGAAAAGATCTGCGCCTGGAATTGCGGCTGCCCGTCCCCGCCCATGGAGCCGTAGGACATCACCCGCCCGTCGTCGAAGGCGGCGAGCGCCGGGATCAGGGTGTGGAACGGGCGCCGGCCCGGCTCCAGCGGGTTCACGGCGTTCGGGTCGAGGGAGAAGGACATGCCGCGGTTCTGCCAGCCGATGCCGGTGCCCGGCAGGACGCAGCCCGAACCGTATTCCCAGTAGACCGACTGGATGAAGGAGACGGCCATGCCCTCGTTGTCGATCGCCCCCATCCAGACGGTGTCGCCCTCGCCCGCGCGAACCGGAATGCGCGCGGCCCGGCCCCTGTCGATCAGCGCGGTCTCGCGGTCGAGGCGCCGGGGGTCGAGGAAGGCGGCCGGGTCGCCCGTCAGGCGGTCGAAATCGGTCACGAACCGGTCGCGGATGGCGAAGGCCCGTTTCGTCGCCTCGATCAGCCCGTGATAGTGGGCGGTCGTTTCCGCCTCCCGGATGTCCAGCCGGTCGAAGATGCCGAGAATGACGAGCGCCGCGAGGCCCTGGGTGGGCGGGGGAAAGTTGTAGAGCGTGGCGCCGCGCCGCCGCAGGGTCAGGGGCGCGCGCTCCCGCGCGGCGCAGGCCTCCAGATCGGCGCGGGTCACCGGCGCGCCGAGGCGCTCCAGGTCGGCGGCGATCTCGCGGCCGATATCGCCGCGATAGAAGTCGTCGAGCCCGGCATGGGCGAGCTGGGCCAGGGTGTCGGCGAGCTCGGGCTGGCGCCGGACCGCCCCCGCCGCGTAGGGCTTGCCGTCGTCGAGATAGGTCTTTGCAAAATTCGGCGCGTCGTAGAGCGTGTCGAGCGCCTTCGGCACGTAGCGCGCCTCCGAGGCCGAGACCGGGCAGCCCTCGCGGGCGTGGCGGATCGCGTCGGCGAGGATCGTATCGAGGGGCAGCCGGCCGCCGAAGGCGCGGGCCATGTCGCGGGCGAGGCGCCAGCCGCCGACCGTCCCGGCCACCGTCACCGCCGCGTCGGGGCCGCGGGACGGGATGGCCTCGTAGTCCTTCTCGCGATAGCGGGCGCGGGTGGCGAGCGCTCCGGCGGGTCCGCAGGCCTCGATGCCGCGGACCCGCCCGCCCTTCTCGCGGATCAGCCAGAAGCCGTCGCCGCCGATGCCGTTCATGTGCGGGTAGACCACGGCGATGGCGGCGGCCATGGCGATCATCGCCTCGATGGCGTTGCCGCCCTGCGCCAGCACGCCCTGCCCGGCCGCGGCCGCCAGCGCGTGGGGAGCGGCGACGGCCGCATGGGCGAAGACGGGCGTATCGGGCATGATCGGACTCTGAAGGGAACGCCGAGATCGGCAAGCGGGGCCGGGAGGCAGGATCAGGACCATGCGCCGGTGCGAAGGGCAACCGGCTCGGGGCCGGCCCGCAGGGCCATCGCTCGAAGCCGCTTGAGCGGCTTCGCGGCGCGGAAAGCGCCGCGCGGAGCGGATTTTTCAGGACATTCGTCCTGAAAAACATCGAGCGGAGCGAAAGCCTGAGCCCGCGGAGGCGGGCGCCGGCGACTGAGGCTGGCCAAGGAAACCAGGGTCATCGCTTCAAGCGATGACCCTGGGCCGGCGCATCACGCCGACCGGCCGACCCGCGAAACGGGCGGCGGTTTTCGCGAATGCCGAATTGGTTCCGTGGCGGCTTCTGCCTTTTTGCAAATGTTGCAGAAAAGGAACTGCGCGGCGGCCGACGCGGTGACATCATCATTTCCGCGAATCGGCGGACACTTCATCACATGAAGCAGAATGACCGGGCGATCCTTCAGGATCGCGTGAGAACCCTTGTCTTGCGCCACGCCCTGGAGGCGGCGCTTCAGCGTTTGTCGAGTCTTTCCGGCGACAGCGCCGAGGAAGAACTGTTGAGGCTCGAGCACGCCATTGTCTTCGCCACGCGGCGGGTCGGCGACATTCCGGGCACCATGCAACTCGCCGCCCTGGTCGCCGTCGAGGACGCGGTGGCGGCGATCCGCGCCGCCTTCGACACCGTGCATCAGCGCATCGAGGCGGCGCCTGCCGCCGAACCCGCGACCCTGGCAGCCTGAGGACGGCGACGCCTTCGCGCCGCTGTCGGCGCCCCGGAATCACGACCGTGCGGTGTCGTGGCGACGCCGCATCCGGAGGGCACGTCCCGTTGAGCTGCGTTCGCAGCCCTGCGCACCCGCGCGCGGCGATTGAATTACCGTCTCGTCATGGGCATATCGCCCCCGCATTTTCGAGTGTCCTGCACCGAACACCCGCCGCGCCGGCGTGGGCGTCCGGTGAGACACGTCAGTCGGGGAGGTGGCTCTTGAGCGAGACGGTGGAGCGGCACGAATTCGGTGCCGAGGTCGGGCGCCTGTTGGACCTCGTGGTCCACGCGCTCTATTCCGACCGCGAGATTTTTCTGCGCGAACTGGTGGCCAACGCCGCCGACGCGACCGACCGGCGCCGCTTCGAGGCGTTGACCGACGAGGCCCTGGCGCTCCCCGCCGACGCGCGGGTGCTGATCGCTCCCGACAAGGCGGCGCGCACGCTCACGATCTCCGATGCGGGCATCGGCATGAGCAAGGAGGAACTGGCGCAGAACCTCGGCACCATCGCCCGCTCCGGCACCCGCGCCTTCTCGCAGGCGCTCGGCGAGAAGGCGGCCGAAGGCGGCGGCGAGATGCGACCGAGCCTGATCGGCCAGTTCGGCGTCGGCTTCTACTCCGCCTTCATGGTGGCGGATCGCGTCACCGTCACCGCGCGCCGCGCCGGGACGGACGAGGCCTGGACCTGGGCCTCCGACGGCAAGGGCAGCTACACCCTGGAACCGGCGGCACGAGAGCAGGCCGGCACCGACATCGTCCTGCACCTGAAGGAGGATGCCGACGAGTATCTGGAGAGCTACCGGCTCGACCACGTCGTGCGCAAATGGGCCGACAACATCGCCGTGCCGATCGCGATCCGCGACGCGGAGGGCAAGGAGGAGGCGGCCAACCGCGGCACCGCCCTCTGGCGCCAGCCGAAATCCGAGATCGGGGAAGAGCGGTACAAGGAGTTCTACCGCACGGTCAGCCACGGCTTCGACGAGCCCTGGGCGACCCTGCACTGGCGCGCCGAGGGCGCGCTCGAATTCACCGGCCTCCTGTTCGTGCCGGGCATGAAGCCGTTCATGGCGGTGGAGGACGACCGCCGCTCCAAGGTGCGGCTGCACGTGCGGCGCATGTTCATCACCGACGAGGCCGAACTGCTGCCGAACTGGCTGCGCTTCGTCCACGGCGTGGTCGACACCGACGACCTGCCGCTCAACGTCTCGCGCGAGATGCTGCAATCGACGCCGACGCTCCAGAAGATCCGCCGGGCGGTGACGGGACGCGTCCTCACCGAACTGGCCAACCGCGCGAAGAACGCCGAGAAGGCCGAGGAGTACCAAAAGTTCTTCGAGAATTTCGGGCCGATCCTCAAGGAGGGCATCTACGAGGATTTCGAGCGCCGCGCCGAGATCGCGCCGCTCCTGCGCTTCCGCTCCTCGACGCAAGCGGGCTGGACCTCGCTGCCCGACTACGTCGCGCGGATGAAGCCGGAGCAGGAGGCGATCTACTACCTCGTCGCCGACGACGTGGAGGCGCTCAAGAACTCCGCGCAGCTCGAAGGTTTTCGCGCCCGCGGCGTCGAGGTCCTGCTGCTGTCGGATCACGTCGACGCGTTCTGGCCGGAGCAGTTGGCCAAGTTCGAGGACAAGCCCCTGCGCTCGGTGACCCAAGGGTCTGCCGACCTCGCGAAGCTCAAGCCCGCGGGCGAGGCGGCGGAGGAGACGCCCGCGCTCGACAGGCTGGTCGCCGCGCTCAAGCTGGCGCTGGAGCCGGACGTTTCCGACGTGCGCACCACCGATCGCCTCGTCGACAGCGCCGTGGTGCTCGCCGCCTCCGGCACCGGACCGGACCTGCAGATGCAGCGCCTGCTGCGCCGGGCCGGCCGCGGCTTCGGCGGCGGCGCGCCGATCCTGGAGATCAACCCGCGCCACGCCCTGATCCGCGCGCTCAACGAGCGGGCCGAGGCCGGCGAGGATGTGAAGGAAGAGGCCGGCACGCTGCTCGACCTCGCCCGGGTCCAGGACGGCGACACGCCGCGCGACCCGGTGGCCTTCGCCCGTGCCGTCGCGGCGGCGCTGGCGGCCAAGGCCGCGCCGGCGGCCTGACGCGTCGCGCCGTCCGTGGAGGGCGGGATATCCGGATCAGATCCGCGTCCCGTCATCCTTGGGCGGCGAGCCGCAGCGGAACCGCGCCACCCGCCAGCGGTCGCCATGCGTGGGATTGGCGACCATGCAGGTCAGGAAGGAGAGGCCGTAGAGCATGCGCGGGGGCTTTCGTGATGGCGTGGGTCTCTCCTCCCGGGCCGCTTCTCGTTATGGACCGACGGGCCATCGCAACGAGCATGCCGGCTGTTTCCAGGCCCGTTGCACGCCTCGACCGCCTCCGGCGCGGGGCGCGCCTCGTCGCGTCGCCCGAGTTCGGAACGCCGGGCACCTGACGGCCCCGCGTTGACAGCCCCGCCGCATCCGCGCCAACACCGGGCATGGCCGCCGACCCCCTTCACGATCCGCAGACCGCCCGCCGCGACCGCCGCGTGGCCCTGGGCGTCCTCGCCCTCGTGGCCGCGACCGTGCTGCTCGGCGCCCTCGCGCCCCGCGCGTCCCGGCCGCACGCGGCGCTGGCGCCGGCCGAGGATCCGGCCTGCGCCGAGTGGGGCGACGGCTGCAAGGTCTGCCGCCGCATCGAGGATGGTGGCGCCGCCTGCTCGCTGCCGGGCATCGCCTGCACGCCGGGCGCCGTGGCCTGCCTGCGCCGCATCGGAGAGCCGTGACGAGGGCATCGTCCCGCGGGCCGACCGTCGGCCCCTGGGAAGGAGCGGCCGGAACGCCCGGGCCGACGCTCCGCTTCGCGCCAAGCCCGAACGGCCGCCTGCATCTCGGCCACGCCTACTCCGCCCTTCTCAACGCCCGCATCGCGCGAAGACTCGGCGGTCGCCTGATCCTGCGCATCGAGGACATCGATCTCGGCCGCGCCCGGCCGGACTTCGTGGCCGGCATTCTGTCCGACCTCGAATGGCTCGGCCTCGCTTTCGCGGCCACGCCGCGCCGCCAGTCCGAGCACTTTTCGGATTATGCCGCGGCGCGCGACCGGCTGGCGGAGAGCGGTCTGATCTATCCCTGCTTCTGCTCGCGGGGGAAGATCGCGGCGGAGGCCGCCGCCCGCGAGGCGCGGGGAGAGGCGGTTCCGCGCGACCCCGACGGCGCCCCGCTCTATCCGGGCACCTGCCGCCACCTCCCTCCGGCCGAAGCGAGGGCGCTGCGGGAGCGGGGCGCGCCGCATACCTGGCGCCTCGACATGCCGGACGCGCTCCGAACCCTCGCCGAACCTCTCATGATCCGCCGCTTCTCACCCGACGATGGCGCGGCGGAAACGGTCGCGGCCGATCCCGGTCGCTGGGGCGACGCGGTGATCGTCCGGCGCGACGTGCCGACGAGCTACCATCTCGCCGTCGTCTGCGACGACGCCGTGCAGGGCATCACCCACATCGTGCGCGGGCAGGATCTGGAGGCCGCGACCGACCTGCACGCCGTGCTCCGAAGCCTTCTCGGTCTCCCCGCGCCGGCCTATCACCATCACGCACTGATCCGAACGGAGAGCGGCGAGAAACTCGCCAAGTCGAAGGGCTCCGAAGCGCTCGCCGACCTGAGGGCTCGCGGCGTCACGGCCGCGGACGTGCGGGCGATGCTGGGATTTTGAGCATTCGATTTGATCCAGCGTCTCAACCGGACTTGTGCGACGGCCGGGCCTGGGGAATCCGTGATGGCGCGGCGAGCGACCGCGAGGGGGCCGGACACGATGCGATCGCCTCGAGCGATCCTGCTTCGTCTGCTTGGGCGCTCGCCGCCCCGGTCCTGGCGCAGGACGCGGATCGCGGCACTGCGGGCCCGGAGGACACGGCGGCGCACACCCTCAAGGCGTCATGCGTACGCTTTGACCGCCCACGCGCGGCGTCCCGACAGCGTTCCGCAACCAGACAGACTTCGGCCTGTCCTGCGTCCTTGCGAGGCGAAGCCGTGGCAAACCAGGGCGCGCCCTTTCCGGATCTGTCGCGCCCTGGATCGCTTCGCGGCCGCTCGCGATGACGGAGGGGGGCCAAACCCGAAGCGATCAAGCGGAAACGGTATTACTAGCGGTGCTTACCATTTCAAACCCGTGGTGCGGACGGCGGGAGACCCTCCGTACCAGAATTGTCCGTTGAAATCGTTGGTGTTCTTCGAGCGCGAACGGAGGTCTTTGTAGTGGCTTTTGTAGCGGTTGACGAGGGGGCGGGACGATGCCGCCGCGAACCCAGGCCACAGCATCGACCGCCTGTCAGAGGTTTTGAGGTTGGTGAACCGATCTCCGCAGGGCCCGTTGATCCCTCGGAGGTCGCACCATGAAGAACCCCGCACTCAGCCTATGGCTTTCGTCCGTCAACGGGGCGCTCGGGTGGTGGGGAGGCCACGCAGCCAACGCGGTGCGTCGCCAGCAACGTGCGGCGCTCACGGAGATGTTGAAGCCCGCTACGGGCACCTTGAGCAAGCCGAAGCGGAGAACGCGGCGGCGCAGGAAGACGGCTACGCGGAAGGCCCTCTGAGGGCGGCGGTATTTTCGGCACAGCTACGCCTTGCCTCCCTGCACCACGCGGAGCTTCATCAGCCCAGGCGGCATGTCCGGTGGCTGTGGGCTGGCGGCTTCGAGGTCGGGGAAATGCGCCTTGCACTTCGGGACGTACTGGCTCTTGGACCTGGGGTGGCGCTCATCGAGCCACGGGCAATCGAAAGCGATGCGCCGAAGCACATCCTCCAGTGGGGTCTCAGGGCCAAGCCGTGCGGCCAGCCGGGCGAGCCGATAGCTGCCCGTGCGGTTCGGACAATGCGGGCAGGCCACCCGCACGATGACGTAGGGATAGGCCGCGAGGCAGGGAACGTCAGGCCGGATGGGCGGGCGCATGACGCTGCTACCGCACCGCCTCGTGAAGGGCCGCCCGCACGTAGCCACGGGAGATGAGCCGGTCCTGGCGGCGCGTGCGGCGTTCGGCTTCGCAGAGGTCGGCTAGGGCGTCCGCGATGGCGGCGTGGAGAGCGGCCTCAGCGTCCCCGTGAGCGGTCACGAGGTAGGCCCGTGCGATGTCCTCGACGGGGCCGCTACGAGGGGTAGGCAACGGCGCGTTCGGCAGAGCGTCTTTGCGCATACCCCTTGTGTCTCTCCAGCTAGAACGAAGAGAGAACACGTAGCAGCCGGGAGGGTTCGGTCAAGACGCATTTCGAGTGCGCGCATGTCCATTCGCAAAGGCACAGAACAAAGCGCGTCGAGGGGCCCAGGTTGTTTTCGGGCAGGTACGCCAGCCTAAGGGCGGTGCTTCTTGCGTGGTGAAGCGCGCTACTGGCCTCTTCTGAGACTAAGCCGCGCCGCCAATCTTTCTTCGAAAGAGGCCAATCGCTTCTCTGTGCGTTCCAGGGCACGCCGGAGAATTAACATTCGCCAGCGTTCATCCAATCCTGGATGATCTAGGAAGTGCTGCAATATTGTTTCCGGGCGCAACCCGTGTTCCAGATGAGATAGGCGGCCTATGTGCTCATCTTTTATGATGTATACTAGCTCTGAGAGCGTGGTCTGCGCCTTCTTAACCGCGCTTTCTTTCAGGAGGTCTTCTATGAAGCACCGAAGGATTGCAACGCTATCTGTTTGGTCCCGGCATTTGGTGGAGCGGGTTTGACCTGAAGCGGCCGGGCTCAGCGGACCATGCCTTGCAGATGGCTTCGTAGGGCGTGAGGCCGCGCAGGGTCTTCAAACGGCGTGCGAAGTTGTAGGCGCTGACAAAGTCGGCCAAGTGCGCACGGAGTTGCGCGTGGCTGTCGTAATGGTAGCGCTTGACCGTCGCGTCCTTGATCGTGCGGTTCATCCGCTCGACCTGACCGTTCGTCCAGGGGTGGCGCGGTTTGGTCAGCCGATGGTCGATATCGTTGCGGGCGCAGGCAAGTTCGAAGCTGTGGGCTCGGAAGGTCTCGCCGGCTACAATCGCCTCCTTGATGACGGAAGCGGCCGAGGCGACGTTGCCGGGCGTGGTGAAGTGGGTGCCGTTGTCGGTGAGCACCGTGTGCACCTTGTAAGGCACGGCCTCGATGAGATGGCGGAGGAAGTCACCTGCGACCCGCCGCGTGGCCTTCTCGTGGAGCTCAACGAAGGCGAACTTGGTCGTGCGGTCGATAGCGACGAGCAGGTAGAGTCGCCCTTCGGCTGTGTGAACCTCGGCCAGATCGATGTGGAAATAGCCGAGCGGGCAGGTCTTGAAGCGTGACCGCTTGGGCTTGTCACCGTCGACCTCCGGCAGTCGGCTGATGCCGTGGCGCTGCAGGCACCGATGCAGCGACGAACGGGTCAGGTGCGGGATCGTCGCCTGGAGCGCGTAGAGGCAGTCGTCCAACGGCAGGAGCGTATGGCGGCGAAAGGCGACGACGACCGCCTCGTCCTCCTGTGACAGCACCGTCGAGCGGGGATCCTTCGGACCCGTGCGCTGATCGGCGACCGAGGTCCGCTGCCGCCACTTGGCGACCGTCTTCCGGTTGATCCCGTAGCGCTTCGAGAGCGCCCTCAGGCTCGCTTGACTATGCTGGATCGCTCGACGGACTGCCTCCGTCGTGGTGGCGCTGCCGTGAAGAACTTGGCCCATAGCGCGTCCCTCCACTCCAACGTGAAGAGTGCACCATCAAACCCTGGGATCAAACACCTAGCGTGGCCTTGGTTGACCGGTATCTCGTCGCTTCGCCTCAAGAAATTTAAGTTAGAGAGGCGACTGCGTAGGCAATCAAGGGGGCTCAGTAGAAGGACACGAACGGCCTTCCCAGTGGCTTCTTCAGTCCCCTGGATCGTAACGTAGTTGCGAGTTACTGAAGCATCTTCGACGCCTAGCATTACAGTTGCGTTTTAAAGCATTTTTGCTTGCTGTTCATTGTGCTGGGCTTACGCCGTTGACGTCCCCTGTCGGCTGACGCACGGCGTTTGAGATGGGCGTTTCGGGCGGTCGCCTGATGCGCCCGTCGCCAGAGCGACCATGCGATGACGTGAGCGGGCTGGATGCGCCGCTGTGCCAGCCGCACCGCGATGCGGCGGATCTCCTGGACCGACCAGCGGATCAGCGCGCGGGCGGTCTCGGCCGCGCCCGTCTTTTTGGGGGCGGCGCGTTGGCGTGATGGCGGATTACGGCCAGCAGGGCGAAGGCCATCATCACCAAGCTGACGTGCCGGTGCCAGCCGTGCCAGGAACGGGTCTCATTATGAGCGAGCCCAAGTTCGGTCTTGGCCGTCTCGAACGCGTCCTCGATCGTCCAACGCTGGCCCTCGACCGTCGCCAGGGTCGCGACCGACGTGCCGGCCGGGCACCACGTCGTGAAGTACGCCCGCTCGCCGTCAGTCAGGCTACGGCGGATCAGCAGGCCGCGCGTCCACAGGCCGGCCTGATCGTAGTCGGCACCGTCGAGGTCGGCCAACTCGCAGTAAGCCCAGTCGTACAGCCGCGCGCCCTTCGTGCCCTCGCCCGCCGACAGGCGCGTCCAGGCCGTCGGAGCGAGGCCGTTCGCGATCGCCTCGGCGGTGCCGGCCACCAGCGGCTTGCCGACCCAGGAATTGAACAGGTGATCGGTCTTGACCCCGAGCACGTAGCCCTTGCCCGCGCGCCGTAGAGCCATCTCGATGTCGCCGACCCCATAGACGGTGTCGGCCGCAACCCAGGAGAACGGCACGTCGGCGGTCATCGCCCGCTCGATCATCGTTAGAGCCAATCCCGGCTTGGTCGAAAAGCTCGTCCCCTCCGGCACGTGGGCGGCGGCCAGCCGGGCCGGATCCGAGGTCCAGGTCTTGGGCAGGTACAAGGCCCGATCGATGAACGCGTGACCGTGGTGCGAGGCGTAAGCCGCGAACACGCCGATCTGACAGTTCGTGATCTTTCCGGCCGAGCCGGTGTACTGGCGATGCACACCGCACGAGGCTTTGCCCTGCTTGAGAAAGCCAGTCTCGTCGAGAACCAGAACCGCGTCCGGGTCGGCCAGGGTTTCCAGGGCATAGTCCCGCACGACGTCGCGCAGGGCGTCGGCATCCCAGCGTCCGCGACCGAGCACGGCCTGCTGACGCCAGGGCCCGGGATCGCCCGCAGCTTCCGCCCGCATCCAACTGGTCTTGCGCCGCTCCGCGCCGAGCAGTCCGTCCAGGAATGCTCCCGCCGAGGCCGCCACCCGCTCCTGAGAAAACAGCGGGCGCATGCGTCCCTTCACCTCCCGCAGCGAAGAGGCCCAGAGCTCCAGCGTCGCCTCAATCGAGGCCCCCGGCGTCCATGATGCACGAATCATGGTGCCGCATGGAGTCAGAACCTCGCCAAAAACGCAACTGTAATGTTAGGCCGCGGTGAGGAATTAAGGGAGTCAGTCTGGGGCAAGTTTGGAATGGGAGGGTTGGCCGATTGAGGAGATCGGCGATGTCAGTTGACCAACGGCTACCGCGCCATGTGGGCGGCCTCCGGCGAGGCCGACATCCGCACCGTCGTCGACACCGCCCGTCTGTCCGGTGTCGGCCCCTTCGCCACCATCCTCAAGACTGTCAGCGCCTGATCCCCGCCATCACGGGCCTGGGTAATTACATCGGGCGGCTGACGGCTAGTTCCGCGCCCGTCTCTGAGAGTCTGTCCGACGACATATTGATACGCTGGAGTGGGTTGTGGTGGAAGGCAGCCTCGGTCTGGGAGCTTGCGATGTGGACACAGGAGAACCGGGCCCGCTACGACCGCAGTGCCCTGCGCTATCCGAGTGATCTGACCGATGAGGAGTGGGCGCTGATCGAGCCGCTGATTCCGCCGGCCAAGCCGGGCGGCGGCAAGCGCAGCGTGGACATCCGCGCGGTGGTGGACGGGCTGATGTACGTGCTCAGCACCGGCTGCCAATGGCGCGCGATCCCGACGGACCTGCCGCCGCGCTCGACCGTGCACGGCTATCTTGATCTGTGGGACTACGACGGCACGCTGGCGCGCATCCACCACGCGCTGTTCGTGGCCTGCCGCGAGCGGGCGGGCCGGGCGGCCAGCCCGAGCGCGGCCATCCTCGACAGCCAGAGCGTGAAGGGCGCGGAAAAAGGGGGCGGGCGATCGACCCGTCGGGCTACGACGCAGGCAAGAAGGTCCGGGGCAAGAAAAGGCACATCCTCGTCGACACGCAGGGCTTCGTGATGCACGCCCTGGTGCATCCGGCCAGCGTGCAAGACCGCACCGGCGGCGTGTGGGTGATGGCGAGCTTGTTTGGCCTCTACCCGTTCCTGCTGCGGCTGTATGCCGACGGCGGCTACCAGGGACCAGCGTTCAAGGCTGGTCTGCGCCGGGCCTGCCGCCGGCTCAAGCTCACGATCGTCAAGCGGTCCGATCAGGCCCAGGGCTTCGTCGTGCTGCCCAAGCGCTGGATCGTCGAGCGGACCTTTGCCTGGCTCAACCGCTGCCGGCGTCTGGCTAAGGACTGGGAATGCCGGAGCAGAACGGCGCGCGCCTTCCTGCTGCTCGCCTCCATCCGCCTCATGACGCGAAAGCTCTGCCAGAAAACAATATGATCTCGGACAGGCTCTGAGAGCCATGCCTTTTAAGGTGTTTTCTTAGCCATTAGCTTGGCCTTTTCGAGGACCCTGGCGGTGGCGACGTGTTTTCGGGCCGTAGCCGCCGCTACATAGGGCTTGTCGACCTTGCGCTTGGGACCACGCGGGCTGGTTGCAATCCGCCCTGGGTCGACCCGCTCCGCCAAGGCGAGCAAGCGGGCCGCGACGCTCGCCGCATCCTCCTGGCCCGTCAACACAGAGCCGTGTCCGAGCGCCACCATCAGCCCCTCGTAGCCGGCACCGATCTGACGGCTCAGGTGGAACACCGAGACCCGCGGCTCGGGCCCGTGCACCTGCTCGATGCACGCGCTCAGCAGGCTCAGCACGTTGTGGGCCAGAACGGCAGCGGCAAACCCCAGCAGGGCCGCCCGCGGACGACCCAGGCGACCGGCCTCGCTGTGCAGCACCCGTTCCATCTGCAGGAACAGACCCTCGATCCGCCAGCGTCGCCGATACACCTGCGCGATCTGCGCCGCACTGACGCTCGCCGGCAGGTTGCTCCACAGCCAGATCGTCCGGTCTCCCTCCGTCGTTGGCGCCGTCAAGCTCAGCGCGATGCGCCGCCACGCATCGCCGCTCCCCTCCAGCGTAATGCTCTGCTCACACAGTGTGCCGGTCTCGCAGGAGCCGCACGCCTGCCAATCCCCCTGCGCGCCCAGGCGGGGATGGTTGCCGTGCCGACGCACCACGAAGTGGCTGCCTGCCTCAACCAGACCCTGCAGCCAGGTCCGGACACAGAAGTGCCGATCGGCGACCCAGACCTGACCGGGCGCGGCAGCGTCCAGGAGGGCCCGGGCCAGCGCCCGTTCGTCGGCATAAGCATCTTCGGCCGCCACCAGATCGACGGCCAGGCCGGTATCGGGATCGTAGACGACCAGGGTCTGCCCCGGCAGGGCGGCGCCGCGATGCGCGCGCAGAGGCTTCAGGCGCTTGTCGCTGCCGGGCAGATGGTTGCCGTCCAGCACGCGCAGTGCGTAGCCCGGCAGGCTCGGATGGCCGGTGCCCGCCGCGGTCATCACCGGGGCCAGTCGGGTCGCGCTGCCGCGCACGAGGGCGCGCAGCAGGTCGGGCTCGGTGCGGTTGACCTTGTCGTAGAGGGCGGGCAGCGAGACGGTCAGGTCTTCGGCTTCGCGCGCAGCGGCGTGCAACGACGAGCGCAGGCCGAGAGCGACGAGCATCGTCAGCCTGACGACAGTGGAGAACAGCAACTCCCGCGTGTATTGCCGCTGGCGATGCTGCTCGAACACCTCGTCGATCCAGCCGGCCGGCAGCGCGTGTTCCAAGGCCGTGCGGGCCATCAGGCTCGTCGGCGCATAGTTCTCGAACCGTTCAATGACGGCAGACCAGACTGGATCGGATCCTTGCAATGCTTCGCTCATTGCAAGGATATAGTTAATATAAACGAACCTTAAAAGGCATACGTCTCAGAGCCTGTTTGACTGCGGTGATCCCATCCCCACCCTCATCCTGAGGTGCCGGAGCGCAGCGGAGGCCTCGAAGGATGCTCCAGGGATCGCGCGGGATCTGGAACACCCTTCGAGGCCGCTTCGCGGCGCCTCAGGATGAGGGTGGGGATGGGAGTTATGGCTTTCCTCTTGCCCTGCCGTTGCCTGACGAAGACACGGCGGCCGGTCAAACAGGCTCTGAGCGATGAGACTTTCGCCGTCGGCGCGCAGTTCGCCGCGTGGACCGGCGAACCGGTAGAGGGTCTGGCGCGTGATGCTCAGCTCGACGCAGAGGTCGCGGACCCGGGTTTCGGGCTTTTCCATCGCGGCCCGAGCTCGGCGCAGCTTGGCGGCGGTCATCTTGAAGAGGCGGTCGCGACGAAGGCCTCCTTGCTCATAGCCGTGATGCTACCCGGCGTCGGGACGCGATCGAGGAAGGCAAGAATCAGGAGGCAGCTCATGGATCGCCGCATCGCTGCTCGGCGGCACCTTGGCCATCGCTCAGGACCTCTCGGCCGGCATGAAGCGCGGACGAACCTTTATCGGTATGCCGCACGAAACTTCGCTACACCGGTCCTGAAAGCCGACAAAGCGGCACCGTCCCGGATGGTATAGGGTGACCGGTTCCAGTAGTTGATGCCGGTCAGTCGCGCGCCGAATGGTTTGGACGACAGCCAGGCGAAAAGATCCGTCATCCAAGCGGCCTGTGTCGTTGCCGATACCGACGGAGACGCCGCACCGGGATTGGCGAGCCTGTTGTCGACACCGAGTTCCGAGATGACGAGCGGCTTTGTTCCGGCCGTACGACCACCCATGGTACCAGCCACGATACCGAAGCAATCGGGGATCGTCATGCCGCCGAGATTGACGCCGCGCCTGTTGCTGAAGATGTCACGCGCGGCGAAGTTCGAGCTTGCCGTGGTGTAGCCGTCCAGTCCGATCGTGTCGACATAGTCGTCGCCGGGATAATAAGGCTGAGGATCAATGTTGTAAGGCGGATTTCCCCAGACATTCGGCGTCCACCAGACTTGGATATCGGGCGCAAATTGCTTGAAGATCTTTGCAACATGACGGAAGGCAGCAATATAGATGGAGGGATCCTTCTGCCCCCAATTACCCGAATAATTGCCGTTCATCTCATGGAAGACACGAACGATGTCCTTGTGGCCATTATAGCATTTCGCCTTGGTGATGATTGCCGCATCGGCCGCCCCGTCGCGGACCTGTTCCAGCGTGTATTTGCTCGTTCCGACAATCTGGATCAGTCGCAACCCACGGTTGTGCGATGCTGCCAGCCGGGATGAACAGTTGTTCACGGAGATGTCTTCGGAGAACATGAAGAAATCTGGCGTAAATCCCCAGATCTTCGTCGTTTCATCGAATGCAACCACGTCCGCATCGTAATATTGACCGGCGCCCCCGGGCGATCCGACGAAAGGAACGGCTTGACCATGACCGGCAGATGACGAGCCGATAAGCGCTAGAATCATCGCCCAGCAATAGAGCCCTATGGCACTGCGCTTCCCAATGAAGCTCATAGGCACTTCCTCGGAGGCATCACGGTCGCGTCCGTCAATGAGGTGGACTTTCTGGGTGGAATTGGAGCGGCCATCTGTCAGGGGGCCTGCGGTGGAAGGGTGATGGTCTCTTCGATCAGCGCTGAGGCAAGTCCGGCCATGCCCTCGACCTGCCTGTAGCGATGCTGGAGTTGCCACTCGCCGTTGGCTTCAAGAAGCACCGCGCCGATCAGACGCTGGATCGAGTCCGTGTTAGGGAAGATGCCGACCACATCGGCGCGCCGCTTGATCTCCTTCTTGAGACGCTCCAGCGGGTTTGTCGAGTGCAACTTCGTTCGATGCTGGATCGGGAAGCCGCGGTAAGCGGGCACGTCGTCGCTCGCATCTTCGATGAAGCCCTTCAGCTTCCAGCGATTATGGAGTTGCTCGGCCAGATGCTGGAGAGCGCCGCGTCCTGATCGGACTGCTGGAAGGCGTGGCGCAGACCGGCCGCGACCATGGTCTGCTGCGCCCGCGGCACGGAGGCCAGCGCGTTCCGGGTCCAGTGAACCCGGCAGCGTTGCCAGGTCGCCTTCAGCACGCGGCGGATGGCGGCCTTCAGGCCCTCGTGGGCGTCGGAGACGACGAGTTGCACGCCCGAGAGCCCGCGCTTGACCAGGCTGCGCAGGAAATCGGTCCAGAACACCTCGGCTTCCGATGGGCCGATGTGCAGGCCGACGATCTCACGCCGGCCCTCCGTATCCACCGCCACGGCGACTATGGCGGCCACCGAGACGATCCGGCCGCCCTCGCGCACCTTCAGGTAGGTGGACACGCGCCGGGGTGTGGGAGCGGTTGCTCGACCGCGTGCAGGAACGCGGCGTCGCGCTGGGCCTGGCTTTCCTTGACGGCAGCAGCGTGCGGGCTCACCAGAAGGCAGCGGGCGCTGCAAAAAGGGGGATCTGTGCCCGAGCGAGATGATCGTGAAGCGCTTGGCCGCTCTCGTGGCGGCTATGGTACCAAGGCCTGCGTGATCGCCGACGGACGAGGCCACGCCATCGCCTTCGGCATCGCCCCAGGGCAGGCACACGAACTGCCCCACGCCATTCCGCTTCTCGACCGGTGAACCGTCCCGTGTTTCCCGGAGGCTCCAACTCTTGAGAGGATGGAGCCATGACGAAGCGCAGCACCCCCTTTTCGCCGGAGGTCCGCGCGCGGTCGGGATGGTGTTCGATCATCAGGGCGAGCACGGCTCGCAATATGCGGCGATCCGCTCGATCGCGGCCAAGATCGGCTGTTCGGGCGAGACGCTGCGGAACTGGGTCCGCCAAGCCGAGCGGGACCAGGGCCAGAGGGCCGGACCGACGACGGACGAGCGCGAGCGGATCAAGGCGCTGGAGCGCGAGAACCGTGAGCTCCGGCAGGCCAACGAGATCCTGCGGAAGGCGTCCGCCTATTTTGCGTTTGCCGAGCTCGACCGCCGGTCGCGGACATGATCGCCTTCATCGACGATCACCGGGAGGCCTACGGGGTCGAGCCGATCTGCAAGGTCCTGCCGATCGCCCCGTCGACCTACCATGCCCATGCTGCGCGGCGGGCCGATCCCAGCAAGCTGCCGGCACGGGCTCGCTCGGACGCGGCGCTGATGGTCGAGATCCGGCGCGTGTTCGAGGAGAACTTCCACGTCTGCGGGGTGCGCAAGGTTCGGCGGGCCCGGGCGCGTCCGTATCCGTGAGGGGGAATGACTTCGGCAGCATCGGCTTCACGGTGGCTCGTTCCTGATCGTGTCCCGAGGTCAAACGGTCTCGGGACGGCGGCGTCTCAGCGACGGCTGAAGTTGAGCGGGATGGTCTGGGTGATCGCCTGCCCGCCGGGCGGCGGCGGGAAGGGGGCGGCGCGGTACATCACGGCGACGGCCTCCGTATCGAGCGCCGTGTTGCCGGACGAGGCGATCAGGCGGGCGCTGCTCACGCTGCCGTTGCCCGCGAAGGTCACGGAGACCACCGCCACGCCGACCGCGCCGAACGCTCCGGGCGGGAACCGCTTGGCGCGTACGATCCGAGCCCGCATCTCGTTCTGCCACGTCGCCCGCGACGCCTGGCTGATCGCCGCGCCGGCCGAGGAGGCTGCGGTGCGGTCGGCGGTCTGCTGGTCCGAGCGGGGGCCGCCGCCGCTGCGGGAGGCGGCGGTCGGCTTGTCCTTCTTCTGGACGAGCTTTTCGGGCTTCTTCTTCTCGACTTTCTTCTCGGGCGGCTTCGGCTCGGGCTTCTTCACCTCCTGCTTGGGCGGCTTCGGCGGCAGCACGGCCTGCGGCTTGACCTCCGGAGGCGGAGGAGGAGCCTCGACGACCGGCTCCGGATCGGGAGGCGGCGGCGGGGCCTCCTCCGGCTCGGGCGCGGCCTGCTGCGCGTCGGCGGCCGGCGGCCCCTCCGAGGCGTTGTCGACCTCCGACTTCGCCACGATGGGCTCGGGCGACATGTCGATCATCACCGCCGCCGGCAGCTCCACGGGCGCGGGCGGCGGCTCCGTCTCTTGCGTCAGGGCGAGGTAGAGGCCCAAATGCAGACCCAGCGTCAGCAGCCCCGCCGCCGCCCAGCCCAGGATCTGCGCCGCCGAAGACGCTTCGCGGCTTTCCACGTGCGCGCGGTGCCGTTCGGTGGCCCGCACGAAGGCTTCGGGCGGCGGGTGGATCATGGCTGGGCTCCGCCCGAAACGTCTTCCAGGCCAACCAGGCCGACCTTGAGGTAGCCAGCACCCCGCAGAAGGTTCATCACCCCCATCAGTTCGCCGTAGGGTACGCCCTTGTCGGCGCGCAGGAAGATCCGCTCGTCCTTGTTGCCCTTGGTGGCCGCGTCGAGGGCGGCGCCCAAGGCCGGCCGAGCCACGATATCCTCGCCCAGGGCGATGCCGAGATCGGCCTTCACGCTGACGAAGACCGGCTTGTCCGGGCGCGGCTGCTGCGGCGCCGAGGAGACCGGTAGTTCGACCGGCACGTCGACGGTCGAAAGAGGCGCGGCCACCATGAAGATGATGAGCAGCACCAGGATCACGTCGATGAACGGCGTGATGTTGATGTCGGCGGTTTCGGCTAGGTCGCCGTCGTCGCCGGATCCGAGATTGACGGCCATGGCCTCACTCCGCCGCGACACGGATGGACCCCTTCGGGCCGTAGGTGCCGAACTCGCGCCGGTCGAGGTCGCGTGAGAGGTGGCGCATGATCAAGGCGACGGCGTCGCCGGTCATGGCGCGGTAGCCGGTGATGGAGCGCGTGAGCGCGTTGTAGATGACGACGGCGGGGATTGCCGCCACGAGGCCGATGCCGGTGGCGAGTAGCGCCTCGGCGATGCCGGGGGCGACCACGGCGAGGTTGGTGGTGTTCGAGTTGGCGATGCCGATGAAACTGCCCATGATGCCCCAGACGGTGCCGAACAGGCCGACGAACGGGCCGATCGAGCCGATGGTGGCGAGGATGCCGGTGCCCGAGGCCATACGCTTGCCGACCAGCGCCTCGACCCGGTTCAGCGCGATGGCCGCCCGCTCCTTGACGCCCTCGCTCGGCAATCCCCGGGAGAGGCCGAGTTCCTCCTCGGCCTCGACCAGCAGGAGGGCGCCGACGCCGCGGCGCACCCGCTGCCCCGCCTCCGCCAGGCTGCCCGCCGAGCGGATCTCCTTGAGGTTCGTCCGCATCCGGCGCTTGGCCAGCCCTAAGCTGAACATTTTCACCAGCAGGATGGTCCAGGTCACGACGGAAGCGGCGGCCAGGGTCACCATCACGGCCTTCACGACCGGGTCGGCGTTCAGGAACATGCCCATCGGGGACAGGTCGTGGGCGGCCTTCTCCGGCTTCGCGGCGGGGATCTGCGCGGGTGTCGCCGCGGAAGCGGCGGTCGCGGCAGGCGACGATGCCTCGGTTGCTCCCGCAGGAGGTGCGGCGACGGATGATGCCTCGGCTCCCGACGGTGCGGCAGGCGCTTCGATCGTTCCAGGGGGCACGGCGGAACCCGCCTGCTCGGCCTGCACGAGCGGAGGCGACAGCATCACCGTGCCGCAAGCAAGGGCCAGGACGAATGTCGCTCGCCTGAGGCGACGGCCGCTTCCCGTACCCCGTTGCGGCCCGGCCTTGAAGATCGATCGCATCATCGCTTTCCCGTCTCCTCGGAGATCGAAGGCTTCGCGTGCTTTGACGGATAAGAATCGCTAAGTGACAGCGCCCGACTCAAACTTTCTTTCGGCGACCGGATTCAGCGGACGGAAAAAAATTCGATTGTCCCTCTCCGCAGGTAGCGGACGGGCGAGGCGGGCGTCTCAAGAATCCTCTCCGTGGCCTCGGAGCGCCTGCCGTGCCGGCGCCGAGCCTGTTGGGATGATCCCAGCCGGTGACGCCGACGTACCGGTCCGAACGATGGTGCGCCGCGATCACTGCGTTGACCGTGAGCATGCCGAGCGCCGAAAGGGCCAGGTTCCAGGCCGGCAGGACCGAAGAGGCTATGAGCAGGAGCGCTGCGTCGAAGGCCATCTGCACATAGCCTGCGCGGATGCCGACGCGATCCTGCAGGTACAGGGCGAGGATGCCCAAGCCGCCGAGACTGGTGCCGTGGCGGAACAGCACGATCAGACCGATGCCGATCAGCGCCCCGCCCGCGACGGCGGCGTAGATCGGATCGATCGTGGCGAAGCCGGTCCAGGCCGCGGTCCGTTCGGTCAGCGCGCCCGTGAGCGTCACAGCGAGCAGGGTTCTGGCCACGAACCCGGATCCCCGCCGCCGCGCAAGAGCGCAGAAGGGAAGATTGAAGACGAAGAACACGATCCAGAATCCGACCGGGGCCAGACGCGCAACGAACATCGACAGCCCGGCGATGCCGCCGGACAGGAGTTGCGCCTGAGCCTGGATCACGACGCCGAGCGAGACGAGGCCCGCACCGGTGAACATGGCCAGCACGTCCTCGTGCAGCGCATGCCGGCGCAGGCCCGAGCCGTCCAGCGCCATTGCCGGGACCGTCCGATGCACGCGGTTCATCGCCCGACCGTCCGGGATCGCGCCTTCTCGAGCGCGCAGGGCGGCAGAGAGCCGGTCTTCAGGAAGGCCGTCATCGCCGCCTGCGAAGCGCTCACGTCGATTCCCCGTTCGCGGAGCCACGCCTCGTCGAGATGGGTGCTGCGGTAGCGCTCGCCCGAATCGCACAGGAGAGTGACGACCGATCCGGTCTCGCCGCGCGCGACCATCCCGGCGATCAGAACCGCGACGGCCCAGAGGTTCGTCCCGGTCGATCCACCGCAGGAGCGCCCCAGGGTCTCCGACAGGGCGCGGGCCGCCCCGAGGCTGTCGGCATCCGCCACCGCGACCCAATCGTCGATCAGTCGGGGAAGAAAAGACGGTTCCAGCCGCCCGCGACCGATCCCCTCGACGATGGAGACCGCGCTCGTCGCCGACGCCGACGACGGATCGGCGAGATGCCGATGGAACACCGAGGCCTCCGGATCGGCTAGGCACAGGCGGGTGGCGTGGCTGCGATAGCGCAAATACCGCCCGATCGTCGCCGATGTGCCGCCCGTGCCCGCTCCCACGACGATCCAGGCCGGGACCGGGTAGCGCTCGCGCGCGAGTTGATCGAAGATCGACTGGGCGATGTTGTTGTTGCCCCGCCAGTCCGTGGCGCGCTCGGCATAGGTGAACTGGTCCATGTAGTGCCCACCGCTCTCGACCGCGATCCGGGCCGCCTCGGCGTAGACTTCGGACGCCCGCGCCACGATGTGGCTGTGACCCCCGTAGCGGGCGATCTCGGCGATCTTCTCCGCCGCGGTGGAGGCCGGCATCACCGCTACGAAGGGAAGGCCGAGCATCCGTGCGAAATAGGCCTCGGAGACCGCGGTCGAGCCGCTCGACGCCTCGACGATCGTGGTGTGCGGACCGATCCAGCCGTTGCAGAGCCCGTAGAGGAAGAGCGAGCGGGCGAGGCGATGCTTGAGGCTGCCGGTGGGGTGGGCGGATTCGTCCTTCACGTAGAGGTCGATGTCGCGCAGTCCGTGCAGCGGCACGCGGAGCAGGTGCGTGTCCGCGCTGCGTGCAGCTTCGGCTTCGATCCGGGCCAAGGCGGTCCGCAGCCAGCCGGAATCGACTGCGCGCGGCGCGCGGCTCGGCTCGCGGGACACGAGTTCGACCACGCGGCCGTCATGCGGAGACCCGTGGCGCGGCGGATCAGCGTCTCCGGCGAAGGGATTCTCACGAAGGGAACGGGAGGCGACCATCATTCCGCCCCCAACCGGACAAGGCCGGAAGCGGCGGCACCTGCGACCTCGGAAGCGCCGTCGTCCGCACCGCAATCGCCTGCGGCGCCAGGAGCGGGATGCGCCGACGACCGATGATCGGAGATGATTCCGGCCGGCACGAGGCCCCGGTCGCTCGGCATCGTCCCTGCGGCGGGTTCCCCTTTGGCCCAGTGCATGGCCGTCGACGCCCTCGCATCGACCGCCAGGCCCTGCAGCACGAGTCCACCGTTCCTGTCGGACCCGACGGCGGAAGCCGTGCCCGCAAGCGCCTCCGTCAAAGCGGTCTCGGCGGTCTCGGCGGTCCCGCAGCCCGAGATCGGACCGGCCATGCGCCCGGCCACGAGATGGGCCTGCGCCACGATCGGGATGCCCGAGGTCAGGGCGATCTGCGTCAGCTCAGTGGCGAGATCGCCGCGTGGGATGTTGAATCGGTGGGTTTGATCGGCGTGTGCCGTCGCCGCGATCAGGATCAGCGGCACGACAGCCGACCAGGCTGAGTGAGCCTGGCTCGCTCGCCCTGACAGGCTCTTCATTTTCGTCAGCTCTCCGTTTCCTGCCTGCCCAGGTTGACGATCGAGCCCGCGAAAGGGTCAGCGCAGCCGGCGAGAAATGATGGTCACGCCGCTCCTCTCCCCGCCGGACCGAGCTTGATCCAGAGCCGGGAGACGCGTGTCAGGGAAAGGTCGAGGGATTCGGCGAGCGCGTCGAGGGCCGCTTCCGGATTGCGCAGCGAGAAGACCCCCGTGGCGCGCAGGTCCGCGATTGCAGGATCCACTTGGATGATGCCGGAGAAGTAGCGCTGCAACTGGGTCGTGATCGCGAGGAGATCGCTGTCCTTGGCTACCAGCAATCCTTCGAGCCAAGCCGTCGCGGCCTCGATATCGACCTTCCGCCGCCGCCTGTGTCCGCCGGCGAACTCCACCATGTCTCCGGAGGCAACCGGCTCATGCCCGCCCGGCACGTGCCTGACGCGGCCCGAGCCCTCCACACCGGTCACCGCGAGACGCTCGGCGCGGCCCTCGACGAGGAACGTCCCGCCGAAGGTTTCCAGCGCCATCGAACCGGCCCGGATTTCGAAGGGCGTTGCCCGGGAGGCGGCCCGGACCAGCACCTCGCCGTCCAGGAGTTGTACGGCACGCAATCCGGTCTCGTAGACGATGTTGATCGCGGTCCGCGATGCGAGAACGAGTTCGCTTCCATCGGCGAGCGCCACCGTCTCTTGCCCGCCCGTGCGGGTGAAGCGATCCGCCAGGATGTTGCCGAGGGGCACGAACCGGTCGGCGATGCCCGAGCCGATGGTCCCCACCCCGATCAGGCTGGCCAAACCCGCGATGAAGGTTCGGCGGTTCTGCCGTCCTGCCGCGAGACGCCGGGTCAGGACATCATGCCCCATCATCCCGTTTCGCGCCGCAATTCCGCATGGCATCAGGCCCTCTTGGAGCCGAATCCAGGCCGTCTCGTTGGCGTGGTCCGTCTTCAGCCATGTCTCGAAGGCGCGGACCTGAATTTCGGACATCTCGCCCGAATTCATCTCCACCATCCACTGGATCGCGGCTTCGGCGTGCGCATCCTCGAACTGTTGCGTCGGTGACATGCGAAGATCCGCGCTGCTCAACCTTGTCGATCGACCGCTGCATAGGCCGCGCGCAGTCCTTGAGCAACATACTTGCGGACCATGCTGACCGAAACGCCAAGTTCGTCCGCAATATCGGCGTAAGGAGCTCCTCCGATCTGACTTCTCAAAAACGCGGTCCGCGACTTGTGCGACAAGGTCGAGAGCATCGCTTCCACAGCTTGAAGCGCCTGGATCAGGATCAGCCGTTCCTCGGCCGAGATCTCCAGCGCTTCCGGCAGGGCCATCAACTCCGCTTCATAGGAGCGCCGAAGATCGTCCCGACGACGCGCATCGTAGATGAGGCGACGCGCGATCGTCGTCATCATAGCGCGCGGCTGACTCACGGCTTCTAGGTTCGGTATCGTAAGCAGGGCGCAGAAGACATCCGAAGTCAGGTCTTCGGAAGAATGGACAGTCCAACGCTGCTTGCTCAGCCAGCCCGCCAGCCAACTGCTGTGCGTACGAAACAGCCTGTCGAGCACCGTACGGTTCCGAGAAAGTATCGACTCGGGCATCCATCTTCCTTTTTTAGCGTGGATTACATCGATCATAAATTTCTTTGCTGGAAATCCTACCATCAAGAACCAATAAATATGGTTTGGCAATCCTCAATTTGAGGAACGCAAATCCCGGGCCAAATTGGTATGCACAGAGAAATTTGAGTGTCATGAGCAGCCATTGGCTCGGATCTGCCTCGCATCGGCTTACAGCGGATCGACTGTAGGAGCCTCTGCACAGGCCTAAAAAATTTCTGCGAGCAAGGATAGCTTAGAAAGCATTATCTTGTGTTCCAACATGGGATGCCAATCCGTCGGATTGGCATCCCATATTTTTATTAGGCTTTTTCGAAAATATTATCAAGTATACGTCCGTTCTTAATAATTCGATATATCCAGATTTTTGAACTATGTTCTGACGGTCCTATGGTCCCTTTTTCTCCATGCGCAAGTGTCGGTATGCAACTTCGGCTCTGCCGCAGCCTCATCGCAGTCGAAGTCGCGCGGCGCCGATCAGTTAAGCTTCGATTGGGTAGAGCTGGACACCTCTAAAAACCTCGCGGTTTGAGGCGTTTCGTGGTGTGATGGACGGTTCGAGCAGCCCGACTTCAGCGCAGACATGACCGGGTATCGGCCGCTGACGCAGCCCGAGACGTTCGGCGCATTGCCCGGGCGCCGGGTGCTGCTGCTGGGTGACGACCGCGAGCGGCGTGAGGCGCGGGCGGCACTGCCGAAGGCGGCGGCGCGGGTCGGGACGCTGCTGGGCGAGTGGGAGGAGACCTACGACCGCACCGTGTCGCAGGAGGAGAGGCGGCGGGAACTGGCGCAGGTGGAGATCCCGGGGCTGTCGGAGGCGGCGCAGCAGTTCCTGATCCCTACCGGGCCGGGTCGCGCGAGGCGGGCCAGGCGCTGATCGCGGGGGCGCTGGCGACGGAGGAGGGCCGGGGCGTGCTGGGGGAATTCAGCGGGTGAGCGAGGCTGCGAAGGAGCGCGAGGGGGTCTCTCGGGGGGGCATCGAGAAGTACGCCTTCCTCGGCATTCCCGGGATGGATCGGGAGCGCGGGCTTGCGCTGGGAGAGACGGTGATGGCGATCCGGGGGATCGACCGCGAGCAGGGTCGGATCGCCTACGAGCAGAAGCGGGCGCAGTGGCTCGCGTTGGATCATGCTCAGCGGCGCGGGTTGGAGCGGGATGATGGGCTGGCCCTGGAGTTGTAGCCGGCGAGGCTCTCAGTTCCCCGGGCTCATCGCTCTTTCCACGCTTTGGCGATCTGATCGGTCAGGGGCTTGGTGAGATAGGACAGCACCGAGCGCTCGCCGATCTGGGTGTAGGACTCCACCGGCATGCCCGGCACCAGCCGCAAGCCCTTCAGGCGCTCCTGCTGGTCGTCCCGGATGCGGATGCGCGCCGTGTAGTAGCTCTGCCCGGTCTTGGCGTCCTGACTCACGTCGGCCGAGACCCGGGTCACCTCGCCGTCGATCTCCGGCGTCGTGCGCGTGTTGAAGGCGGCAAACCGCAACACCGCCTTCTGGCCGATTCGCACGTTGTCGATGTCCTGCGGCTGCACCCTCACCTCGACGAGGAGCTGGTCGGAGGCCGGCACGATCAGCATCGCCGGTTCGCTCGGGGTCACGAGGCCGCCCACCGTGTGCACGCTCATCTGGTGGACGTAGCCGTCCTGCGGCGCGCGCAGCTCGACCCGCTTGAGCTGGTCTTCGGCCGCCACGCGCTTCTCGCGCAGCTCCGACCACTTGCCGCGGATCTCGGCCAGATCCTTGCCGGTCTCGGTGCGCATCTCGCCGTCGATCTGGAGGATCTGCAGTTCGGTCTCGGCGATCTTGCCGCGCGCCGAGGCGGTGGAGGCGACGAGCTGGCCGCGCTCGCCCTCGAGGCGGGCGGCGTCGCGCTCCAGGGCGGTGACGCGCGAGAGCGGCACGAGGTTCTTGGCGTAGAGGTCGCGCACGCCGGTCAGCTCGTGGCCGATCAGGTTGATCTCGCGGTCCTTGGCCGCCGCCTGCTTGGTCAGCCCGGCGATCTCCTGGCGGAGCTGATCGACGCGCTCGCGCAGTTGCGCCTTCTGGCCCTCGCGCCCGGCGACGCGGGCCGCGAACAGGCGCGATTCGCCGTCGATCAGCCGGGCCACGGTCGGGTCGTCGTCGATGCGGGCAACGAGGTCGGGCGGGAAGGTGATGGTCTTGAACCCGTCGCGCTCGGCCTCGTCGCGGGCGCGGCGGGCGGCGAGTTCATCCATGGCCTTGAGCACGATGTCGAGGTTGGCCCGGGTCTGGGTCTCGTCGAGGCGGATCAGCACGTCGCCGGCCGCGACCCGCTGGCCCTCGCGGGCGAGAAGCTGGCCGACGACGCCGCCGGTGGGGTGCTGCACCTTCTTCACGTCGGTCTCGACCACAAGCTGGCCCGGCGCGATCACGGCGGCCGAGATGTCGGTGAAGGTGGCCCAGCCGCCGACGCCGAAGACGAGGACCGCCGAGAGGCCGACGGTCAGAGCCAGATGGCGCCGGATCGAGCCGTGGGCGGCGGGCCGCGGCAGCGCCGGGGCGAGGCCGCT